>JBAZCN010000050.1:0-20438 GCA_041655035.1 Porticoccaceae bacterium | reverse complement strand
ATTCCCGCTTGAGTATCAGATCCCGCTCGTCGTCGATGTGCGCGATCACGGCTTCGCCCGCGGCGATCGCGGCTTCGCCGCCGGGCCGGTGGCGCAATTCCCGGACGTGCTGGTCCTTGAACGACTGCCCCGCCGCAAGAGAGCCGGGGCGCGCGTCAAAACCGTAGTACTCCAGCATTGCCGGGTGCTTGGCGGAGGCTTGCAGCAAGGTCTCGAAATGTCCCAGCGCATGGCGACGCAGCACGTCCCGTTCGAATGACAAAACCCAGCCGCGAGAACCAAAATTGGCGGTGCTGGCGTAAAAGTGATTGGCCCAGAAGTCCACCATCACCTCCCGCAACTGGTTGCGGGAGTAAAGGGTGAATATCAACTTCTGACCTTCCACCTGGGGCAGCAGGGAATCTTCCATCCTGCGCATGCCGTGTTCTTGCGCAAAGGCGCCGAGCTTTGCGGAAATCACCGAAAAATCCACGACCGGCTCGTCGCGCGGCGGCAATACGCCGGGATAGAAACGGCGGATATGTGCCGCTGCGGCGCTGAAAGAGGGATAAGTGGCCGTCAACTCGGCATCGGAAAACCCGAGCGCGTCGTAGGGCTCGAGCCTGGCCGCCAATGCGTGATCCGGCAGGTTGGCTTCCAACTGCTGGGCCAACCAGTGGGGCAGGCCGCGCTCGAGCACTGCCTCCCGGTCGCCAGGCCGGGCGCCGAACGTAAAGCGACTCAGCAGGATCGCGGCGGCCTGCTCGTCGGTCAGGCCTGCGGCCTGATAGGCGACGCTCATATCCGCCAGGGAATAATCTGTTGGCGACCCGTAGGGACGATCGCTGGCGCTGCTGGCGACAGAAAAAGCGAACAGGCACAACAGCCCGGCCGCCGCCGACAGATGCCGACAGCCAGAAATTATCGATTTCATTGACAGCCTTACTCCCGCCACCGTTCACCCGCGAACGAAGACGAATTACCTGAATGGAACACAAGTGGGGGAGGAAAAAGCCAGAATTCAGTACAGACAAAGACCCGGAGCGTCTGCTCCAACTCTGTGGCACCCCGCCACACGGTGTCGCTTTGTCACAGGCCGGTCTCCGGGCTCACAGATTTGCCGAGGTGGCAGGCCATTCGCCTTCCCACGCCATGTGGCGCAGTGGTCGCCAACTTCGGGGAGAAGCCGGCGTGAATGGATTATCTGTTTACCGTTGCGGGGGCAGCACAGGTTTTGCCTTTACTCAGGCTCACCTGTTTCCCGTTTAATTCGCGCTGCGAGATACGCAGCGCGAACACCTGAAACGTCGGGCGATATTAAACCAATATCCATGCATGTCAAGACGACTCACCCGTCTGGCGATCGCTGATGCAAAGATGCGAAAGACTGGTACACCCGTTGATCTCCCCCCAGGTAAGGCTCCAGCTCCCCGCGTTACCCAACGGGCAAACCTCGAAAGACTGGCTAAATTCCCGGCGCTGCACCCCTAGTTATCATTGATTGAAGCTGTGCGGCTCAGATCAGCAGACCCCCGGAATAACTTGAGAGGCTCGCTATGGGAATCGACTTTTGGCACACAACCCCAGGGGCGACGATACTTCCAGGCACCAGCGTTGCAACAGGTACGACTGGCACAGGAGCGGGAAGACCTTGACACTGGAGGCTGGCAAAATCCGTTTGCAGGATCTGGCTCGAGAGGGTATTTCCAGCCTTGACGCCAACCCAGCGTGACGGCTTGCGACAATTATCTATACTTCATCGGTAATACTTTATTCAGTCGAGGAGCCTGTGACCATGACGGACAAATCCGACGCCAGCGCGACGCGCGAAACCGACCCGGCCCACCCCGATTTTTTGACGTTGGACGAAACTCTCGACCTGCTGTTTACCCTATTGCATGCCGAACGTGCCGGCGCCCGTGTGTGCACGTTGTCACTGCGCGACGCACCCTCACGCCAACATCGGCAATTGTTGCGCGACATCCACCGGGACGAGGCCAAGTCCTGTGAAGGGCTGATCAGCAGCCTGCACGCCCTCGGAGCCGAGCCGGACAAAATCGTGGGAGACTTTGTCGAGAAATGCCTGGCCATCGAGAATTTTCCGGCCAGAATGCAGTTCCTCAATCGCGGGCAAGGCTGGGTCGCCAGGAAAATCACTGAGGCCCTGCCCCGTATCAGGCACCAAGATGTACAACGACAACTCGCCAGGATGCTCGAGGACCATCAGCGCAATATCAGCAGCGTCACTGCCTTCCTGGAAGCGCACCATTCCTGAGCGCCCGCACTCAAAGTATGCCTGCCTCCCGGATCTCACCTCACCGGCCTAAATTTCGCTGGGACGGCAGGGGAATTCCAGCGGGGCGTTGTGTTCCAACCAAAAGGCGACTACTTGGATTCGCCGTGCAGGTAATGGCGCGGACTGACGTGTATCATGGTCGGTTGCTGTTGCCAGCCCGCAATCTGTGTGCCCCCTGCGTCGATCAC
The DNA here is from genome assembly GCA_041655035.1 of Porticoccaceae bacterium. GTDB lineage: Bacteria > Pseudomonadota > Gammaproteobacteria > Pseudomonadales > Porticoccaceae > NAT127. Next base: position 17,975 of record JBAZCN010000050.1, on the reverse strand, counting down.
GCGCCGGTTCCGGTAACCATCAGCCCGGATCAGGTCACAGTCTACCAATCACCGTTCAATGAAGAGCCCGATCGCAAAGAACCATGAGATATCTGCTGTTGCCGCTTGCCGCCCTGCTGAGCTCCAACGCCCTGTTGCTGGCGGGTCACGGATTGCTGTTGACCCTGTTGCCACTGCGGGCGGAAATCGAGAATTTCAGCTCCGCCCAGATCGGTCTCACCGGTTCCGTCTACTTTATCGGTTTTGTCAGCGGTTGTTTACTGACGCCCCATATCGTCCGGCGAGTGGGCCACATCCGCACCTTCGCGGTGTTGGCCACGGTGTTTTCCGCCGTGGCGCTGCTGTTTCACGCGCTGTCCGCTTTCGGGGCCTGGTTGCTGATGCGTTTTGTCGTCGGCGCCTGCATATCGGGCCTCTACATGGTGATCGAAAGCTGGCTCAACGACCGATCCACCCGGGAGACGCGCGGCACCCTGCTCTCTCTCTACACCGTGATCAACCTGACCATGATCATGCTCGGCCAGCAGTTGCTGAATATCGCCAGTCCTTCCGGCCCCGTGCTATTTGGCCTGGCCTCGGTGCTGCTGTCCCTTGCGATCGTGCCGGTGTCCCTGACGGTGACCCTGGCGCCGGCGCCGATGCAGACGGTAAGGCTCGATTTCCGCCGGGTCTGGCAGCTCTCCCATGTAGGTATCGGCGGATCGGTGACCAGCGGCCTGGTTACGGGAGCCTTCTGGACACTGGGGCCTTTGTATGCCCGGGGTGTCGGGCTTGAAACCGCGCAACTCGCACTGTTCATGAGTGCGGCGGTATTGGGGGGCGCATTGTTCCAATTGCCCCTGGGGCGCATCTCCGATCATTACGACCGCCGCCTGGTGCTGTTCTTCTCCTCGCTGGTGGGAGCCGCCATGTCGCTGGCGCTGGCCTTGCTGGCGGGCCTGGGCAACCTGTTGCCGGTGGTGGCCATAGGCTGGGGCGGCATGGTGATGACCATGTACGCCATCAGCCTGGCGCACGCCTCCGACAGTGCCGAGGCGGGGGAATTCGTTATGGTCGGCAGTGTCATACTGCTCATCTTCGGGGTCAGTTCCGCCGTTGGCGGCCCCCTGGCTGCGCTGTTCATGGCGATCATCGGGCCCAGCGGACTGTTTGTGTTCAGCGCCGCATGCCTGGTCGGGTTTGCCCTGGTCATTTCCATCCGCCGCAAAACCCACGTACTGCCGGTACATGACGAGACCGACCCGTTCCGCCCCGTTTCGGTGACTTCACCAGCGGTATTCGAGATGGACCCCCGCACCGGGCCGGTGGACGAGACCGGCGCAGAACATCAGTCAGCCTGGGAACAGGCCACATCGGGAGAAGCCGAGTCCAGACACCAGCAGTGACGCAGAATCGTTTGTCTCTTTTCCAAAGGCTGTCGGCGTTTCGATAGAGGGTATCGATCAATACATGTCCGCGGATTCTGCGGTGCGCCTCGCTCCTCGGCACACCCTATGAACTTTAACTATAAGAGAGCATAGGCTGTGCCGACGATGTTTGCCCCGCAGCGGCGTTTTATTTCCAATCCAATCCCTGAGCGACACTAAGACGCTGAACGCCATTAGTTTATGGAATCGTCTCCTCTACCTTCTGCCGCAACCTCGAGATCCACACCCATCTTCTTCGTCAGATCCATCATGTCGAGATATTCCCGCCACTCGCGTATCAGGCCCTGATCGTTGAGAACATACACCGCCACCATGTGATGGGGGGCATCCCGTCCGTACATGACCGCGTCATCCTTGCGTTCGGTCATCACCACGTTGCCGCTGGAGGTTATGTTGATGATGTTGCATTTATTGTTGCGCAGAAAGCTCTTCTGCCGCTCGAGTTCTGCGCGGATGTTATCTCGCCCTTTGATAACCGGGCCACCCGGCACCCATAGCTGCCATTCCACATCTTCCGCCATCATCGACAGAATCTTATCGACATCGGCACGGCTGTCATAGGAACCGTCGCCGAAGCACGAACAGAATTCCCGAATAAAGTCTTCCTGTTGCTGTCCCATATTATTCTCCTTTTATGTTGTCGGCGAGCCGGCCGGCCGGCCCGCCAGGATTTGAAATTCTAAAAGGCGTGCATTTGCTCGTGGCGGCTGCCGATCGAGAACTCCGGCGGCCTCCCCGCCACCCCGTGCGACATCCGCTAGCGGCGGCCGCTCAACCGCACTTCGATTCTCCGCAACTCAGGCAGGTCATGCAGCCGTCCATCATGATCATCGCCTGGGTCATGCATTTGTTGCACAGCTGAGCGCCGGCGGGATACTGGCTGGCGCTTTCTTCCGTCGCAGCCGTACGGCTTTCGAATTCAGCGCGCTTCTGGTTCATGATCTGGCGCTGGTGATCGGAGATGTCGGGATCTTCGATCAGGCCAATGCTTTTCATGTGGGTTTCGAGGCAGTCGCCGATTTCCGCCACCAGGGACGGCATGAATTTGCCCCCCTTCTTGAAATAACCGCCTTTCGGGTCGAAGACCGCTTTCATTTCCTCCACCAGGAAGGTGCAGTCGCCGCCTTTGCGGAACACCGCGGACAGCACCCGGGTCAGCGCCACCACCCATTGGAAGTGGTCCATGCTCTTGGAGTTGATGAACACTTCGAAGGGGCGGCGCTGTTCGTGATCGGTGTCCGGGTTCAGCACGATATCGTTGATGGTGATATAGAGCGCATGATCAGTCAGCGGCGTCTTGATCTTGTAGGTGGTGCCGTGAAGCGTTTCCGGGCGATCGACGTTTTCATCCATCTTTTGCACGGCGAGACTGAGTTTTTCCTGGGGCGCAGCCTGTTCGGTCTCGGCCTTGCTGTCCGGGGTTATGACTTTGTAGCTGACGATTTTTTTATCCAGTTTGACGGTCATGATCAGAATTTTCCGTAGTAGCCTTCTTTGAGTGCGTCGAACAGGTTGGCGGCGGTGTGCATTTCGCCGTCGTACTCGACCTCTTCGTTACCCTTGAGATCGACGGTGGTGCCATCTTCGAGCACGAACTGATAGGTGGTGTTTGCCAGATCTCTGTCTTTCACCAGCACACCCTGGAACGCCTCGGGATTGAAGCGGAAGGTGGTGCAGCCCTTCAGCCCCTGGTCGTAGGCGTACATGTAGATGTCCTTGAACTCATCGAAGGGGAAGTCGGTGGGGATGTTGATGGTTTTGGAGATCGACGAATCCACCCACTTTTGCGAGGCCGCCTGTACGTCCACGTGCTGCTTGGGCTTGATGTCCTCGCTGGTGACGAAGTAGTCGGGCAGCTGTTCGCCGGGCTCGGTGGAGTAGGGCATGGCGTGGATATTGATCAGCTCCCGGTAGGCGAGCAGTTCGTAGGAGAACACGTCCACCTTCTCTTTCGACTTCTTGCCCTCGCGGATCACGTTGCGGGAATAATGGTGGGCAAAGCTCGGCTCGATGCCGTTGCTGGCATTGTTGGCCAGCGACAGGGAGATGGTGCCGGTGGGGGCGATGGAGCTGTGGTGGGTGAAGCGGCAGCCCTGCTCGGCAAGCTGGTCGACCAGCGCCGGGTCGACGGTGGCGACCCGCTGCATATAGCGGCTGTAGCGGGCGTGGAGCACCCTGCCCTTCACTTTGTCGCCGACCTTGTAGCCATCCTTCGCCAACTCGGGGCGCTGGCGCAGCATGGCGGGGGTGATGTCGAAGTCCTCGTCCATGATCGGGGCGGGGCCCTTTTCCCTGGCCAGGTCGAGACCGGTGCGCCAGCCGGCCATCGCCATTTCGCGGCTGACCGCCTCGGTGAAGTCGAGGGATTCGGAGCTGCCGTAGGGCATGCGCAGCATGGTCATGGTCGAGCCGAGGCCGAGGAAGCCCATGCCGTGGCGGCGCTTGCGGTAGATCTCGTTGCGCTGCTGCTCCAGGGGCAGACCGTTGATCTCCACCACATTGTCGAGCATGCGGGTGAATACCGAGACCACCTCGCGGTAGCTGTCCCAATCGAAGCGGGCCTTGTCGGTAAAGGGATCGATCACGAACTTGGTGAGGTTGATGGAGCCCAGCAGGCAGCTGCCATAGGGAGGCAGGGGCTGCTCGCCGCAGGGATTGGTGGCGCGGATGTTCTCGCAGAACCAGTTGTTGTTGAGCTCGTTGACCTTGTCGATGAGGATGAAACCGGGCTCGGCGTAGTCGTAGGTGGAGGTCATGATGACGTTCCACAGTTTGCGGGCCTGCACCGTGCGGAAGATACGGCAGGCCACCCGGCCCTCGGCATCGCGCATATATTCGTTGGCGTCGGGAAAGTCCCGCCACACCACCTGGCCCTCGTCGTGGAGGTCGAAAGTGCCCTGGGCGGCTTCCTTCTCGGTGATGGGAAAGCACAGCGGCCATTCGCCGTCCTGCTTTACAGCGTGCATGAACTCATCAGTGACCAGCAGCGACAGGTTGAACTGACGCAGGCGGGCGTCCTCGCGCTTGGCCCGGATAAAATCCACCACGTCCGGATGGCTGACATCGAAGGTGCCCATCTGCGCACCCCGGCGACCACCGGCGGACGATACGGTAAAGCACATCTTGTCGAAGATATCCATGAACGACAGCGGGCCTGAGGTATAGGCTCCGGCGCCGGACACGTAGGCGCCCCGCGGGCGCAAGGTCGAGAATTCATAACCGATGCCACAGCCGGCCTTGAGGGTCAGGCCGGCCTCGAGATTGCGCTCGAGGATGCCCTGCATCGAGTCGGGGATGGTACCGGACACGGTGCAGTTGATGGTCGAGGTGGCCGGCTTGTGTTCCAGGGCGCCGGCGTTTGAAATGATCCGACCGGCGGGGATCGCGCCATTGCGCAATGCCCACAGGAAACGCTCATACCACTTGCTCTTGAGCTCGCCCTCCTCGACATCGGCCAGCGCTCGCGCCACCCGCTGGAAGGTGCCATCGATATCCCGATCGATAGGATTGCTCTTTTTGTCCTTGAGACGGTACTTCTTGTCCCAGATATCTTCAGAAGCCGGTTGGAGCCGGATATTGACGGAGGCGGGCTGGTTCGCCGTTTTGAGCGCTTCAATGGACATGATGGTGGTCGCCGTTCTAATTGGGGTAGACAGATTTTGGGGTGGAAGTAGCCCCCAAAGAGACAAAAACACAACATATAGTGGCAAGGGTAGACTATAGAATCAAGTCTTGCGCATCCGAAAACATTAGTGCTATACGGACACCGGGCGAACAGCGACGAACGAGCAGCAAATTGCCAGCTAAAAGCCTTGATTATCTGGCCAAAGTACTTACCATCTTGCGCCCATGGCCGGGGTCGTCAGCACCATGGCCGGCTATGAACAAAACAAACGGATGTTCCGCGCAGAGTCGACCGGGCCATCATCCAACTTCCACAGACCATGAACGAGCCATGAGGCAACACCCGTGACCGAATTCGATACCCGCCAGCTGCGCACCACCCTGGGCTCCTTTGCCACCGGGGTCACTGTCGTCACCACCCTCGACGGTGATGGCAGCCCCAAGGCAATGACCGCCAACAGCTTCAGCTCCGTGTCCCTCGACCCGCCGCTGATCCTGTGGAGTATAGGCAAGGATGCCACCGGCTTCGAGGCCTTCACCCAGTGCCGCAACTTCGCCGTTCATTTCCTTCGCCAGGACCAGAAGGAGCTGTCATCCCGGTTCGCCAACCGCGAGGCCCGGACTTTCGACGACCTGGCGCTGGAGCATGGTATCGGCAAGGTGCCGCTGTTCGGCGACTACCTGGCGCGGCTGCAATGTGAATCCTATGAATGCCTGCCCGGCGGGGACCACATCATCGTGATCGGCAAGGTATTGGACATCGATCTCAAGGGCGGCGACCCGCTGCTGTTCTACAGCGGCCAGTACCGTCAACTGGTCGACCAGGACTGAGCGACCGGGCGCCGGTCCCGGGCGGGACCGGCGCTTCTCTAGCCGCCATGACGGCCATCCCCAGCGCAGGCGCTAGACCAGCGTTCCCCACAGGTCGTATTCATCGGCATCGTCCACCACGGCGGTGACAATCTGCCCCGGCTGGAGGTGGGTCTGCCCGTCGAGGAAGATGTTGCCGTCGATCTCCGGGGCATCCGCCGCCGTGCGGCCCACGGCCCCCTCCTCGGCGATTTCGTCGATGACGACCTCCACGGTCCTGCCGATTTTGGCCTCCAGGCGGGCGCTGCTGATGGCCTGCTGGGTTTCCATGAATCGCTCCCAGCGCTCCTGCTTGATGGCTTCCGGCACGGCGCCGGGCAGGTCGTTGGCGGGCGCGCCCTCCACCGCCTCATACTTGAAGCAGCCGACGCGGTCGAGTTGGGCTTCCCCGAGCCAGTCCAGCAGGTACTGGAAGTGCGCCTCGGTCTCGCCGGGAAAGCCGGTGATGAACGTGCTGCGGATCGTCAGGTCGGGACAGATCTGCCGCCACTGGCGAATGCGATTGAGCACTTTCTCCTCGTTGGCCGGGCGTTTCATGGCCTTCAGCACGTCCGGGTGGGCGTGCTGGAAAGGGATATCCAGGTAGGGGAGAAGCTTGCCTTCCGCCATCAGCGGCAAGAGGTTGTCGACGTGGGGATAGGGATAGACGTAGTGCAACCGCACCCACACGCCGAGTTCCCCCAGCGTCTCGCACAGTTGCTGCATATGGGTCTTGACCGGCCGCCCCTGCCAGAAGCCGGTGCGGAATTTGGTGTCGATGCCATAGGCGCTGGTGTCCTGGGAGATCACCAGCAGTTCCTTGGTGCCGGCCTTGACCAGTCGCTCGGCTTCGTCCATCACCTCGCCGATGGGGCGACTCACCAGATCGCCGCGGATGGAGGGAATGATGCAGAAGCTGCAGCGGTGATTACAGCCTTCGGAAATCTTCAGGTATGAGTAATGCCGCGGGGTGAGCTTGACCTCGCTGGCGGGAATCAGGTCGGTGTAGGGGTCATGGCTGCGCTGCTGGGGAGCCCACTGATGGACGGCGCTGACCACCGCCTCGTACTGGTGCGCGCCCGACACCGCCAGCACTCCGGGGTGGGCCTCGCGGATGCGCGCTTCCTCGCTGCCCATACAGCCGGTGACGATCACCTTGCCGTTTTCGGCCATCGCCTCGCCGATGGCGTCGAGCGACTCCTGCTTGGCGCTGTCGAGAAAGCCGCAGGTATTGACCACCACGACATCCGCATCCTCATAGCTCGGCACCAGGTGATAGCCGTCGAGGCGCAACTGGGTGAGGATCCGCTCGGAATCCACCAGCGCCTTGGGGCAACCGAGGGAAATAAAACCGACTTTCTTGGGATGGGTATTCTTGGGAAGGCTGTTTTTGGCAAGAGTATTCATGGCGTGATCTATGGACGCGTGTCAGGGCGGCCACCGGACAGTGGCCAAGGCGGGCATTTTACCCGCTATTGGCCGCTGCGCCTAACATTCCCGCCCCACAGGGCCTCGACGGGACGCCTAGCGACGGTTGCTCAACAAAGAGCGGATATCGCCGTTGATGGGCAGGCTGAAGTTGTGCGAACCCAACACCCTGTTGTCGGTGGTCTTGATGATCCGCACATTGACGTAGAGATTCTTGCCGCCGACGGCATAGGTGCCGGCCAGCACCGCCTGGGCATCGTGACTGGTCGACAGGTGGCGCAATTCCCGCGAAAGCACCAGCTCACCCGTGCCTTCGCGCACGAACACGGTCTCGCGCATCTTGAGCTCAACGACCGGGATATCCCTGCTCGCGATGGCTGAGGAAAAAACCTCCGACACTTGCCGGCCGAAGGTGGACGACTGCTGCAGGTCGTCGATATTGACCAGCGTGGTGATGATAACGGGCCGGTCCTGATCCAGCCTCGCCGTTTTTTTCATCAGCTCCCTGGCCGCTTTTTGCAGTTCCGCCAGAAGGTCCACCCTGGGCTCCTGGACAATGACATTATTGGAACTGCAACCGGCGACGATCAGCGACAGCAAGAGCACTGACGCGGTTAGCCACGCGAAGTGGCGTCCTTTGGATTTCATCGAGTATCCCAGCCTTACCATGTGTCAGTCAGCCGAACATCGCGCCCTTCGGAAAAAGGGCCATTGCCATCAACGCTGGTTTTGCCACCAGTGTTGAAATAATGGTCCTTGTCACCAGCATTGATGTAATAGATGTTGGACGACGAAAAGACGATACGGTCGCCATCGACGGCCTGGGTGGTGATGATGACCTCGTGGCTGCTGCGCGAGGCCCAGCCACCGCTGAACAGGTCGGCGGCAGCCGCCACCGGGATCAGGGCCAGCGCGGGTTCGCTCCAGTTGTTGACCGGCAGGGTCGCCACCGCGATACCCGCGGCAAGGGCCGTCCAGGTTCCCTCCGGCGCCCTCATCAGCCCGCGATCCTTGTGCCGGACCAACTGAGCCTTGTAAGAGATATTGACGGTGTTGAGGTTGCCGGTCTTGACGTTGAGGCCGCGACTGACCAGTTGCGATGTCAACAAGGCGTCGAACGCTTCATTGAACGGGGTCGCCCCGCCCTGACCGCCGTCGATATGCAGCGGCTGCAGGCGCAAGAACTGGTTGCTCGCCAGCAATTCCGCCTGGTGGCCGGCAAGCACGTCCCAATGATGCGCCGCCTGCATTTTCTGCTGGCTGGTCAGGGGGTAGGTGGCGGCAACGGGGGCCTGGGCGGTGTGTACGCTGTAGCAGCCTTGAAGCAGGACGGCGCCCATGGCGAGACTGATAACGCTCCATTTCATTGTTTTTACCTATGGTAGTCCGTTGAGTAAGGCTGGAGCGCAGGCCATCCACCCCTGTGATTCGCGCAATCTACGATACCGCCAATACTTTATCAAAAAACGATCGCGCCCAGCCTCGGCCTCTGTCGCGCTCCCGCAGCGGCGAGTCCGGCCCGCACCGATCGTCAAAGCGGCGAGGTCAGGAGCCGCCGTTGCGCAGCTGCTTCTGCACTTCCAGGTAACGCGCCATGGGGCCGACATCTTCATAGATATTGGCGCCCTCCTCCACCCGGATCACCCGCTCGCCCGCCACATAGGGCATCTTTTCTTCCAGCTCGATCAGGGCCTGGTGGAGCAGACTGGACGTAATTTCTTCCAGTGGTAAGGAGTACATCGTCGCCAGAGCCTGCAACTTTAGCTCGTCGCTGCTGAAAACACTGATTTCCCTGGCTACCATGCCCGCTTTCTTGTGGGCGGCCCTGTCCCACTCGTCGAGCAAAGTGGAGAATGTGCTGATCGTCATGAACCACTCCTTCGTTGTACGACAAAATATGTGTCACCGGGCAGCCTGGCGAGAAGCGTAGCCAGAAACCGTCGCCTCCAGGGCGGCGCAGCGTAAAAAGAGTGCCAGTGGAGACCACGGCAAGCCACCGACGAGCCCCTTCCTTTGAATTGCAAATATCCGGCCAGATTCAAGGTCGTTACTGATCTACAGGCAAGTAAAGATGCTTGGAAGAGGCGGGCCGGCGAGAACCGCCGGCCCGCCCGGTCGTTACTCCCCGGCGAAGCAGAAAGTACAGAGCTTGTTGCCATCGGGATCGCGCACATAGGCGCCGTAGGCGGTGGGGCCCGCCTGGGCACGAGGGCCGGGAGCGCCTTCACAGCTGCCGCCATTGGCGAGGGCATTGGCATGGAAGCTGTCGACTGCGGCACGGCTGGGGGCCCGGAAGCCGATGGTGCCGCCATTGGCGTGGGTGGCGGTTTCGCCGTTGACCGGCAGGGTAACCATGAATTCGGGGGATTCCCGGCCATACATCGAGGCACTGGGACTGAACTCGGGGAACCGCTTGATATCGAGAGCGCCGAGGGCGGCGTCGTAGAACGCCCTGGCCCTGTCGATATCGCTGGCGCCAACCACCACATGATTGAAAATCGTCATTCGCTGTACTCCTTGTTATTTCGGTCGATCGATTAAAGGGGAACTTAGCCTGGCAGAGCGCCGGTCACCGTTTGCCGTCGCTGTTTCTGGCGGCCAGCGCCGCCAGCTGCTCCGCGCTGGCCTCGGTCTGGAAGCGCGCCTTCCACTCGTCGTAAGGCATGCCGTAGACGATTTCCCTGGCAGCTTCATAGTCGAGGGTTTCACCTTTCTCCGCAGCGGCAGCCACATACCATTTGGCCAGGCAGTTGCGGCAGAAATCGGCAAGAATCATCAGCTCGATGTTCTGCACCTCCTTGTGTTCGTCCAGGTGTTCGAGCAGGCGGCGAAAGACCGCGGCTTCGATATCGGTGCGCAGTTCCGGCGTCATCTAGCTGACCTCCTCGCCACGGGCCTGCCTGTCGGCGTGGTAGGACGAGCGCACCAGCGGACCGGAGGCCACGTGCTTGAAACCTATGGAGTAGGCGTAGCTGGCATACTCGGCAAATTCGTCGGGGTGCACGAAACGGTCCACCGCCAGGTGGTTGCGGGAGGGTTGCAAATACTGCCCCACAGTGAGCATTTCCACGTCGTGGGCGCGCAGGTCATCGAGCACGCCAAGCAGTTCTTCACGGGTCTCTCCGAGACCCACCATCAGGCCCGATTTGGTGAGCACTCCCGGATTGCGGGCCTTGTACTCCCGCATCAGTTGCAGGGACCAGCGGTAGTTCGCGCCCGGGCGGACCTCGCGATAAAGGCGCGGTACGGTTTCGAGATTGTGGTTAAACACGTCTGGGGGAGTGGCGCTGAGGGCGTCGAGGGCCGGCTCCATGCGGCCGCGAAAATCCGGCACCAGGACCTCGATCTGGAGTGTCGGCGACAGGGCGCGGGCTTCGCGAATGCAGTCGGCAAAGTGGCCGGCGCCGCCGTCGCGCAGGTCATCCCGGTCCACCGAGGTGATCACCACGTACTTCAGCGCCATTTCGGCGATGGCCTCGGCGAGATTGCGGGGTTCGGCACCGTCCAGAGGCAACGGCTTGCCATGACCTACATCGCAGAACGGGCAGCGCCGGGTACAGATCTCACCCATGATCATGAAGGTGGCGGTGCCGCCGCCAAAGCATTCGCTGAGGTTGGGACAGGAAGCCTCTTCACACACCGTGGCCAGCTTGTGGGCGCGGAGAATGCCCTTGATGCGATCCACCTCCGGCGACGGGTTGATACGCACCCGCAGCCACTCGGGCTTGCGCACCACGGTCTCGGTGGGGATGACCTTGACCGGGATGCGCTCCACCTTGTCGGCACTGCGCAGTTTCTCCCCCGCCTCGATGCGGCGGGTGCGCTTTACCGGAGTGATGTCCACATTAGTCATGGGAGGGCTCCGTCAGGATGTCGAGGGGATCGTCGATTAAACGATAGTCCCGGTAACCGAGAGCAGCCACCAGGTGATCGAGCAAGATGCTTTCCACTGCCGCCGTCGTCGTTGCGGCCGCGGAGAATTCGGTGATCCGGGTCATTTCCAGCCCCTGATAGCCACAGGGATTGATGCGCAGGAAAGGTGACAGGTCCATATCGACGTTGAGGGACAGGCCGTGATAGCTGCACCCCCGGCGGATACGGATGCCGAGGGAAGCGATCTTGGCTTCTCCGCCACCTTTGCGTACATAGACACCGGGGGCGTCCGCCTTGGGGTAGCCCTCGATGCCGACATCCGCCAGGGTGGCAACGATGGCATTTTCAATGGCGCTGACCAGTGCCCGAACGCCGAGGTCGCGGCGGCGGATATCGAGCATCGGGTAGCCGACGATCTGCCCGGGGCCGTGGTAGGTGACCTGGCCGCCGCGATCGACCTGGACGACCGGGATGTCACCAGGCATCAACAGATGTTCTTCCTTGCCTGCCTGCCCCTGGGTGAATACCGGATCGTGCTCCACCAGCCAGAGCTCGTCATGGGTGGCCTCGCCACGCTTCCCGGTAAAGGCCTTCATCGCCTCGAACACCGGCAGGTAGGGCTGCCTACCGAGCCGCCGAACGCGGAGGGTGGATGGGATCTCTGCCATTCAGAGCACCATTTGTACGTGTTTCGAAACCTTGAGGTCGGTGAAGATCGCCTCGAGCTGAGTCACGCTGGTGGCAGTAATGACCACGGTGACGGATTGAAAACGCCCGTTGCGACTGTCTCGCACGGTGACTGCGGCGCGATCGTAGCCGGGGGCGTGCAGGTCCATGACCTGATGGACGTGGTCGCGAAACTCATCGCAGGCGTGGCCCATCACCTTGACGGGGTAGCTGCAGGGGAACTCGATCTTGGGAGCTTGGGGTTCGGTCATCGCAGCGCCGGCACCACTAGGAGAACAAGTTAATGAAAAACAACATGATAGCATCCCACAGTCGACTGAACATCCCGGCCTCGGGCACCGCTTCGGCAGCCACGATGGGAATTTCCTGGAGCAGCTTGTCCTCGAACCTGACCCGGGCCATGCCCAACTGCTGGCCCTTCTCGATCGGCGCCTTGAGCACCGGCTCGAGTTCGATGTCGGTGGTCAGCGATTCCCGGGAACCGCGCGGGATGGTGGCGTAGACATTTTCGGGGGCGGCGAGATCCAGGTAGTCGGCATCGCCGTACCAGACCCGATTGGCTTCCGAAAGCACCTCCCCCTCGGTGAAAATCTGCGCGGTCTCATAGTACCGGAAACCGTAGGAGAGCAGGGTTTGCGCTTCCCTGGCGCGCACTTCCTCGCCACTGGTGCCCATCACCACCGCTATCAGGCGCATGTCGTCGCGCACGGCGGACGCCACCAGGCAATAGCCCGCTTCCTGGGTATGGCCGGTCTTGACGCCGTCGACACTGCTGTCGCGCCACAGCAGCCGGTTGCGGTTGGCCTGCCGGTGGTTGTCGTATTCGAAATACTTCTCGGAGTAGATTCCGTAGTGCTCGGGGTAGTCGTATATCAGCGCCCGGGCGAGCAGCGCCATGTCGCGGGCCGAGCTGTAGTGTTCAGGGTCGGGCAGGCCCGTGGAGTTGGTGAAATGGGTACTGGTCAGGCCCAACTGCTCGGCGAGCTGGTTCATGATATCGGCAAAGGCGCTCTCCGAGCCGGCGATATGCTCGGCAAGCACGATGGAGGCGTCATTTCCGGACTGAATGATTACCCCGCGCATCAGGTCGATGACCTTGGCCTGGGTCTTCGGCAACAGCGACATCACCGAACTGCCGCTGGCCCAGCCGCCGGTACGCCAGGCGTACTCGCTGACCGTCGCCATGTCGTCCTCGCTGATGCGGCCGTCGTGGATTTCCCGCGACACCACGTAACTGGTCATCATCTTGGTGAGACTGGCGGGCGGCAGGCGCTCGTCGGCGTTGTTTTCCACCAGTATCTTGCCGGTACTGGCGTCCATCAGGATCCACGCACTGGCGGCGATATCCGGCGGTGCCGGGATGAGCAGGTTGGCGTGTGCCGTCATGGTCACTACCAGGGTGAGCAAAACCAGTCCTGTCTGTGTCAGCTTTTTCAACATGCCTTAATCTTTCCTGCTGGGGTTGGAGTCCAGATGAAATGAACGGGGATGGGGTAAGGTCAAATTCTACCACGCCATGGCGACGCACCCACCAACGATCGCCACCCGTGCGGTGTCAGTCCCTGACAACAAACGATGACAAATTCTCCGTGTGCAGCAACAGCGAACGCACTTCGGCAAGCGCCGACTGATCGTCGATCGGCCCGATCAGCACCTTGAACAACGCTGCGCCGGCACCACTGCCTTCGCGAATCACCACCGGGTAACCGGTGCTGCGGGACAGCCGCTGGCGGCTGCTTTCAGCCGCCTGCAGGGTCGAGAAGGCACCGGCCTGGAGAAACGTCTTGCCCGGCAGCGGACCCGCGGACAGCGGCGCCTGATGGGCCATCCGCGGCAGTTCCACACTGTTGTGCTGGAACTTGACCGGGTCAATGGCCACCACCTCGACGTCGGATGTGCCGTGCTCGTAGTAGCCGAGCTTCCTGGCTGCCACATAGGATAGATCAATGATGCGGCTGGAGTGAAACGGGCCGCGATCATTGATCCTGACGATGACCTTGCGGCCATTGCGCAGATTGGTGACCTGGACGTAGGACGGAATCGGCAGGGTTTTATGGGCGGCGGTCATGGCGTACATATCGTAGGTCTCGCCATTGGAAGTCTTGCGGCCGTGGAACTTGGTGCCGTACCAGGACGCTCCGCCCTTCTCGCGGTAGCCGGTGCTGCTGGGCAGCACGTGGTAGGTCCGCCCGAACACCACATAGGGGCTTTTGTTGCCCGCCGTGGTGATCGGCTCGACGCGCGGCACCGCGTCGGGAATCAGACTCACGTCGATCTCCCGGGACGGCGGACCGTCCCTGATCGTAGGACTGCTGCACGACGCCAGAAGCAGCGCCAGAAACAGTGAAACCCAGGGTTTAACTCGCTTCACGCCCCATTCTCTCTCGGATCAGCTCACTCAGCTGATACACCGCCATGGCATAGCGATAGCTGTGGTTATAACGGGTAATGACATAGAAATTGTCGAACGCGAGCCAGAATTCGTCGCCGTTTTCGAGTTCGAGGCGCAGCGGCACAGCCTTGATGCTGGTGTCGACACCGCGCTCAACGGGGAAGACCCCCTGCTCGGCGAGTTCCGCCAGGCTGGTGTCGGGCATCTTGAGCTGATTGAAGTCGTCGTCGGGGTAACTCCCCGGGCCCTGGGCCCTGACCGCCACCGAGCCATCGGTGCGCCAGCCATGGCGAACGAAATAGTTGGCGACGCTGCCGATGGCGTCGCTGGTGTTGTCCCAGATATCGATCTTGTCATCGCCGTCGAAATCCACCGCATAGTTGCGATAGCTGCTCGGCATGAACTGACCATAGCCCATGGCACCCGCGTAGGAGCCCTTGAGAGCCAGTGGATCCTTGCCCTGCTCGCGGGTCAGCAGCAGAAAGTTCTCCAGTTCCTTGGTGAAGAACGGGCTGCGCTTGGGATAGTCGAAGGCCAGGGTCGCCAGGGCATCCATCACCCGGTAACTGCCGGTAATCCGGCCATAAGAGGTTTCAACGCCGATGATGGCGACGATGATCGCCTGATCGACCCCGAAGGTTTCCTCGGCCCGGGCCAGATCTCGGGCGTTGCGGCGCCAGAACTCCGCGCCCTGATTGATGCGCTGCTCCTGGATAAAGATCTTGCGGTACTCGTGCCACGGCTTGACCCGTTCCGCCGGGCGCTCCATGGCGTCGATTATGGATTGCTTCTTTTCCACCCGAGCGAACAGATCGAGCAGTTCGTTCCTGTCGAAGTCGTGTTCAGCGACCATGCGCTCCACCAATTGCTGGGTGAGGGGGTGCTCCTGGTACCCTTCATTGGCCAGACAGCCGGACGATAGGCTGGCCGCCATGCAGGCTACCGACATCAAGAACCACTTGCGCATAAATCGATCAATCCCCTTCAAAGGCGTTTCTTCTCGGTACTGATGGACATCAGCATACCAAATCCGAGCATCAAGGTCACAATCGACGTACCGCCATAACTGACCAGGGGCAGCGGCACCCCGACCACGGGCAGTATGCCAGAGACCATCCCCATGTTGACAAAGACATAGACAAAAAACGTCAGGGTGAGGCTGCCCGCCAGCAGGCGGCCAAACATGCTGTCGGCCTTGAAAGCGATCACCATGCCGCGGCTGATCAGCAGCAGGTACAAGGCGAGCAGCAGGGCCACGCCGATCAGACCGAATTCTTCTGCCAGCACCGCGATGATGAAATCGGTGTGGCTTTCGGGAAGGAAGTCGAGCTGGGACTGGGTACCCTGCATCCAGCCCTTGCCGTGGATGCCACCGGAGCCTATCGCGGTAGTGGACTGAATGATGTTCCAGCCAGCGCCCAGCTTGTCGGCCTGGGGATCGAGCATGGTGAAGATACGCCGGCGCTGGTAGTCGTGGAGCAGGAACAGCCAGAACACCGGCGCTCCCGCAAAGGTGGCGAGAATGGCGCCAAAAATGTAGCGCTTGGCCATGCCCGCCAGAAACACCACGAACAGCCCGGCGGCGCAGATCAGCAATGCGGTGCCGAGGTCGGGCTGCAGCCCCACCAGTATCGCCGGCACCAGTACCACCAGCAGTGCGCAGACGAGATGCTTGAAATTGGGAGGCAGATGCTGCCTGCCCAGATAACTGGCGATCATCATCGGGCAGGCGATCTTGAGAATTTCCGAAGGCTGGAAGCGGAAAAACCCCAGGTCCAGCCAGCGCTGCGCCCCCTTGGCTCCGACGCCGGCCAGCTCCACCGCCAGCAGCAGCAGGATACCACCGAGGTAGAGCGGCAGCGCCCACCGCTTCATCAACCGCGGCGACAGCTGGGCGACCGCGAGCATCACCACGATGCCCAGCCCCATGAACGTGGCCTGGCGAGTGACGTAGTAGGTGTTGTCGCCACTGGCACTGTAGAGCACCAGCAA
This sequence comes from Porticoccaceae bacterium, assembly GCA_041655035.1. Lineage (GTDB taxonomy): Bacteria > Pseudomonadota > Gammaproteobacteria > Pseudomonadales > Porticoccaceae > NAT127. The sequence goes on along the minus strand of JBAZCN010000050.1, from coordinate 1,703 downwards.
TCCGATGCCGCAGATCATCAACACCAGCAGCAACAACGGCAGATCCATGTGGATGCGCTGCCAGCGGCTTCCGCCATAAAGGCCGGAGCCTTCCGGCCGCATGCGTCGGACATACTCAGTCATGACTGACAAGATCCTCTTGCTTCAGGGCCATGTAGCTGTCCAGTACCTTGCGCGCTATCGGCGCCGCAGTGGAACTACCGTGCTCGCCGTTCTCGACGATGAGGCCTACGGCCACTTCCGGGTTTTCCACCGGCGCGAAGGCGATGAACAGAGCGTGGTCGCGCTGGCGCTTTTGCAGCTTCGCGGCATCGTAGGTCTCGCCCTGGCGAATCCCCACCACCTGGGCCGTGCCGGTCTTGCCGGCAATGGTGTACTCGAGGCCGGGAGCAATGATCTTTGCCGTGCCCCGCGCGCCGTGGACCACATCCTTCATGGCATCGATCACATGGTCCCAGTGGCTGCTGTCACCTTCGATCCATGCCGACGGCGGGCCGGGATCGACCGGCTGATCGCCGATCCGCGACACCAGCCGGGGCGCACGTATTTCACCGCGACTGGCGAGGCGGCTGGCGGCCACAGCCAATTGCAACGGCGTAGCCAGCATGAAACCCTGGCCGATACTGGTGTTGACCGTATCCCCCGGGTACCAGGACACGCCCTTGACCCCGCTTTTCCATTCCCGGGACGGCATCAGCCCGGCGCGCTCGGCCGGCAAGTCGATACCGGTGCGGACGCCAAAGCCAAACAGGTTGCCGTAGCGGCTGAGCTGATCGATGCCCATTTTCACCCCGGCGTTATAGAAGTACGTATCACAGGACTGGACAATGGCGTCGTGGAGATCGACTCGTGCCCCATGGCCGCCCCGCTTCCAGTCGCGGTAGCGGTGCGTACTGTTGGGCAGGCGGAAAAATCCCGGATCAGAGATCGCGGTGGTGGGGGTCATCACCCCCGTTTCGAGCGCGGCAAACCCGAATGGTGGCTTGACGATAGACCCAGGCGGGTACTGCCCCTGGAGGACCCGGTCGAACAGTGGCCGGTCGGGGGAGTCGAGCAGGGCCTGGTAGGCCTTGTGGCTTATGCCGGTAACGAACAGGTTGCTGTCGAATCCAGGCTTGCTGACCATGGCCAGCACCCCGCCGCTGCGCACATCGAGCAGAACCAGCGCACCCAACTCTTCACCCAGGGCGTCATAGGCCACCTGCTGGAGGCGGACATCGAGATGCAGGGTCAGGTCGGCGCCCACCGCCGGGGCAATGCGCTCGAGCATCCGCATGACCCGGCCCCTGGCATTGGTTTCGACGTATTCGTAGCCCACCTGGCCCAGCAATTGTTCCTCGTAGAATTTTTCGACCCCGGTTTTACCGAGCACGTAAGTGCCGCTGTAGCGCACCGGGTCGAGCTCCGGCAGTTCCCGGTCGTTGATCCGGCCGACATAGCCCAGAACATGGGACAACAGCGCCCCATAGGGATAGTGGCGAACCAGCTGGGCACCGATCTCCACTCCCTGGAGGTGGTATTCATTGACCGCCAGGATCGCCTGCTCCTCTTCACTGAGATTGAGGCGCAGGGGCACGGGCTCGTAGGGCTTGCGCCTGGCGAGCTGGCGGCGAAAACGCTCCAGCTCCTCATCGTCGAGATCCAGCAGCTGATCGATCTCATCCAGCAGGACTTCCAGATCGTCGGCTCGTTCGACGACGACG
>JBAZCN010000049.1:0-20580 GCA_041655035.1 Porticoccaceae bacterium | reverse complement strand
TTCCAAGGCCCGAGATGGCAAGCTGACCATCGAGGATATGACCGGGGGCACCTTTACCATCACCAATGGCGGTGTCTTCGGGTCGCTGTTGTCGACGCCGATCCTCAATCCCCCGCAAACCGCCATTCTCGGTATGCACAAGATCCAGGATCGTCCCATCGCCGAGAACGGCCAGGTGGTGATCAGGCCAATGATGTATCTGGCGCTGTCCTACGACCACCGGCTGATCGACGGCAAGGAGGCAGTGCAATTCCTGGTCGCGATTAAGGAAATGATTGAGAATCCGGCCAAGATTCTGCTTGAGATTTAATCGCTAAACGACTGAAAAGGTTTAGATAAATGTCCGAAAAATACGATATGATCGTGATTGGTGCCGGGCCCGCGGGCTACGTGTGCGCCATCCGTGCGGCCCAGTTGGGGCTGAAAACTGCCTGTATCGAGAAAATGACCGGCAGTGACGGCAAGGGGGTCAACGGGGGCACTTGTCTCAACGTCGGCTGCATCCCTTCCAAGGCACTGCTCGACAGTTCCCATAAGTACGCGGATCTCGTCAAGGGGCTCGATAAGCACGGTATCTCGGTGGGAACCCTGAACCTCGACGTGGCGAAGATGATCGAGCGCAAGGACGGGATCGTCAAGCAGCTTACTCAGGGCATCGCCGGGCTGTTCAAGGCCAATGGCGTCACCTCGCTGTTCGGCACCGGCAGGCTGCTGGCGGATCGCAAGGTCGAATACACCAGCCATGACGGCGAGGTGACGGTATTCGATCCGGACAATGTGGTCATCGCCTGTGGTTCGCAATCCATCGACATCCCCGTTGCCCAGGTCGATGGCGAGGTAATCATCAACTCGACCGGCGCCCTGGCTATGCAGGCCGTGCCCGAGCGGCTCGGCGTGATCGGTGCCGGGGTGATCGGCCTCGAGCTGGGCAGTGTGTGGAAGCGGCTGGGCTCGGAGGTAGTGCTGCTCGAGGCCATGGAGGATTTTCTGCCGGTCATGGACCAGCAGATCGCCAAGGAAACCCAGAAGATCCTCAAGAAGCAGGGGCTGGATATCCGCCTCGGCTGCCGGGTCACCGGCAGCGACATCAGCGGGCGCGGCAAGAATCGCAAAGTCACGGTCACGTATCTCACTCCGGATGGCAAGGAATCGAAGGAAGTCTTTGATAAATTGATTGTTTGTGTTGGTCGTCGCCCGCACACCGAGGATCTGCTCGCCGCCGACAGTGGCGTTGCTCTCGATGAACGCGGCTTTATCTTCGTCAATGATCATTGCGCCACCAATGCGCCAGGCATTTGGGCCATTGGCGATCTGGTGCGCGGCCCGATGCTGGCCCACAAGGGCTCGGAGGAGGGCGTCATGGTCGCCGAGCGCATCGCCGGCCACAAGACGCAGGTCAATTACGACATCATTCCCAATGTCATCTATATTCACCCGGAAGTTGCTGCGGTCGGCCGCACTGAAGAGCAGCTCAAGCAATCCGGTGAGCCCTACAAGATAGGCATCTTCCCATTCGCCGCCTCTGGCCGGGCCCTGGCGGCGGATGAAAGTGAAGGCATGGTCAAGCTCATTGCCCATGCCGAAACAGATCGCGTCCTCGGTTGCCATATTGTGGGACCGTCAGCCGCCGATCTTGTGCAGCAAGTGGCGATCGCCATGGAATTTGGCTCTACGTCGGAAGATCTGGCGCTGATGGTTTTCGGTCATCCAACCCTGTCCGAATCCGTTCACGAAGCCGCGCTTGCGGCCGACGGACGCGCCATCCACATCCCCAACAAGCGCAAGCGCTAACGGGAATTTCCTCAACCTCTGTCAGTTATAGGTTCAGCTATGAATTTACACGAGTATCAGGGCAAGCAGCTGTTTGCTGAATACGGCTTGCCGGTATCCAAGGGCTTCGCCTGCGATACCGCGGAAGAAGCGGTGACGGCCGCCGATCAGATCGGCGGTAGCGAATGGGTTGTCAAGGCCCAGGTCCATGCCGGTGGCCGCGGCAAGGCCGGCGGCGTGAAGCTGGTGAAGACCAAGGATGAGATCCGCGATTTTGCCCACAAATGGCTGGGCCAACGTCTCGTGACCTATCAGACAGATGCCGATGGCCAGCCGGTCAGCAAGATTCTTGTCGAATCCTGCACCGACATCGCCCAGGAGTTGTATCTCGGCGCCGTGGTCGATCGTTCCAGCAGCCGTATCGTATTCATGGCATCCACCGAGGGTGGTGTCGAAATCGAGAAGGTCGCCGAGGAGACTCCTGAGAAGATTCTCAAGGCGACCATCGATCCGCTGGTCGGCCCGATGCCCTACCAGGGCCGTGACCTGGCCTTCAGGCTGGGGCTTAAAGGCCCGCAAATCAAGCAGTTCGTCGACATTTTTGTCGGCCTCGGCAAGTTGTTCAAGGATTACGACCTGGCCCTGCTCGAGGTCAATCCGCTGGTCATCAAGACCGATGGCAATCTGCACTGCCTCGACGCCAAGATCAATATCGACTCCAATGCCCTGTACCGTCAGCCCAAGCTGCAGGCGATGCACGATCCCTCCCAGGACGACCCCCGTGAGGCTCACGCCGCTCGCTGGGAGCTGAACTACGTCGCCCTCGACGGCAATATCGGCTGCATGGTCAATGGTGCCGGCCTGGCCATGGGCACCATGGATATCGTCAACCTGCACGGCGGCAAGCCGGCCAACTTCCTCGACGTGGGCGGCGGCGCCACCAAGGAGCGCGTTACCGAGGCGTTCAAGATCATCCTCTCCGATACCAACGTCAAGGCGGTGCTGGTCAACATCTTTGGTGGCATCGTGCGTTGCGACATGATCGCCGAAGGCATTGTCGGCGCCGTGAAGGAAGTCGGCGTGAAGGTCCCGGTCGTTGTGCGCCTCGAAGGCAACAATGCCGACCTGGGTGCGAAAGTGCTGGCCGAATCCGGCCTCAATATCATCGCCGCGACCAGCCTGACCGATGCTGCACAGCAAGTCGTCAAGGCAGCGGGCTAAGCCGGAGGAATTTAGAGAATGAGCATTCTGATCAACAAAGACACCAAAGTCATCTGCCAGGGCTTCACCGGCAAACAGGGCACCTTCCACTCCGAACAGGCCATCGCCTATGGCACCAGGATGGTCGGCGGCGTCGCACCGGGCAAGGGCGGCACCACCCATCTGGGCCTGCCGGTGTTCAACACCGTGCAGGACGCGGTCGATGCCACCGGCGCCGACGCCTCGGTGATCTACGTCCCGGCCCCCGGCTGCAAGGACGCGATCCTCGAAGCCGCCGAAGCCGGTATCAAGCTGATCGTCTGTATCACCGAAGGTATTCCCGCCCTCGACATGCTGGATGTCAAAGTCCGTATCGATGAGCTGGGTGTGCGCATGATCGGCCCCAACTGCCCCGGCGTGATCACCCCCGGCGAATGCAAGATCGGCATCATGCCCGGCCATATCCATCTGCCGGGCAAGGTCGGCATCGTGTCGCGTTCCGGCACCCTGACCTACGAAGCGGTCAAGCAGACCACTGACGCCGGTTTTGGCCAGTCGTCATGCATCGGCATCGGCGGCGACCCGATCCCCGGCTCCAACTTCATCGATGTCCTGAAGTTGTTCCAGGAAGACCCGCAGACCGAAGCCATCGTGATGATCGGCGAGATCGGAGGCAGTGCCGAAGACGAGGCCGCGGCCTACATCAAGGAGCATGTCACCAAGCCCGTGGTGTCCTACATCGCCGGTGTGACCGCTCCCGCCGGCAAGCGGATGGGCCATGCCGGCGCCATCATCTCCGGTGGCAAGGGCACCGCCGACGAAAAGTTCGCGGCACTGGAAGCAGCCGGTGTCAAAACCGTGCGCAGCCTCGCGGACATCGGTGTGGCGCTGAAGGAAGTAACCGGCTGGTAGATCGTATTTACCGCTGTCAAGCGCTGGCAAAAAGGCGGCTTTCGGGCCGCCTTTTTTCGTCGTGCATCAAGGGTTTCAGGCGATAACCTCGACGCGCAACGCAAAACACCCAATCCCCGCCCTTGAATTTCCGGACAACAACCGCATTTACATTCCATCTTCGCAACAGAGGGACAATAAATGACTGCAGCCGCCAAATCCGAAACCCTGGGCTTTCAGACCGAGGCCCGCCAGATCCTGCATCTGATGATCCATTCGATCTACAGCAACAAGGAAATCTTCCTGAGGGAACTGATTTCCAATGCCTCGGATGCCTGCGACAAGTTGCGCTTCGCTGCCCTCGACAACCCGGCCCTCTACGAGGACGACAGCTCTCCGCTGATCCGTATCGGTATCGACGAAGAGGCCGGTACCATCACCATTGCCGACAATGGTATCGGCATGTCCCGCGAGGAGGTGATCGACAACCTCGGCACCATCGCCCGTTCCGGCACTGCCAAGTTTCTCGAATCCCTGAGCGGTGACCAGAAAAGAGACGCCCAGTTGATCGGCCAGTTCGGTGTCGGTTTTTATTCATCCTTCATCGTCGCCGACAAGGTGGTGGTGGAGACCCGCCGCGCTGGCGTCGACGCCGCCCAGGCGATTCGCTGGAGTTGTGCCGGCGAAGCGGAGTACACACTGGAGTCCATCAACAGGGCAGAGCGGGGCACCACCATCACCCTGCATCTCAAGGAGGATGAGAAGGAATTCGCCAATGGCTGGCGGTTGCGCAATATCATCAAGAAATATTCCGATCATATCGCCGTGCCGATTTCCATGGCCAAGCCCGGCGAAGGGGGGGAGGGCGAAGAGGCGCCGCAATGGGAGACTGTCAACGATGCCACCGCCCTGTGGATGCGGCCCCGCAATGAGATCAGCGACGAGGACTACAAGAGCTTTTACCAGCATGTCGCCCACGATTTCCGTGAGCCCCTGAGCTGGAGCCACAACCGGGTCGAGGGCAAATACGACTACACCAGCCTGTTGTACATCCCCTCGGAGCCGCCGTTCGATCTCTATCAGCGCGACCTCCCGCGCGGTGTGAAGCTCTATGTCCAGCGCACTTTCATCATCGATGATGCCGAACAATTCCTGCCGCTCTACCTGCGCTTCGTCAAGGGCGTGGTGGATTCCAACGATCTGCCGCTGAACGTATCCCGCGAGTTGTTGCAGAGCAGTCCGGCGGTGACCAGTATCCGCAGCGCGCTGACCAAGCGGGTGCTCGACATGCTCGACAAGATGGCCAGCGAGGATCCGGAGCAGTACCGCGCCTTCTGGAACGCCTTCGGCTCGGTGCTCAAGGAGGGTGTGGCGGAGGACTTTGCCAACCGCGAGAAAATCGCGGAACTGTTGCGCTTCTCCTCCACCGCCGCGGAGCCGGGGCAACTCATCTCCCTCGCCGACTATCTGCAGCGGACCAAGCCGGGCCAGGACAAGATCTATTATCTCATCGCCGAAAATGCCGATGCCGCCCAGGCCAGCCCTTATCTGGAGGTGTTCAGCAAGCATGGCGTCGAGGTCTTGCTGCTGACCGACCGTATCGACGAGTGGCTGATGAGTCATCTTCATGAATTCCGTGAAAAACCCTTGCAGAATATCGCCAAGGGTGAGCTCGATCTCGGCGAGCTCACCGGTGAGGAGCAAGCCGCTGGCGCCGACGCCACCGGCGGCGATGAAACCACGGCACTGACCGACAAGCTGGCCGCCGTGCTCGGCGACAGGGTCAGCGCGGTGCGTGTTTCCAGGCGGTTGACGGACTCTCCCGCCTGCCTGGTGGTGGGGGAGCACGATCTCGGCGTGCAGATGCGGCGCATCCTGGAAGCCGCGGGGCAATCGCTGCCGGAGAGCAAGGCGGTGCTGGAAATCAACCCCGCCCACCCATTGCTGGCCCTGCTCGGCCAGGCCGATGGCGATCGCGCCGGGGATCTCGGCTGGGTGATCTACCGCCAGGCACTGCTGCTGGCCGGTGATCAGCTGGATAATCCGGGGGAGTTCATCCGCCAGCTCAACCGCCTGCTGGTGGCCGGCGATTCCGCGCCGAGCTGACGGCAGCTGCCAGCGCCGGAGTTCCGCCAGCGGGCTCCGGCGTGGTATTGCCTGGCTCCTTGCCCCTATAATTCGCCATCGACAGCCTGTAAGCGGTACCTCATGAGTAAACCCACCCGAATCGCAGTGCTCGGCGGCGGCAGCTTTGGCACCGCAATTGCCAACATGATCGCTTGCAACGGCTATCCGGTCACCCTGTGGATGCGCGACGCCGGCAATGCCGAGCGCTGCCGGAGCAGCCGGGAGAACAGTGCCTACCTGCCCGGTTATCGCCTCGATGACCGCCTTGCCATCACCAGTGACATGGCCGTGGCGCTGGCGCAGGTCGATGTGGTGTTTTTCTCCATTCCCAGCAAGTCCTTCCGCGAAGTCGTCCGCGCCGCGGCGCCCCTGTTGCCGCCGGGCGGCATCGCCATCAGTACCGCCAAGGGCATCGAGGAAGAAGGCTTCAAGCTGATGAGCGAGGTGCTCGAGGACGAGTTGCAAAGCCCCCGCGTCGGAGTGATCAGCGGCCCCAACCTGGCACAGGAAATCGCGCGCCAACAGATTACCGCCACGGTGATCGCCAGCGAAGATGCCGAGCTCTGCCAGCAGGTCCAGGTGCTGCTGGCCGGCAGTTACTTCCGGGTTTACGCCAACCACGACAGGTACGGTGTCGAGCTGGCGGGTGCGCTCAAGAATATCTACGCCATCGTCTCCGGTATCGCATCGGCCCTGGGGGTTGGCCAGAACACGCTGAGCGCTCTGATTACCCGCAGCCTGGCCGAGATGACCCGCTTTGCCGCGCGGCTCGGCGCCAATCCGATGACCTTCCTGGGGCTGAGTGGCGTCGGCGACCTGATCGTTACCTGTTCTTCGCCCCTGAGCCGCAATTTTCGTGTGGGCGAAGCGATTGGCCAGGGTAAGTCCATGGAGGAGGCGACGCTGCTGGTGGGGCAGGTGGCCGAAGGGGTGAAGACCACCCATATCGTCAAGCACAAGGCGGACGACATGGGGGTCTATATGCCCCTCGCGTCCGCGCTTTATGACATCCTGTTCGAGGGCAAGCCGTTGCATTCGGTGTTGCGCAACATGATGATGTCGGAGCAGAGTGAGGACGTGGAATTCAGAGTGAGGAGCGACGCCAATGAGCAATGACCAGAAGTCCCGAATCGGCGACCCGGAGCTGTGGATCCGGTTGCTGTACATGATTGTGTTCGCCCTGTTGAGCGGTCTGGCCCGGCTGCTGATCTGCGCCATTGCCCTGCTGCAGTTCCTGGCGGTGCTGATCAGCGGCGCCGACAACCGCGCGCTGAGGGATTTTTCCGCCAGCCTGACGGACTGGGTCTGGCTGTGCTTCCGCTTCATCACCTTCAACAGTGAGGAAAAACCCTTCCCCTTTGCCGACTGGCCGGCACCCGGCGCGACCGCGGCGCAGCCGCCGAGCCACAGCGACGAAACACCCAGCGGCTCATGAGCGGGGATTTACGGCTGTATCTCATCCGCCACGGCGAAGCCGGCAGCGCCATCCGCGACGACTTGCGCGAGCTTACCAGCGAGGGCAGGGAGCGGGTCCGCGACAATTGCCATGTCGCCCGAGAACGAATGCCGGAAGCGGTCGAGACCCTGGTCGCCAGCCCCTATGTCCGGGCGCTGCAGACAGCGGCCATCGTCCATCAGGCGTGGCCGCGGCAGGGCGGTGCGTCGCCGTTCCTGGTCGATCACTGCCTGGTGCCGTCGGGCAGCGTGTACGATGTCGTTCGTTTCGTCGATGGCCTGCCACCTGCGGCCTGGCCAGTGGCGCTGGTGGGCCATCAGCCGCTGATGGGGACTCTGCTGGCCTGGTTGACCGACCGGCCCGAGTTGGCGGGCACCGTGGCGACCGCCGCGATCAGCGCCCTGACGCTGACCGCCTTTGTCGAAGGTGGGGGAAGTCTCGACTGGCAGGTGTGTTGATGGCCGGCGACCTGAGAGCTTGCGAAGAAGTCGTCTTTACCGTCTACGGCAAGCGCTTTGCCGCGCGCCGCTGGGGGAGAGGCAATGCCGTTCCGGTGCTGGCGCTCCATGGCTGGCGGGATAACTGCGCCAGTTTCGATTTTCTCGCACCCCTGCTCGGCGATTGCGACCTGGTGGCGCCGGACCTTGCCGGGCACGGGCGCAGTGACTTTCGTTCGGCGGATGCACCCTACACCATATGGCAGGATGTCGGTGAATTGCTGGCGATCGCCGATCAGCTCGACTGGCGGCGCTTCACCCTGCTTGGCCATTCCCGGGGCGCGGCTATCGCCACAATTCTCGCCGGCTCTCACCCCGCGCGCGTCGCCGGGCTGGTGCTGCTCGACAGTCTCTTCCCCCAGCCGGTATCCGCTGGGAATGCGCCGGCACAGCTGGCGGCTGCCATTGCCGACAGGCGCCGCATCGAGAACTGGACACCGCGCTATCACGCCACCTTCGAGCAGGCGGTCGACGCCCGCCGGCGAGGACCGCTGGCGGTGCCGGCGAACGCCGCCGAGGCGCTGGCCCGGCGCGGTGTGGAGCGTTCCGCGCAGGGCTATTTCTGGCGCGGCGATCCCCGCCTCGGCGGGGCGTCGGAGGTCAAGTTCACGGAAGCCCATGCCAGTGCCTTTGTCGCTGCGCTGGACTGCGAGGTGCGGGTATTGCTCGGTCGGGAAAGTACCATCAACCGCAGCGCCGACATCCAGCGGCTCGCCGCGTCGAATCCGCGCATCAGGGTCATGCCGGTCGCGGGTGGACACCACCTGCATATGGACCACGGCCTGGAGGACACGGCCCGGCTGGTGCGCGATCTGATGGAGTCCCGGGATTTCGCGCCGGAGTCGGCGCAGCGCGCGGATCGACCTGTACAACCCGGTTAAATCAGCGCCAGAAACTCGCTGCGGGTGGCCTGGTTGGTGCGGAAGGAGCCGAGCATGGCCGAGGATTTCATTACCGAATTCTGCTTCTCGACGCCGCGCATCATCATGCACAGGTGGCGGGCCTCGATGATGACCGCGACGCCGAGAGCGCCGGTGACCTGTTCGACGGTGGTAGCGATCTGCATCACCAGGTTCTCCTGAATCTGCAGACGGCGGGCGTACATGTCGACGATCCGGGCGACCTTGGACAGGCCGAGCACCTTGCCGGCAGGAATATAGGCGACGTGGCACTTGCCGATGAACGGTAGCAGGTGGTGTTCGCACAGCGAGTACAGTTCGATGTCCTTGACGATCACCATTTCGCTGGAATCGCTGGGAAATAGCGCGTTGTTGATCACTTCGTCGAGGTTCTGGCGGTAGCCGCGGGTGAGAAACTCAAAGGCCTTGGCGGCTCGCTTGGGCGTGTCCACCAACCCTGGGCGCCCGAGGTCCTCGCCGACGCTTTCGATGATCGTTGAAAATGCCTCAATCATGGGGTGTTCCTGTTATCGAGCAGAATAATAAGGCGCAACCCTAAGACAGAGCGAAATAAAGGTAAAGCGAATTCTCCCGGGCGGGGTTACAATCGCGCTTTTTGAGCGACGGAAATGGATCATCGGGCCGATACTCTCGACAGCCTGTGCACGGTACGGGATTTTTTGCGCTGGGCGACCAGCCGTTTTAGCGAACAGGGGCTTTTTTACGGTCACGGCACCGACAACCCCTGGGATGAGGCTGTGCAACTGGTGATGCACGCGCTGCATCTTCCGGCCCAGGGCGACCAGCGTTTTCTCGATGCGCGGTTGACGACCGCGGAGAAAAATGCAGTGCTGGAGGTGCTGGAAAAGCGCATTCAAGGGCGGATTCCAGCCCCCTATATCACCGGCGAGTCGTGGTTCGCCGGCCTGCCGTTTCACGTCGACGAGCGCGTGCTGATCCCCCGTTCGCCCCTGGCCGAGCTGATCGAGAAAGGGTTCGAACCCTGGCTGCCGGCGGCGCCGGCGCGGATTCTCGACCTGTGCACAGGCAGCGGCTGCATCGGCATAGCCTGCGCCCATCTGTTCGATGAAGCCGCGGTGGTGCTCAGTGACATTTCTGGCGACGCCCTGAACGTTGCCCGCGACAATATCGCTCGCCACGGTCTCGCCGACCGGGTATCGACGGTGGAGTCCGATCTGTTCGCGGCACTGGGCGGCGAATGCTTCGATCTGATCGTCAGCAATCCGCCCTATGTCGATGCCGGGGATCTGGCGGCCTTGCCCGAGGAGTATCGCCATGAGCCCGAGCTGGCCCTGGCGTCCGGCGTCGACGGCCTGGACTTTACCCGCCGGCTGCTGGCGGAGGCCGCCGACCATCTCACCGAGGACGGCATCCTGATTGCGGAGGTCGGCAATTCCTGGCCGGCACTCGAAGCGGCCTATCCCGATATCCCTTTTGTCTGGCTTGAGTTCGAGCGCGGCGGGCACGGCGTTTTCCTGCTCCATCGCCAGGATTTGCCCGCCGACGGCAAAACTCCGCTAAAATAGCCTTTTTTGCGAGGATCGAGCGTTGTCCGGCAACACCTTTGGCAAACTGTTCACGGTCACCACCTTCGGCGAAAGCCACGGTCCGGCCCTCGGCTGCATCGTCGATGGTTGCCCTCCGGGGCTGGAATTGAGCGAGGCGGATCTACAGGTCGACCTGGACCGCCGCAAGCCCGGCCAATCCCGCTATACCACCCAGCGGCGCGAGGATGATCTGGTCAGGATACTGTCCGGGGTTTTCGAGGGTAAAACCACCGGTACACCCATCGGCATGATCATCGAAAATACCGATCAACGGTCGAAGGATTACTCGAAAATCCGCGACCAGTTCCGCCCGGCCCACGCCGACTACACCTACCAGCAAAAATACGGGATCCGCGATTACCGCGGCGGCGGCCGCGCCTCGGCGCGGGAAACCGGGATGCGGGTGGCGGCGGGCGGCATTGCCAAGAAGTACCTGAAAACCCGCTATGGTGTGGATATCTTCGGTTACCTGAGTCAGCTCGGGCCCATCGAGCTCGGCTTCGAGGACCGCGCGGCGATCGACGGCAACGCTTTTTTCTGCGCTGATCCCGCCCGCATCGCGGAACTCGAGGAGTACATGCAGGCCCTGATCAAGGAAGGCGATTCCATCGGCGCCAGGGTGACGGTGTGCGCCGCCGGGGTGCCGCCGGGTTGGGGGGAGCCGGTGTTCGATCGCCTCGACGCCGATATAGCCCACGCGCTGATGGGTATCAACGCGGTCAAAGGCGTTGAGATCGGTGCCGGTTTTGCGGCGGTGGCCCAGAAAGGCACGGAGCATCGCGATGAAATTACCGGCCGTGGATTCCTGTCGAATCACGCCGGCGGGGTTCTCGGGGGAATATCAAGCGGCCAGGACATCGTTGCCCGCCTGGCGCTCAAGCCGACGTCCAGTCTGCGCATTCCCGGCCAGTCCATCGATATCGAGGGCAACCCGATCGAGGTGGTCACCACTGGCCGCCACGATCCTTGCGTGGGGATCCGCGCGACACCCATCGCCGAGGCGATGTTGGCCCTGGTACTGATGGATCACGCCCTGCGCCACCGCGGGCAGAATGCCGACCATATCGGCTGAGCCCGGCCATCAGGGCCGGGTCGTGGCAGATGCAGAGCGGTGCCGGGGCGCCAGTGGTACAGGGCGCGCCGGTATTTGAGCGTCAGTTCAGGGCGATGGCGGCCGCGAAGTCGCGGGCGGTGGCCAGCGCTTGCTCGATGCTCGGCTCGTTGACGCCAAGCCCTCTCAGGGTGAGGGCCGACAGCTCTTCGACATTGTCGGCGCCGAGCCGTCCGCTTAGCAGGTGGAAAAGAATATTGTTCGACATGCCTTCGAGGTAGGTGCGCGCGCTGGTGTACGAAATGGCATTCCCGCACAGTGCCACCAGGGCCTCATCGACCGGGGAAAATCCCCTGACCATCTCTTCATGACAGGCCTTCACCCAGGGGCTGAAGCCGCCGATGCGCAGCAGGACCGCTCCTATCTGGCAGCGGTCGTGACAAAACTGCAGGTAACCGCGCAACATGCAGGCGATGATCGTCGCGGGCGGCATGCCGGTGGGGAGATGGGCGACGACGCCGGTGATCAGGTCGTGCTGGATGCGCTGAATCACCGCGTGGAGAACTTCTTCCCGGCACTGGAAATAGTTGTAGAAGGTGCCCCGCGCCATGCCCGCCGTGGCCATGAGATCGTCGATGCTGCTTGATTCGAGACCTTTTTCAGCAATCAGCGTAATGGCTGCGTTGACAATGGCGGAGAGAGTGCGCTCTCGCTTGCCGGGGGGCGCAGTGATAATTGCTTGCATGATGGTCGCTTTCGTTGCCTCGATTTAAGTGATTCAGCGCTTTAGTATTTGATGTCCAGTGTAATTTTTCTGACGCTATTGTCAATATTGACGATAACGTCATATGTGACGATAATGCCAGCCTGCTTTCCCGGGCTGCCTTCTCGCAACCTGTACCAGCATCCTTTTTTCGGACATGTATCAGGACGTTACCATGTGCCCCACTGCGTTATCTCTCCCCCGCGCTTTCCGCGCCCTGGCCCTGTTGTTGCTCGCCGGCCTGCTCACCGCCTGCGATGATGAGCAGCCGCAAAGCGCCCAGCAGGCGCCGACGGTCGGCGTGATCACCGCCACCCCGGAACTGGTCGTCGTCACCATGGAGCTGTCCGGCAGGCTGGAACCCTGGCGCATCGCCCAGGTCCGGGCCCAGGTCTCGGGGATCGTGAAATCCAGGGATTTCGTCGAAGGCTCCGACGTCGAAGCCGGGCAACAGTTGTACCAGATCGACCCGGCGCCGTACCGGGCGGCGGTGCGCGAGGCGGAGTCCAATCTCGCCGTGGCGAGGGCCAATCTGCTGAAGGCCAAGGCCCAGAATGACCGCATCGCGGCGCTGGGCAAGGTCAAGGCGGTCAGTGAACTCGATGTGATCATCGCCGATGCCACGCTGAAGCAGGCCGAAGCCGAGGTCGAAGCCGCCAGGGCGACTGTCGAGGCCACCAACATCGATCTCGATTACGCCACGGTCAAGGCGCCGATCAGCGGCCGCGCCGGCCGTTCCCTGGTCACAGAAGGCGCTCTGGTGGGGGAGGGCGAGGCCACGCACCTGACCACTATCCAGCAGATCGAGCCCATCTATGCGAGTTTTACCCAGAGCGCGGCCGATGCCCTGATCCTTCGCAGTTCCTATGCCAAGAAAAGCCTTGGCCTGACCGGCGACGAGGCGATTCCCGTTCGCCTGATTCTCGAGGATGGCAGCCGCTATGCTCATCAGGGGCGGCTGTTGTTCGGCGAGGTCAATGTCGATCCGGGCACCGGGCAGATCAATTTTCGCGCTGAAGTCCCCAATCCCGAGGGCATGCTGTTGCCCGGGATGTATGTCCGGGTGCTTCTGGAGCAGGCGCGTTTCCCCGACAGTTTCCTGATTCCGCAGAAAGCTGTCACGCGGACGGAGCATGGCGACACGGTGCTGGTGGTCGGCGAGGACAATGTCGTTGCGGTGCGGTCGGTGACCATCGTCGGCGAGCAGAACAATCACTGGATAGTGGCCGAGGGTCTCGAGGGCAATGAGCAGATCATGGTCGACAGTTTCTTCAAGGCCCCCCCCGGCACAGAGGTAACTCCCCAGGGCATCGTCCCCGCCAACGCAGTGGTCCGGGAGTAACAGCATGGCACGATTCTTTATCGACAGGCCGATTTTCGCCTGGGTGGTCGCCCTGTTCATCAGTGTCGCCGGGATCATCGCCATCAAGCAGCTGCCGGTGGCCTACTATCCCCAGGTTGCGCCGCCGGCCATCAGCATCACTGCCACTTATCCGGGCGCCACGCCGGCCATGGTCGAGCAATCGGTAATCAGCATTATCGAGAACGAGCTCAATGGCGTCGATAACCTGCTGTATATGGAATCGGCCAGTGAATCCTATGGTCGCGGCCAGATCACCCTGACCTTCGAGCCAGGCACCGATCCGGATCTCGCCCAGGTCGAGGTGCAGAACCAACTGGCCCGCGCCACGCCGCGCCTGCCGCAGGCGGTGAACCAGCAGGGCATCATCGTCGACAAGACCAACGCCAATATTCTGATGATCGCCATTTTCACCTCCCAGGATCCCGAATTCGGTGAAATACAAATGGGTGATTATGTCAGCCGTTATGTTCTTCCCGAAGTGCAGCGGGTCAACGGCGTCGGCTCTGCTAACCTGTACGGTACCGAGCACGCCATGCGGGTGTGGCTCGACATGGACAAGCTGGTCGGTCTCGATCTGACACCGGAAGACGTCAACCGGGCCATCGCCGAACAGAACGCCGAGGTATCCTCGGGCAGTGTCGGTGATCGGCCGAACCTCTCCGATCAGCAGCTCACCGCGATGGTGGTGGTGGATGGCCAGCTCACCAACGTCGACGCTTTTGGCAATATCGTATTGCGCGCCAACCGCGATGGCTCCACGGTGCGGCTGCGGGATGTGGCGCGGATCGAACTGGGCGCCAAGCAGTACACCCGCATCGCCCGCAGCGACGGCGCCGGGGCGGCGGTAGGCATCGCGGTCCAGACCGCGCCGGGCAGCAACGCCGTCGACACCGCACTGGCGGTGCGTGCGAAACTCGATGAACTGGCCCAGTTCACGCCGGACGGCGTGCGCTACCACGTGCCCCTCGATACGTCACTGTTTATCAGCATCTCCATCGAGAAGGTGGTCGTCACCCTGGTAGAGGCGGTGATCCTGGTGTTCGTGGTGATGCTGCTGTTCCTGCAGAACATCCGCTATACCCTGATTCCGACCCTGGTGGTCCCGGTAGCGCTGCTCGGCACCTTTGCGCTGCTCTACGGTTTTGGTTTTTCCATCAACGTGCTGACCATGTTCGCCATGGTGCTGGTGATCGGCATCCTGGTGGATGACGCCATTGTGGTGGTGGAAAACGTCGAGCGGCTGATGGCCCAGGAGGGGCTGTCGCCCCGGGAAGCCACCATCAAGGCCATGGGCCAGATTACCGGGGCCATCGTCGGCATTACCGTGGTGTTGGTCTCGGTATTCGTGCCGATGGCCTTTTTCAGTGGCTCGGTCGGCAATATCTATCGCCAGTTCTCGGTGACCATGGCGGTGTCGATCCTTTTCTCGGCCTTTCTGGCGCTGTCGCTCACGCCGGCGCTCTGCGCCACTCTGCTCAAGCCCCTGCGCAGTGATCACCATGAGACCAAGGTCGGCCTGTTCCGGTGGTTCAACCTGTTGTTCAATCGCAGTGCTGCCGGTTATCAGGGGATGGTGAGCAAGGTCGTTGCCCGCACCGGACGGTATCTGCTGCTTTATCTCCTGATCGTGGGGATCGTCGCGTTGATGTTCATCCGCCTGCCGACCTCCTTTCTGCCGGAAGAGGACCAGGGCCAGTTGTTTGCCGTGATGCAGATGCCCGCTGGCGCCACGGCCAACCGCTCCCTTGAAGTGGTGAAACAGGTCGAGGCGTATTTCCTGTCACAACCGGAAGTGGACAACATCACCACCGTGGTCGGTATCAACTTCTTCACAACGGGCCAGAATACCGCGAACTCCTTTATCAAGCTCAAGCCATGGGATGAGCGCAAGGGCCGGGAACACAGTGCGGCGGCCATCACCGAGCGGGCTCAGGCCGCCCTGGCCGAGATCCGTGAAGGCATGATCATCACGCTCACGCCACCCTCGATCCCTGAACTCGGTACCGGCGCCGGTTTCACCTTCAGGCTCCAGGACCGCGGGAACCTGGGGCATGAGGCGATGGCTGAAGCGACTGCCAAGCTGCTGGGCCTCGCCGCGCAGGAGCCGTCCATCGGCACGATGCGGGTCGAAGGCGCCCCGGATGCGCCACAACTGCGGGTGGATATCGACCGCGATAAAGCCTATGCCCTGGGGGTAGGGTTTTCCAGTATCAACTCCATGCTGTCCGCCGCAATCGGCTCCAGTTACGTCAATGATTTTCCCATCGACGGCCGGATGCAGCGGGTGATCGTCCAGGCTGACATGGCGCATCGCATGCAGGCTGAGCAGCTGCTCGCCATGCGGGTTCGCAATGTCCAGGGCGATCTGGTGCCGCTGTCGGCCTTTGCCACCACCCGCTGGGAGACCGGCGCCGTATTGCTGGCGCGCTACAACGGTTACCCGGCGGTGCGCCTCGCCGGTACGGCGGCCGAAGGCTACAGCACCGGCGACGCGATGGCCGCGCTTGAAAAAATCATGGACCAGCTGCCCCGTCAGAGCAGCCTCGAGTGGCATGCGGCAAGCCGCGAGGAAAAAGAGTCCCAGGGGCAGATGCCGTTGCTGCTCGCGTTGTCGATGCTGGCGGTGTTCCTCAGCCTTGCCGCGCTCTATGAAAGCTGGTCGATTCCCTTCTCGGTCATGCTGGTCGTTCCGCTCGGGGTGTTCGGCTCGCTGCTTGGCGCCACACTGGCGGGCATGCCGAACGACGTGTACTTCAAGGTCGGCCTGATCGCCATCATCGGCCTGTCGGCGAAGAACGCCATCCTGATCATCGAGTTTGCCCGCAGCCTGCAACAGGAGGGCAAGGGTTTGATCGACGCGACGCTGACCGCCTGTCGCCTGCGCTTCCGGCCGATCCTGATGACCTCGCTGGCCTTTATCATGGGCGTAATGCCCCTGGTATTGGCCACCGGCGCCGGCTCTGCCGGCCAGCGGGCGGTGGGCACCGGTGTGATGGGGGGCATGATCTCGGCGACGCTTCTCGCCATTTTCCTGGTGCCGGTGTTCTTTATCGCGGTGCGGCGGGTCTTCAAGGAGCCTGGAAGCGGCAATCGCGAGGGCTGATGCCGGGAAGGTCGGGGCGCGCCATGTGGATTCAAAAAGAGATCGTGCTGCGGTCGAGGCCCCGGGGCTTTCACCTGGTCACCGGGGAGGTCGTCGCGGCCCTCCCGGAACTGGCGGCACTGGATATCGGGCTGGTGCATCTGCTGATTCGGCACACATCGGCGTCGCTGACCCTCAATGAAAACGCCGATCCTTCGGTGCGCGCGGATTTCGAGCAGTATTTCAATCGTGCGGTGGCGGAAAGCCAGCCGTGGCACAGCCACAGCAACGAAGGGCCCGACGACCTGCCGGCGCATATCAAGGCGAGCCTGCTGGGCGCAAGCGTTACCATTCCGATAACACAGGGCCGGCTGAACCTTGGTGTCTGGCAGGGTATTTACCTGTGCGAGCACCGCAACCGCGGTGGTGCGCGCCAACTGCTGGCCACCATTCATGGCGAATAGCGTCAGAGCCTTCAGCTGAACAAAGAGCCCTCAGCTAACAAAGAGCCCTCAGTTAAACAGAAAGCCCTCAGTTAAACAGAAAGCCCTCAGTTCACCAAAGGCCCTCAACAGCAAGTCTTCAGCCGAACTGCGCGTACAACCGGTCGCTCCTGGCGGCCATCACGACGTCGTTGAGATGCAGGCCGCCGATGGCGTGAGTCCACCAGCGCACAGTGACCTTGCCCCAGGCGATGATCATCAGTGGGTGATGATCGGCCTGTTCGGCGATCTCGCCGAGTCGCTGGCAGAAGTCGAGACAATCGCGATAGCGCTCGAAGTCAAAGCCGCGCTCCAACTGGTCGACACCGTTTTCCGCGATCAGAGTCCAGCGGGGCAGTTGCCGGAGATGGCGGGCGATTTCGTCCGGTGTCAGCGCCGGCGAATCGCCGCGGCACGGCTGGCAGGGGGTATCGGCAAGTTTCATGGTGGTGTTGCTCCTGGTTTGGCGCCTGGCGGCCCGGCGGTCACAGGCAGTGTTTTGGTTTATGCAGGCCGGCGAGAAGGCTCAACAGCCGGGCCGGGCTGGGCGGGAACAGGCGCATCAGGTGAATGCTGCGCCCTTTCTCGGGGCCGAGCTGGATACCGATAAACTGGATCAGTGGCCGCATCGAAGGCGAAAACCCATATTCCTGATAAAACCGGCGAGTGGCCCGGATCAGCTCCCAGTGTTCGCTGCCGAGTTCGATATTTTCCTGTCGCGCCATTTCCCGGGCGAAGTCCTCGCTCCAGTCCGCCGGGTTATCGAGAAAGCCTTCGTCATCCAGTTGGTATGTCTTCATCGCATCGCGTGTCAATCGAGTCTTCGGGAGGGAGAGGGCAATCGCGCCATGTCACGGCGCTTGCCAAAGGCTGCGGTCTCACAATAAAAAGGGCGGCCATGGCCGCCCTTGCATGGTCATGGCCGCGATCAGTCTTCGCTGAGTCCGAGCAGGTGCAGCAGGCTGCTGAACACATTGTAGATCATCACAAACAGGGTGACCGTCGCCGAGATGTAGTTGCGCTCACCGCCGTGAATGATGGCGCTGGTCTGCCACATGATAAGCCCGGACGAAATCACCAGGAACAGGCAGGAAATCACCAGTGACAGGCCCTGGATCTGAAGAAAGACATTGGCGATGGCGCCGACGAAGGCCACGATCACCCCGGTCATCAGGAAGCCGGTGAGAAAGCTCAGATCCTTGCGGGTGGTCAGTACGTAGGCGGAGCAGGCGAAGAAGATCAGGGCGGTGCCGCCGAGCGCGGTGAGCACCGGCTCGGAGCCGGAGGTTGCCAGGTAGTGGCTGATGATCGGGGCAATGGTAAAGCCGAGCCAACCCGTCAGGGCGAAAACCCAGACCAGGCCCATGGCATTGTTTTTGTTCTTCTCGGTAAGCCACAGGAACAGGAAGTAGGGCAACAAGGTCCACAGCCCCAGGTAGGGGGCGTTCATGGCCATCGCGACGATGGCGGTAAAGGTGCTGAACAGCACTGTCATGCCGAGCAGGGCATAGGTACTGCGCAGGACTTTGCTGACGTCGGCGGACAGGGCCGTCGATCTGATGGCTTGTGTCGGATGACTCATGGGCTAGTGCTCGCTCTTTGAAAGGTTGGGGTCAATAGTACGTAAACTTCGCGCTAAATCAAGTTTTTACCGCATGAATGCCGGCCATGGCCGAGGCCGGCGCGGTGTTCCGCCCGCTGATCGCCCGGCCCGCCTGGGGCGGCGGCAATCTATACCTCGCCGCTGGCTGCGGGTACACTTCGCAGCCTGATAATCGCCTGGAATCGCCCCGATGACAAATACAGCCGTAAAGCCACGCATTGATATGGGCCAGTTTTTGACCCTGTCGGTCAATACTCTCCACCGCTATTTTTTCCAGGCGCCCCGTGAAAAATCCCGGCGGTTGTTCAAGGAGATCGCCGCCGGGGATGCCGTGGGCGTCGCCACCCTGACGGTGGGCGAGGACAAGGCGCAGGCCATCAAGCTGAAGCTGTCCCTGGATCGCTCGGAATACAAGGGGCACCTGACGTTCCACCTGTTTCAGCGGGCACTCGACCTGATGCTGCGCAATATCGCCGATCGTCTCCAGCGCAAGGAGGACCTCAATATCTTTACCAGTGAGCAGACGGGTGAAATCCTTATCCATCTGCCTGGACTCGTCGAGGATCGCGGCAACCTGAATGTCCTGGTGATGGGTATCGCGCCGAGCAAAACCGGCGCGCTGATCAAGTTGCTGTTCCTCGATTCCGACCAGTTCCGCAAGGACAATCCCGATGCCCAGGGAGAGGTGGTGGACGGTACCGCCGCCGAGGGCTGAGCCAGCGCAGGGCAAAGGCCCTGCCAGGTCCTCGCCTGTTATTTGACCAGTGGCCAGCCGATCAGCAGCACACAGATGGTGACCGTACCGATGAACAGGTTCATCGGTACGCCAACCCTGAGGAAATCAGAGAAGGTATAGCCGCCGGGTCCGTAGACCATCAGATTGGTCTGATAGCCCAGCGGCGTGGCGAAACTTGCCGATGCCGCCATCATCACCGCGAACACGAACGGCTCGTTGTTGAGTCCGGCCTTGGCGGTCATTTCCAGCACGATCGGCAGCATCAGGATCGCGGCGGCGTTGTTGGTGATGGCCTCGGTCAGGATCGACAGGGTCACGTAGGTCAGGATCAGCATCAGCCAGGGCCTGCCGCCGCTGAGATCGATGATATTGCCGGCGAGAAACGTGGCGACCCCGGTTTTCTGCAGGGCGACGCCGAGGGCGAAGGACGCGCCGATAGTGATCAAGACGCTGAGGTCGAGGCTCTTTTCCGCCTGGCCGATGGAGCAGCACCCGGTGAGCAGCATCAGGCCAGCGCCGATCAGTGCGGCGTTGAGCATGCTGATCACGCCAAATGTTGCAGCGCCCACCACCACTAGCAGTATCACCCACGCCAGCAGCGCCTTCTCGTGGCGCGGCTGCTCGGTATCGAGATCATTGATCAGCAGAAAATCCTTGTTGTAGCGCTGGCGGCTGACGAAGGCGGGGCGGGCCTCCAGCAGCAGGGTGTCGCCGGCTTCCAGCTGGATCGTGCCGAGATTGCCCTTGACCCGCTCACCGTTGCGGGCCACCGCCAGCACCGCGGCGCCGTATTGGTCGCGGAAGCGGGCGTCGCGGATCGCCTGGCCGATGGCCGAGCAATGGGGCGACACGACGGCTTCCACCAGCCGCCGCTCGGCCCGGTCGACCGTCAGCGGGGCGGCGTGGCCGTTCTCGGGGGATGGCTCGAGACCGTTGATGCGCAGCAGGTCGGAGATGGCCTCGGTATCACCGGCGAATACCAGCCGGTCGCCGCCCTGGAGAATCTCCTCCGATGACACCGCGGAGAGGATGGTGCCTTTGCGCTCGATTTCGATCAGGTAGACCCGGCGCAACTGGCGCAGGCCGGCCGCC
>JBAZCN010000048.1:0-21196 GCA_041655035.1 Porticoccaceae bacterium | reverse complement strand
CACTGTGCATGGGGTTGATAGCCATAGCGTTCAGCACAGCAGTGAACGAACTGACCGGCGCCATATGCTCAAAGGTCAATACCGCTTTCTGCAGGCTCTGTGCGTCATCAATTTGAGAGGTTTTCTCCCAACCGCCGGCGATAAACAACGGCCTGAAAGATACAGTCGATCCTGACTTGGGCACTACCAACCACGGGCCACTTTTCTCGATTGACGCTGGCAGCTCAAACTCTCCAGTCGGCACGCCTTCACTGCGTCTTGGCGTCAGCGCTACCGCGCTGCGCATCGGCTCATGCAACAACATCAATACCGGCTCTGGCAGTTCGCTACTGCCATCCTGGTACTGGCTGGCAATCAGCGTCTGAGTATCTGATTGAAGCCGCATGGCAGCGGCATATCTGCGGATACGGTAAATGGCATCCTTCCCATTGCCGAAAACCCTGAGCTCCACCACCTGATCAATATCCGAATGCAGGGAAAGCAGATCGACTATCTGCTCACGGATACTGTACAGACTGATCTCCAAAGGCCTCTCAGCCGCCGTATAAGACCAGCTGTAACTGGCATTTCTAGCTGTGTGTCCTTTGAGGGTCAGTTCAAGCCCAAACTTGGTGGGCGCGCCATTGCGGCCAAAAAGGTAAAGCCGGGTACCCAGCAGCTCATCCACGCAGATATCGCGTTTAAGCGGCTGACCGCTGGCATCGAAAGCCAAACAGCCGGAGCTTGGAAAAGGCAGTACCAGGACAATCGGCTCAGCCACCAGACTGGGGGTTATGGTCAGATGAAAACTGATCGGCGGAATGCCCTCGCAGGATAAGCGGAGCTCTGCGTGACCGTCGCCTTTGAGCTGTTGAACCTGAATTGACTGATCAGCTATCTGCAACAAACACGGCTGTTGCGTGTGGACCAGAACACTGCCCTGCCTCGGGCTTTCCCCGCTGCGCAGTTCTAAACGAAAATCTGCCGGTAGTATTCCGGCTTTACGTCGCAACAAGGTGTCGCCGCTGCGATTACGCACCGCGACGTACTGGGTACCGAGCATTTCTTGAAGGGCACCGCTACCCAGCAGTTTACCGCCAACATACAGCTGACCACCTTGCACTTGCAGTTCATCCGTCGTGCCCGGCCATTCAGCTTTAGGGAGCCCAACAAATGTGAGCGCCGGTCTGGTCTCCCACGGCAACCGCGCGCCATCAAGCTCGAGCCCAAGCCCTGCTCCAACGGTGCGCCCTGTACGGATGCTGTAGCTGTCGGAGTCCCCACACTTAACTTGCAGCTGTGCCTTACCTCGAACTCTAATGGCTGGAGACGAGCAGACGCTGGGCATGGGAGAAATGCTCGCCTCACCTTCGCTCTCTCCCACTTCATTTACGATGCTTTCGGATGGCAAAACGACAAGCACATCCTCACTTGCCGTGCTGAAGGAGGCCTGGCCGCATAGCTGCCAGCGGTCATTGGCAGGCTCAAAACCAACCGGCACCTCGCCCAATGCAACGATGCTCCCCCGAATGGGAATGGTACCAATCACCATACCACCGGCTATTGCCACCAAACTCAGCGGTGATGCCAGATCGGTTCGCCGCGCCATCACCTCACGCTGTCGCAGCTTGATTTTGGCTACCGCCCCATCAACCACAGCGTAGCCTGGCCCCAGCGCTGCAATCACCTGCCCCGCCTCCATAAGTGCCAGCTCAAAACGTGTAGTAGAAGGCGTAGCCGATAAGGAAAAGTGAACTTCTGATGGCAACGAAACCTGCACTTTCAACACGTCAGGCTGCCCCTCGTGCCAGAAATGCAGGCAAGCCCAAGTCCCTGCCGCCCTGCTATTCCGCTTTCTTTCGCTCGTTGCTGTCTTGAGCAACCCGTTGAGCAGTTCGCTGCCTGTTTCGTTATCAAGAGGAAGAGGGAAAAGCTCGCGCCACTTGGGGTTCTGCGCATTTAGCTGAGCGACAGGTTCGTTTGCCTGCTCCAAACTGTAATCGCGTACCAGAGCCAGTAGCTGATCAGCCATCCGCGCGATCAACTCTACTGATGGGGGTGATGAAAATACCTGGGGAAGATTCGCTGTTTCCAACAGCTTTTCGACCTGCTGAAGGGTGCTATGACCCATCAACTGCCATTGGTCATTCTGTTTAAGCACACGATCAAACAGCGCGTAGAAACGGTTCCCCTCTTCCCTCAGCAGCTGGAACGGCAGGCCGCCCTCTGAAAACAGCGAGCCTAGAAAATTACGTCGCTCTGACTCGTAGGCATGTACCGGCCGCATCCAATAGCCTTCCAACCCTCGCGGTATGGCTTTGCCCAAGTCAGGCGCCGACAGCCTGTAACCCAACACCTGCCAGATCGGCTCCCAACTCCAGCCATGCTGAGCTCGGTACTCACGTCGATACCATTCCGAGCAGAAAAGGACGAAACACGCGCAGCCTCCTGTATCATTTACTGCTGCTTCAAAGCTGCCGAGATAAACAAGCAGATACTGGAGCTCGCGGTACTCCTCGTAACTGCAGTGGTACTCGTATAGAGCCCGTTGATCAGGGCATTGCAGCCCTCTACGCTGCAAGAAACCGTTGAGCCAGGTTGAGCACTTAACGATCGACTGCGACATAGCTAATCTCCCTTTATGTTGCAGCCGCCAAGTATTTTAGGCCACTGCCTTTTGAGCAGCCCAGTATTGAATCGCCCCGGATTTTGAGGAGACTCATCGGTTTAAGTCAGGCTGCCATCGCGGTCTGACTTCCGAGTTGCCGATAGTAGTTTGCCTTAGCTTCTACCAGCAGAATATATCCCAGAAGCCTCAGCCTCTCGACTGTGCAGCGGGCTACGGGAATGGCTTCCTGGTTCATCGCATGCAGACTTTATCAGTAACGTCAACGTGGTTGATATGGTCACCAACCTCTGCTGAAAACTTGTCTGATTTGGTCATGGATCCATTCTCTCAGATAGTAGCTCCCTAGCACCTAGGGTGATTCAAACTGTTAGGGCGCGCCCACCGGATCTGCCCGCTGTAAATCTGTCTTGCCATTTGCGTCAATTGACATTCGGAAGTACTTGGTCTCTCCATCTCGCAAAATAGTCTCTCGCTGTGTCCACTCTTGCTGACTGAGGCCACACAGTGCTCGGCCTTTAGGGTCCCGACCGGAACGCAATACAAGCTCGCCGGGCTCGATATAAAAGCTAGCAGTCTCAGCAACGTCAAAGCGTGCAGCCAAGACGTCATTGATGAAGAAGCCGTAATAGCAACCGCCCCCTAATAAACCCTTATCTCTTGTAACGACCAACGTTCCGGTAGCGTCAGCAGACCTCTCTTGAAACGCCAGCAGCCTATCGGAAGCAACTTGAGCTGCTTGGCTAGGCGGCATTGGAGTTGTTGCACAGCCAATCAGGCCGAGCGATAGAACTAGCGAGAAACAGAAAAATCTCATTAATCCCCCTTGGTTGCAAAATACTTAACTAGCGGCCTAACGCTAGAATTAAGCCGCGCCGCGAACCAGCGCTGGCTTGAATGAACTGTTAGGCCTTACAAGCCAGTCGATGAGCTTTTCGTGCACGCGGTACATGGGGCAATTACCTTGCGTAATGTCTGTGATGAAGTCGTAGCGGGCCAAATGCAGAACAGCCGCATGCAGATCGGGATGCTCATCTGTATGAAACTCAAAGCACGGCTCAGAGAGGAAGCCGATCATTGTGCCACTCTCTTTGACAAAGAACGCTCGGACGTTCTTGCCCTCTGGACTCGTGAAGGCTCGGCGCATATCAGCAATCACGAAAGGAAAACGTGCCTCGATGTCTTGCCACAGTTTGGCTTGCTCTTTGGCATGCTTCTTATCTCGGCGAACATCTGTGTACTTGTCCGCCAAATAGTTACCAGCGGCACCTGTGAGTGCACCGACAAGGAACCCAACTGCTAGCGACAGCATGTCCATATGAAGCCTAACAGCTCGTTAATGAGGAATGCTTCCTCATAATAATTATTAGCGGGAAAAGCTCATAATCAACTCCATACTTCCCGATACAGCGTAACCACCTAAAAAGAAATGAAGCGATCTCGCCAAACCAGAGTTGATCGGGTTTCACAAGTCTCAGGGAGGAGTCCATAGCCATGTCCGTGCCATTCCTTCTCTATTCACTGCAGGCGTGGCGTATGCCCTACCGCGTCGGAATCTTCGTTCTTTCGTTTATTGCCCCAAGTATTCCACCATTTGTAACAAAAAGGAATACCCTCCTGAATACAGGGGTATTATCGTTCACGATCAACCATCGCCAACTTTGGAGCTCAGCATCTTCGTCAAGCATAGAACTGGTCGTCAGTGTCCACCTCGACACCATCAGTGAATCCGTCCTTCCCCAAATCATTTGGGCCAAACTGCTCAAGCCATACAGATTCCAGCCATATTCCTCAGTTTGAAGGCCGTGTACGGCATACGCCTTCACTAGACAGTTCTTTGGCTAATTGGCTCGGAGCCTGCTGTCCAAGTGAAAGCCCGTTTGGGTTGCTTATTACGCAGATCCTGCCAGTAAGTTGCTTTATCCATTGCCTAGCGCCTACAGGAGCCGTTGCGGCTCTACTGGCTCAGTGACACACAACTTGGCTGGATAAGGCCTTCTGGCTCGTCCTAGACATTTACAGGAGCAACTATGGGTATGATGAGGTGAAGCAAGCCTGTACTGTCGAAATCAGAAGAAGATGCCCCTGGATTATCCTGAGGTGATACTGAAGCTGAAGCGAGGGGAAATGACGGTATATATGACGGTACTAAAAATCCTAAAAATAAAAAAGGCCTTGATATACAAGGCCTTATAGTTTAAATCTGGCGGTGAGGGAGGGATTCGAACCCTCGATAGGGGATTAGCCTATACTCCCTTAGCAGGGGAGCGCCTTCAGCCGCTCGGCCACCTCACCAAAGTTCCGCCGGGGTAAAAGGGGTAAAATACCGCCCTGACGAGAGGGCGGCATAATACCACATCAGCCGGAAAATCAAAGGGGCGGGACACCTGAATTACTGGTTGCCCTGCCCTTTTTCCTGCTGAATGCGCTGATAGATTTCCTCGCGGTGCACAGATACGTCCTTCGGCGCGTTGACGCCAAGCCGTACCTGATTGCCTTTCACCCCGAGCACGGTGACAGTAATGTCATCACCTACAACCAGGGTCTCTCCAACACGTCGGGTCAAAATCAACATGGTCTTCTCCTACACTGCTTTGCGCCCGGGGGCGCCTCCTATGGGTTGGCGTTGTGTTTTTTTGATTTCGCCGTTTGCGACACATTTGTCTCAGGAGCTGGGGCGACGTCCGACAGCGGTGACCCACAACCGCCACACCAATCCCAAGAAACAAATTACTCCACCCTGTCCACCTCTTCCAGTTCAAATGCAGCGTGCAGGCTTCTGACCGCAAGTTCGAGATATTTCTCCTCGATCACCACAGTAATCTTTATTTCCGAGGTGGAAATCATCTGGATGTTGATGTTTTCATCCGCCAGCACCTTGAACATCC
This sequence comes from Porticoccaceae bacterium, assembly GCA_041655035.1. GTDB lineage: Bacteria > Pseudomonadota > Gammaproteobacteria > Pseudomonadales > Porticoccaceae > NAT127. The sequence continues at coordinate 15,703 of JBAZCN010000048.1, read as the reverse complement.
GGGCAGCGACTCCGGCATGGGACCGCATGCCGACACCGACGATAGCCAGCTTGGCGATGCGATCGTCGCTGGTAATACTCTTGGCGTTCAGCTCCTTGGCCACGGCGGTGAGGATCTCGCCGGCTTTCTTCATATCGTTGCGGTGAACGGTGAACGTCAGCGAGGCGGAGCCATCCTCGCCGAAATTCTGGACGATCACATCCACTTCGATATTGGCATCACTGATCGGACCAAGGATCTTGTAGGCGACACCCGGGTTATCGGGAATACCGCGGATAGTGAACTTTACTTCATCGCGATTGAACGCAATGCCTGAAACAACGGGGTTTTCCATACTGTCATCATCCTCCAGGGTGATCAGCGTGCCAGGTCCCGGCTGAAAGCTGTGCAGGACACGCAAAGGAACCTTGTATTTACCGGCAAACTCCACCGACCGGATCTGCAGCACTTTCGAACCCTGGCTGGCCATTTCGAGCATTTCCTCGAAAGTGATGCGATCGAGGCGCCGCGCGCGGGGCTCGACCCGGGGATCCGTGGTGTAGACCCCATCCACATCAGTATAGATGTGGCATTCGTCGGCGTTGAGCGACGCGGCAAGGGCCACCGCTGTGGTATCGGAGCCGCCGCGACCGAGGGTGGTGATATTGCCGTTCAGGTCGACGCCCTGAAAGCCGGCGACGACGACGACCCGGCCGGCATCGAGATCGGCCTGTATGCGTCCGGTGTCGATCTCCTGGATGCGCGCCTTGGAGTGGGCGCTGTCGGTGACGATGCGCACCTGGCCGCCGGTATAGGAGCGAGCCTCGCAGCCATGCTTGTGCAAGGCTATGGACAGCAGGGCGATGGTGACCTGTTCGCCGGTCGACACCAGCACATCCATTTCCCGGCTGCTGGGGTTCTCATCGAGCTGTTTCGACAGCTCGATGAGCCGGTTGGTTTCACCACTCATGGCGGATACCACTACCACCACCTGATGGCCCGCATCGCGAAAGCCGATGACCTTTTTGGCCACCGCCTCGATGCGCTCGACGCTACCTACGGACGTCCCGCCGTATTTTTGGACGATAAGACTCATGGATGACTCACGACCTCCAATTCACAACCTCCAGGAACTGCCCGAAGCCTTCAAAAGGCACGAATTAAACACCAAAACCACCAGGCTGCGAAACAAAAAGATGACATACGTCATATTAGCCCAGCCGGCTGGCAACCCATTGATGCACCGCCTCCAACAGCGCGGGCAGCTTTTCCGGGCCGCTGCCGCCGCCCTGGGCCATGTCCGGGCGGCCACCGCCCTTGCCGCCCAGCTCAGCGGCGGCGAACTGCATCAGCTCGCCGGCCTTGACCCGGTCGGTCAGGTCTTTGGTGACCCCGGCGGTGAGGGCCACCTTGTCGCCATCGACCGCGGCCAGCAGGATGACCGCCGACGCCACCCGGGACTTGATCTGGTCGACCATGTCCCGCAAGGTCTTGGGATCGGCGCCGTCGAGGCTTGTCGCCAGCACCTTGACGCCGCCCAGATCACGGGCCCGGGCCAGCAGATCATCGCCTGCGGCGCTGGCCAGCCGGGACTTGAGGCGGGCCAGTTCCTTGTCCTGGGCGCGCAACTGGTCGAGCGCCTGGACGACCCGGCCCAGCGCCTGATCGGCCGGCGCGGCAAAGCACGCCGCGATCTCGTTGAGTATCGCTTCCTGGCGCTGCACCTGGGCCAGGGCGCCTTCTCCGGTCACCGCCTCGATGCGCCGCACGCCGGCGGCGACCCCTCCCTCGGCAATCACCTTGAACAGACCGATATCGCCGGTGCGCGCGACATGGGTGCCGCCGCAGAGCTCGCGGGAGGAGCCGATGTCGAGCACTCGCACCTCGTCGCCATATTTCTCGCCAAACAGCATCAACGCCCCGCTCTGCTGGGCGTCGGCGATGGCCATCACCCGCGCCGCGACCTCGGTATTGGCCAGGATCTCGCGATTGACGATGGCTTCGATGCGGGCGATTTCGTCGCGGCTCAGCGGCGCGTTGTGGGCGAAATCGAAACGTGTCTTGTCGGGATCGACCAGTGAGCCTTTCTGCCGGACATGGTCCCCCAGCACTTCGCGGAGGGCCTTGTGCATCAGGTGGGTAGCCGAATGGTTGCGCATGGTGGCGGCGCGGCGCCAGGTGTCGACCCGGGCGGTAACCCTGTCGCCCACTTTCAGCGCGCCGGCACGCAGCTCACCGTGATGGCCAAACACCTCGGCCTGGATCTTCTGGGTGTCCTCGATGGCAAAGAGGGTGGTGCAGACGTTGCCGGCGACGAGCTCGCCGCCATCGCCGACCTGGCCGCCCGATTCGGCGTAGAACGGCGTGTGGTCGAGCACCACCACCGCCTGGGCGCCCACGCTGATTTCATCCACCGGGGAACCGTCGACATAGATCGCGGTGACGGCGGCCTCCTCCACCACCAGCCGGTCGTAGCCGTGGAAGATGGTGGCCGCACCGCCGTATTCCAGCGCTGTTGTCATGCGGAACTTGCCGGCGGCCCGGGCCTGCTCGCGCTGGCGGGCCATGGCCTTGTCGAAGCCCTCGACGTCCACGGCGATACCCTTCTCCCGACACACATCAGCGGTCAGGTCGAGGGGAAAGCCGTAGGTGTCGTGCAGTTTGAAGGCGGTTTCGCCGTCGAGCACGGCCCGCTCTCCACCAGCCACCTGGGCCAGCGCGCCGTCGAGAATATCCATGCCATTGGCTATGGTCTCGAAGAAGCGCTCCTCCTCCTGCCGCAGCACCTCGGCGACACGGGCCCGGGCCTCGGCCAGCTCGGGATAGGCGGTGCCCATCTGCGCCACCAGGTCGGGCACCAGCTTGTAGAAAAAGGCGGTGCGGGCACCGAGCTTGTAGCCGTGGCGAATGGCGCGGCGGATGATGCGGCGCAACACATAGCCGCGGCCTTCGTTGCCGGGTATCACCCCATCGGCGATCAGGAAGGCGCAGGCGCGGATATGGTCGGCCAGCACCTTGAGCGACGGGTTGTCGAGATCGGCACTTCCCGTTTCGCGGCCGGCGGCCTTGATCAGGGCCTGGAACAGGTCGATCTCATAGTTGCTGTGGACGCGCTGCAGCACTGCCGAGACCCGCTCGAGGCCCATGCCGGTATCGACGCTGGGCCTCGGCAAGGGATGCATGACGCCGGCCTCGTCGCGGTTGTACTGCATGAAGACGTTGTTCCAGATCTCGATGTAGCGGTCGCCGTCCTCCTCCGGCGAACCGGGCGGCCCGCCCCAGATATCGGGGCCGTGGTCGTAGAAGATCTCAGTGCAGGGGCCGCAAGGGCCGGTGTCGCCCATCATCCAGAAGTTGTCGGAAGCGTAGCGGGCGCCCTTGTTGTCGCCGATGCGGATCAGCCGCTCGGCGGGTACGCCCACCTCCTGATGCCAGATATCGTAGGCTTCGTCGTCCTCGGCGTAGACCGTCACCCACAGTTTATCCTGTGGCAACTCGAGCCACTGCGGCGAGGTGAGGAACTCCCAGGCGTAGCGGATGGCGTCGCGCTTGAAGTAGTCGCCGAAGCTGAAGTTGCCCAGCATCTCGAAGAAAGTGTGGTGGCGCGCGGTATAGCCGACGTTTTCGAGATCGTTGTGCTTGCCCCCGGCACGTACGCACTTCTGCGCGGTGGTGGCGCGGCTGTAGGGGCGCTTGTCGAAGCCGAGGAAGACATCCTTGAACTGGTTCATCCCGGCATTGGTGAACAACAGGGTGGGGTCGTCGTGGGGCACCAGGCTGCTGCTGGGCACTACGGCGTGACCCTTGCCGGCAAAAAAATCCAGGAATGCCTGGCGGATCGCTGCACTACTTTTCATTGACGGGGAATCTTCTCATTGACGGGGAATCTTCTCATTGACGGAATCTTTTCATTGATGGAACCTTTTCATTGATGGAGAGCCTGTCGGCGGCGTCGAGCCAGCCGTTATCTCTGCTTCAAAAATCACTGTTCTTTTCAAGAACCACTATTCACTGCAACCGCCATTCGCATCAAAAACCGAGGCTCTGTTCCGACATGCTCATATTGCCCAGAATATGCAGATGCAGGTGAAATACCGTTTGCCCGGCACCGGCGCCGTTGTTGACGATCAGACGGAAGGCATCGCCGATCCCGGCGGCGGTGGCGATCTTGGCCGCCGTGGCCATCAGGTGGCCGAGCAGGGCCTGATCCTCGGCACTGGCATCGACCAGCCGGGGAATGGGCTTCTTGGGGATCAACAGCAAGTGGGTCGGCGCCTTTGGCGCGATGTCCTTGATGGCGAAACAGAGTTCGTCCTGATACAGGATCTCGCCGGGGATCTCGCCGGCGATGATACGGGAAAATATCGACTTTTCAGTCATGGCTTGCTCCTGGTCATGGCTTGCTCCTGATAGCAATGTCCGCCGACAGCAATTTTCGCAATGCGGGATTCAACGGGAGTGGTTGGCGCCTAGCTTTTCATCGGCGGTCAGTTGGCGCGCCTCGCTTTCGAGCATCACCGGTATGCCATCGCGAATCGGATAGGCAAGGCCGCTGGCCCGGCACACCAGCTCCTGCCGCTCCCGGTCATACTCCAGGGGAGCCTTGCTCACCGGGCAGACGAGAATACTGAGCAGTTGCTTATCCATGACACTCGTTCCTGACGATCAAAGGTAGGCAAGTTTAAAAGAAACCGCGACGCAACTCCACGGGCATGGCCTGGTATCGGGGGCGAAGAAGGGCGGTGCTGAATAAAGATCGGCTAGTCGCCGCTGGCGGGTGCGGCCTCGCCGCCAGGCCGATCCTCGGCCGGCTCGACGTATGGCTCGAGGCGGTCGACGACACATACGCCTCCGGAACGCATCACCCGGAGGATATCGCCTTCACAGAAGCGGTTGTTCACCGGCTTGTGGACGTAGCCGTCCTGGCGGATACCCGAACAGCGGTTCCTGAGGGTTATCTGCACCTTGTTGCCCCCTGACAATTCGATGACCCCGGTGCGGTCGTCATTGAACGATACACGCTTGATCAGGTAGTTCTGGATACAGCCGTGGCGAATCGATCCAGCGCCGCTCTCCTCCCCGCCGGCGGCGCCCGGCTTGGGTGGCGTCGCCGCGCCCTGTGCCGACGCGGCAACGGCCATCAGCATCAATAACCATCTAGCACAACTCATTCACAACACCTGTTTCGACATCTGCAACAACGTTTGTGGCATCACTGGGCTCGCCAACAGGGCCTATGACAAGCGAGACCGGTTTTCTATCCCCCCGCCTGCCCACTGAAAATGCGACACTGAAAGCGCCACCGGCCAGGGGCCGCCGCCTGCGGCCGACAGACGGCCGTTTTTCGCGGACAATGGTAAGCCCCACCACCGTCAGGCTCAACGAAACAGGGATGAACGGATTATTCTGTGGCTTCAAGGGTGTCGAGAGCCCCGCGGATCTCATCGTTGGCGAAACCCCGCTGTTGCAGAAAGCGCATGCACCTGGCGCGCTCTTTATAATCAGCGGGCACTTGCCGGCCGAATCGGCGCACCAGAACCTCCGTAGCCAGTTGATACCAGTCGACATCGGCCGCAGCCAGGGATTCTTCGATCACCGCCGCCGCGACTCCCCTGTTGCGCAGCTCGTGGCGAATACGCACCATCCCCTGGCCGCGGCCAATCCGCGAACGGATATAGGCTTCGGCGAACCGCCGGTCACAGAGCAGGCCATCCGCCTCGAGGTCGTCGAGCACCCGTTCCAGGTCGTCCGCGCTGTCGGCACAGCGCGCCTTGAGGCGCGCGTAAAGCTCATGCCGCGAATGTTCACGGCGAGCCAGGGCATCCATGGCCATTAGTCGCGGACGTCTGGCTGCAGTGCTTGTCACCATGGCCCCTCCAACCGGGGCGGTGCCGGTGCGACCCGAGCCGGTGGCGTAGCGCCTTTCAGCGCGCCACGGAGCCTGTGATAAAGCTCTTTCAGCAGCTGCCACATTTTCGGCAGCAGCCACAGCGCCACGGCGAGAAACAGCACCAGCAGAGCGACGAACACCAGCGGGTAGTTGAACATCGCCCACAAGGCACCCAGCACCAGCAGATCCTCACTGACCGACGCCGCCCAATTGCTGAACGGTTCGGGTGACATGTTGATCAGCAGCCGGCTCGCCGCCTTGGACAGATGACTGATGGTAGCCACCGCGCCACCGAGCAGCCCGGCAGCCACTTCCAGCAACGGGGCCAGTTCGCCGGCTGCGCCGGCCGCGAGCAACGCTCCGGCGGGAATACGGATCAGCGTGTGGAGGCCGTCCCAGCCGCTGTCCACACCTGGGGTCTTGTCGGCGAGAAATTCCACCAGGCACATCAGCCCGGCCGCGGCAATCACCACAGGCTCCTGCAACACCGCAAGGCCGTCCGGCAGAACGACGCTGTCGGCGGCCCCGGCCAGCCCGAGGACGAACACCGCCAGGTAGAGATTGACGCCACTCGCCCAGCCGATCCCCATGACCAGCGCCAGCGTCGCCATGGCTGCCTGATAAGTATCCACACGACCTCCCGAAATCTGTTGCCTTTGCCCGCGGCTACCCACCTTGGACGGTTTCAGCGGCTATATAGTGCCACGGACCGGCCATCGTTTCACTCGGACGGTCCGGATCGCCGAGAAGTTTTCAAGACGCGCTCGATGCCAGGGCCAGGCTCTCCAGCGCATCCCTCAAGGTCGGGTGAAAGGACGACACCCCCTCGACAGGCGCGACACCCGCCCGGGCCAGGGTCTTGAGGGGCTGAAACTGCAAATCGGCGATCATCACCCGGCAGCCGTCGCGCCGGCACTGGTCGATCAGTTTGTCGAGGGCGGAGAGCCCACCGGCATCGATGATCGACACACCGTCCATATAAAGGACGATGCCTTTCCTGCCTGCAATCAGGCCGGCCAGCTCGCCGAAGATACGCTCGGCGGCGGCAAAAAACAGCGGGCCGTTGATCTTGTACACCGACCAGCCTTCGGGCAGGTCCACCGCCACCAGGTTGCGGTTAGAGGAAATTTCGTAGACCTTGGTCATCTCCGCCACTTCCTTCATGAACAGCACCGCCGCCAGCAGGACCGCGGCAGTTATGGCAACCACCATGTCGAGCAGCACCGTCAGGGAAAAACAGGTGAGAAACACCCACAGATCCCCGCGCGGGGCTGTTTTCAGCAGTCGCAGCGCCTTCGGCGCCTCACTCATATTCCACGCCACGACAATCAGCAGGGCCGCCATCGCCGCCATCGGCAGGTAGGCCAACAGCGGTGCCAGCGCCACCAGGCCGAGCAGCACCACCAGGGCGTGCACCATGGCGGCGACCGGCGACTGCGCGCCCGCCTTGAAATTGGCGGCGGAGCGGGAAATGGCGGCGGTAGCGGTGATGCCGCCGAAAAAAGGCGCGACGATATTGCCGATACCCTGACCCAGCAACTCGCTGTTGGCGCTGTGCCGCTTGCCGGTCATGCCGTCCAGCACCACCGCGCAGAGCAGCGATTCGATGGCGCCGAGCATGGCGATGGCAAACGCCGCCGGCACCAGATCCTGGACCAGCTGCCAACTGAATTCCAGTGGCCGGCCATTGCTGCCGGGCTGCAGCCAGGGCCACTCGAAGCCGGGCAGAAAGGGCGGCACGCCCCGCCCGGCGGTGCCATCGGGCAGCGCATAGGAAAATCGCGACCCGACCGTTTCCACCGCGAATCCGCGGCTGTTCAGCCACAGCGCCACCAACGTCCCGACGATCACCGCGGGCAGGTGGGGCGAAGCCGGCAGCCGCAGGCGCGGCCACAACAGCAGCGTCGCCAGCGTCGCTGCCGCCACCGCAAAGCTCGGCCAGGCAAACGCCGGCAGCGCCGCACCCAGGGCCGCGACCTTGTCGAGATAATGATCGGGCAGGCTGGTAAGTGGCAGTCCGAGCAGGTCCTTCACCTGGAGGGTGACGATCACCACCGCAATGCCGGCGGTAAAGCCGAGGGTCACCGATTCCGGGATATATTCGATGAGTCGCCCCAAGCGCAGCAGCGCAAGCCCCACCAGCAACACTCCGGCCATCACCGTGGCCAGCAACAACCCGGCAAGCCCGTACTGCTGGGCGATCGGGTAGAGAATCACCACGAATGCCGCGGTCGGCCCGGACACGCTGTAGCGCGAACCACCGGTGAGGGCGATGATGAAACCGGCTACAATGGCGGTATACAGTCCGTACTGAGGCGCCACGCCACTGGCGATGGCCAGAGCCATGGACAGCGGGATGGCGATGACGCCCACGGTGATTCCGGCCAGCAGATCGCGGCCGAAGCGCCGGTAGCCATAGGGCTCCGCCCGGCAACTTTCTCGCAGGGCGTGGCCGATACGCAGTGAAAATAAATGGGCGCGATGGGGCATTTTGCCAGGTCATCCTCTGATGTCAGGTATCACCGCATATAGTATGCGCATACAAAAAACATTCAATGTTAATCATATTAACATTGACCAGTGGTTTTACAGCCCTATAATCCCCTTCTTTACTGCATATACCCCGCCCGCATGCATCCAGACAATTGCCCGGAGGTTTCACCCTTGAATACCAGCGCCCTCACTACCGCCCTCGGCCAGTACGGCATCACCAATCCAGCAGAGATCGTCTACAACCCCAGCTACGATCTGCTGTTTGCCGAGGAAACCAACCCTGAGCTCTCCGGCTACGAGGCGGGCGTGGTCACGGAGCTGGGCGCGGTATCGGTCAACACCGGCATCTTCACCGGGCGTTCCCCGAAGGACAAATACTTCGTCAAGGACGATGTGACCCGCGATACACTGTGGTGGTCCGATCAGGGCAAGAACGACAACAAGGCCATCAGCCCTGAAGTCTGGGCGTCCCTCAAGTCCGTGGTCGGCAACCAGTTGAGCAACAAGCGGTTGTTCGTGGTCGACCTGTACTGCGGCGCCGACGAAACCAGCCGCCTCAAGGTGCGCTTCGTCACCGAGGTGGCCTGGCAGGCCCATTTCGTCAAGAATATGTTCATCCGCCCTTCCGAGGCGGAGCTGGAGAACTTCGAGCCCGACTTCGTGGTGCTGAACGGCGCCAAGGCGACCAATCCGGATTGGCAGGAACAGGGACTCAATTCCGAGAACTTCGTCGCCTTCAACATGACCGAGCGGATACAGCTGATCGGCGGCACCTGGTATGGCGGCGAAATGAAAAAGGGCCTGTTCTCGGTAATGAACTACCTGCTGCCACTCAAGGGCATGGCCTCCATGCACTGCTCCGCCAATGTCGGCGAGGACGGCGACGTGGCGATCTTCTTCGGCCTCTCCGGCACCGGCAAGACCACCCTCTCCACCGACCCCAAGCGCCAGTTGATCGGCGACGACGAGCACGGCTGGGATGACAACGGCGTGTTCAACTTCGAGGGCGGCTGCTACGCCAAGACCATCAACCTGAGCCAGGAAGCGGAGCCCGACATCTACAACGCCATTCGCCGCGATGCCCTGCTGGAGAACGTCACTGTCGACGCCAGTGGCAAGATCGATTTCGACGACGCCTCGCGCACCGAAAATACCCGGGTCTCCTATCCGATCTACCATATCGACAACATCGTCAAGCCGGTGTCCAAGGCCGGCCACGCCAGCAAGGTAATCTTCCTCACCGCCGACGCCTTCGGCGTGCTGCCCCCGGTGGCCAAGCTGACCCCGGAGCAGACCGAGTACTATTTCCTGTCGGGCTTCACCGCCAAGCTGGCCGGCACCGAGCGCGGCATCACCGAGCCGACGCCCACCTTCTCCTCCTGCTTCGGCGCCGCCTTCCTCAGCCTGCACCCTACCCAGTACGCCGATGTACTGGTCAAGCGCATGAAGGCGGCCAACGCCCAGGCCTACCTGGTCAACACCGGCTGGAACGGCACCGGCAAGCGCATCTCCATCAAGGCTACCCGGGCGATCATCGACGCCATCCTCAGCGGCGAGATCGAAGACGCCGAAACCGCCACCCTGCCCTACTTCAACCTGGCGATCCCCACCGCCCTCCCCGGCGTCGACGGCGGCATCCTCAACCCCAAGGATACCTACGCCAACCCGGCTGAATGGGACGAGAAAGCAACCCGTCTCGCCGCCATGTTCATCGAAAACTTCAATCGCTTCACCGACAACGACCATGGTAAATCCCTGGTTGCGGCCGGCCCACGGTTGTAATCCCCGCCGCAAGGCCCTCCGCCATGGAGGGCCTTGACTGCCCCGGGACGCAACCCCCTGCCATTCCCATAACAACGCCCGTGACCATGGAACAACGCACCGCCCGCCTCACCCTGCTGATCGATCCGCGCAAAAAAGCCATCTTCGAACAACTCTGTGCCCGGGAGGACGTCACCCCATCCCAGAAAGTCCGCCAATTCATCCGCGATTACATCGAACAGCAGCTCGGCCCCGACTGGCTGGCCAGCGCCGACACCCCGCCCCCCAAAGACTCCTGACCCCGCGCCGCTCCCGGCTCCAGCCCCGCCACAATCCCCTGCCGTTCGCCAGCGCGACTTTCCGCGACAGGCTCGACCTAGAAATTGGCGGCAACAGGTACTATTCTCAAGCGGACCAGAAACATTGCAGTCGACTCTGGCCCGAAAACGAGGTGCCTCTGAGCATTCGGTGATGGGCTGATCCATGAGGAGGTCTCCATGTCCGATGATTCAACCGGCTTTCCCAGCACTGCGGCCGGAGCCGCGTTCTCCGGCACCCATCACTGGGTCGCCGGGCTGCTCGCCCGGGCCGACGTACAGATCGGCGGCAACCGCCCCTGGGACATCCAGTTCAACACCGACGATGTGCCTCAGCGAGTCCTCGCCCATGGCAGTCTCGGCCTGGGTGAAGCCTATATCGACGGCGCCTGGGATGTCCGGCGCCTCGACGAATTCTTCTACCGGGTGCTGCGCGCCAACCTCGACCAGGAACTCCATCCGCTGCGCCTGATCTTCCATTCCCTCAAGGCTCGCCTCACCAACCGCCAGAGCGCCAAACGCGCCTGGCAGGTGGGCGAGCGACACTACGACCTGGGCAACGAGTTTTACGCCGCGATGCTCGATCCGCGCATGACCTACACCTGCGGCTACTGGCGCGACTGCGATAACCTCGCCGACGCCCAGGAGGCCAAGCTCGACCTGGTGTGCCGCAAGCTGGGTTTGAAGCCGGGGATGACGGTACTCGATATCGGCTGCGGCTGGGGCAGCTTCATGGGCTATGCCGCCGAGCACTACGGTGTCAATTGTGTGGGGGTGACCATCTCCAGGGAGCAGGCAAAGCTGGGCCGGGACAAGTGCAAAGACCTGCCGGTGGAATTCCGCCTCGCGGACTATCGCGCCATCGACCAGCGTTTCGACCGCATCGTCAGCATCGGCATGTTCGAGCATGTCGGCCACAAGAATTACCGCACCTACATGGAGACCGCCCACCGCTGCCTGAAGGACGACGGCCTGTTCCTGCTCCACACCATCGGCAAGAACCTGCGCCACGGCGGCGCCGATCCGTGGGTCGACAAATATATCTTCCCCAATGGCGAGCTGCCCTCCATCGGCCAGATAGGCGACAGCGTCGACCAGCTGTTCGTGGTCGAGGACCTGCACAATTTCGGCGCCGACTACGACAAGACCCTGATGGCCTGGTACACCAATTTCGACCGGGCCTGGCCGCGCTTTGCCGAGCAACTGGGAGAACGTTTTTATCGGATGTGGCGTTATTACCTGCTGTGTTGCGCTGGCGCCTTCCGCGCCCGGAACCTGCAATTGTGGCAGTGGGTGCTGTCGAAAAAAGGCCTGGTCGGGGGTTACTCGCGGATCAGCTGACCGGCCGGCGCGCGCTCAGCTGAAAGTACAACCGAAGTTTCGCCGGCCGTGCCGCGGTGCGCCTCCCGCGTCCGGCACACCCTATAAAAGCGCACTGGCTATAAAGGCGCATGGCTGTGCATAGGGTGCGCTGAGGAACGAAGCGCACCACAGCAACCGCAGCGCTGAAAATGGTCTTTCGGTGTATCCGAGCGTCGACAAACCTAGCGCAACAACAGCAGCGGCGTTTGCGCCCCGGCCAGCATCCTGTAGGTCAGGCTGCCGAACAGCAGTTCCCGCAGACGGCTGTGGCCGAAAGCGCCCATCACGGTCAGCTCGATGCCGTGCCGCCGCTGGTAGTCCCCCAGTTGCTGTTCCGCGTCCCCGTGGAGAGCGGCGGCAACCACATCGAGCCCCGCCTCGCGAAGGGTCGCGGCGGCATCCTCCAGCAGCGCCGGCTGGCCGGCCTTGTCGACCTGCACCAGATGGCATTCCATGGCACGAAACAGCGGGTTGCCGGCCACCATCGCCAGCGCCTTGCGCGCCCCGTCACTGCCGTCATAGGCGACCATGCAGCGCCGGGGCGGTGCACTGAAATCCCGGTTCACCACCAGCACCGGCCGATGCAGAGCGCGGATCGCGGTCTCCAGCCAGGCACTGGGGGGCGGCTGGCGCTCGCTGTGAGTCTCACCGCGGATACCGAGCACCAGTATTCCGATATCGTCCTCCAGGTCGACCAGCGCGTCGACCAGGCTGTCGTGGCGCTGGATGCTGGTGACGTCGCCGGCCCCCTGGGCAAGGGCCCGCTGGCGGGCATTGTCGAGCATCAGCTGGCCCTGTTCGAGCAGGATCCTGCTGCGCTTTTCCTCCATCGACACAAGCTCCTCGAGCAGCGCCTCCCGGGTACCGAGACCGAGCATGCCGCTGAGATCTGACATCGGCAGATGGTCGCGCGCTTCGATGTTGTGCAGCAGTTTCAGCGGCGCGCCAAGGGCACCGGAGACCCAGGCCGCATAGTCCACCACGCCCCGCTTGTAAGTGGAGCCATCGATGCAGGCAAGTACCGCCTTTCGGTTGTCGTTCACTGGGCGCTCCCAAGAGCTTTGCGGATTTCTTCCGACTTGTTGTGGACAGCAAAGCGGTCGACGATGGTGCTGCTGGCTTCGTTGAGGCCGACCAGCACCACCTGCGCCCCGTCGCGGCGGAACTTGATCACCACCTTGTCGAGAGCGTCGACAGCGGAAAGATCCCAGAAGTGGGCGCGGCTCAAATCGATCACCACCTTGTCCACCGCCTCCTTGAAATCGAAATGACTGACGAACCTGCCGGCGGAATTGAAAAACACCTGACCCACCACCCGGTAGCGACGGGTGATGCCGGCCTCGTCCAGCTCCGACGTCACCGCCAGCAGGTGGCTGATCTTGCTGGCGAAAAACAGCGATGCCAGCAGCACCCCGACCAATACACCATAAGCCAGATTATGGGTCGCCACAACCACCGCCACGGTTGCCAACATCACGATGTTGCTGGACAGCGGGTACTTCCGCAAATCGATGATGGAGCGCCAGCTGAAAGTGCCGATCGACACCATGATCATCACCGCCACCAGGGCGGCCATGGGAATGACCTTGATGACCGGGCTCAGGAACACCACCAGGACCAGCAGGAAAACCCCCGCCCAGAGCGTCGACAAACGGCCGCGGCCGCCGGACTTCACGTTGATCACCGACTGGCCGATCATCGCGCAGCCCGCCATGCCACCGATGAGCCCGGCGCCGATATTGGCGATGCCCTGGCCCTTGCATTCGCGATTCTTGTCGCTGGGGGTATCGGTGAGGTCGTCGATGATGGTCGCGGTCATCAGCGATTCCAGCAGGCCGACAACGGCCATCGCCGCCGAATAGGGAAAAATGATCGCCAGTGTCTGCATATCGAACGGTACGTCCGGCCACAGGAAGACCGGCAGCGTATCCGGCAGTTCGCCCATATCGCCCACCGTGCGGATGTCCAGCCCCAGGGCCATCGCCACCAGGGTGAGCGTCACTATGCACACCAGCGGCGACGGTATCGTCCTGCCTATGACCGGGATCAGCGGAAACAGGTAGATGACGCCGAGACCGGCGGCGGTCATGGCGTAGACATGCCAGGTGACATCGGTCAATTCCGGCAGCTGGGCCATGAATATCAGGATCGCCAGGGCGTTGACGAATCCGGTGACCACCGAACGGGAGACGAAGCTCATCAGATTGCCGAGCTTCAGGTACCCGGCAGCCAGTTGTAGGCCCCCTGTCAGCACTGTCGCCGCCAGCAGGTATTGAAGGCCGTGGTCCTTGACCAGCGTCACCATCAATACCGCCTGGGCGGCAGTGGCTGCCGAGATCATCCCCGGCCTGCCACCGACGAAGGCAATGAGCACGGCAATGCAGAAAGATGCATAAAGCCCCACCTTGGGATCGACGCCGGCAATGATGGAGAAAGCGATGGCTTCGGGGATCAGCGCCAGGGCGACCACGGTGCCGGCCAGCAGATCGCCGCGGATGTTGCCGAACCAGTCGGCTTTGGTTGAACGCAAGAGCATGGATAATCCTTTCTTGAGAAAATGCAGGACCAGGCCGGGCCGGCAGCCCTGGACAGCCGATCATCGAATGGCGCTGCCGACGCGGAGCCCGGCCGCGCTCACCTCGGCAAGACCGGACAGGGCGAATAGATCTGCAAAACGGGGAGAACCGAGGATGGCGTGGGCGGCAGGGAAGACCATGACCACAACAGGGTTGTTCACGGCGGGAGATTATACATGGCAACGGGCGGGCGACAAGAAAAGGGCCGGCGCACCCCTTATGGCGGCGTCGCCAATGGCGGGCCGGGAGGCGCCGGATTTGCCATAATGGCTGTCACCCACGGCACCCGCAACGAGGTGAACCTGTGCCTATCGTCGAATTGACCATCAGTTTCCAGCTCCCCGGCTGCGCCTCACTCAAGGAAAAGCGCAGCCGGCTGCGCCGCCTCAGCGACCGCTTTGGCCGCGATACCAACATCGCCGTCAGTGAAAGTGATTTCCACGACCAGTGGCAGCGCGCTAGCTGGACCTTCGTCATCATCGGCAACGATCGCCGGGGCATCGCGGCGCGCTGCTCGGCAATCGAAAATTTCTGCCACCAGCTCGACGCCTATGTCACCGACCGACGGCTTCGCGAACTCGCCTGACAGGCCCCCGGTCCACCGCCGGGTATTCGCCGCCCTGCCGGTGCCGGCGAGGATCGCCTCCGGCCTCGCCACACTGGCCCGGGAGGATACGCCCGACCACCGCTGCCATTGGCAGCATACGGCGAACTACCATGTCACTCTCGCCTTTTTCGGCGACCTCGACGACCATCGACTCGGCCTGTTGCAGGCGGCCCTGGATGCCCACCTGCCGCTCCCGGCCCCGACCGTCAGCCCGCTCACCATCGATTGCTTCCCCAATGCTCGGGGCCAGATCCTCGCCGCGATCCTCGATCGGAGCCGGCAACTGCTGGCGCTGCACGACATCGTGGTGGCGACGGCAAGTGCCGCCGGTATCGCCTGCCGGGAGCGGCGGTATAGTCCTCACATCACCCTGGCCCGGCGAGTGCGCGGCGCGCCCCCGTTCGCGGCCAGTCGCGCCGCCATCGCCGGGCTCGACTTTGCCGCCCGCCGGTTTGGCCTCTACCGGGGTGTCGGGGAGCGGGACGAAAACGGCGGGAATCGCTATCGCTATGTGGCGCTGGCGAGCTTTCCATTGACGAGCGTTCCATTGACGAACGTTCCCTAGTAGAGCCTTGCAGGGGCGGCATCAGCCCGGAGAGCCGCGGCCGGGAAAGTACAGCGATGCAACTGCCCGCTGACCCGGTCCGGTCGGGGTCGGCCCGGTCCATCGGCAGCGCGACGATTTGCCGGACCATACGCCACACTCAATATTCTGGCA
>JBAZCN010000047.1:0-21347 GCA_041655035.1 Porticoccaceae bacterium | reverse complement strand
GACCGACTATGCCCGGGACACGGTGCGCCAGCGCCGCGGCAATCCCGGCGGCGACCTGCTGAGCCGCCTCTGCCAGGCCGAGGTGGACGGCGAAAAACTCACCGAGGACCAGCTTACCGGCATGACCATCCTGCTGCTGCTCGGTGGCCTCGACACTGTCGCCGCCGTGCTGGGCTTTACCATGAATTACCTGGCGCGCCATCCGCAGACGCGCGGCGAGCTGGTGGCGAGGCCCGAGCTGATCCCCAAAGCGGTGGAGGAAATGCTGCGTCGCTTCCCGGTATCGAGCCTCGGCCGCATCGTTACCCGCGACACGGAATTCCACGGTGTGCCACTCAGGAAAGATGACATGATCATAACGCCCACCATGTCCCACGGCATGGACGATCGGGAGTTCGCCGATCCCACGGATGTGGATTTCGCCCGCAAGGTAGTATTCCACGGCACCTTCGGCAACGGCCCTCATCGCTGTCTCGGCTCGATGCTGGCGCGGGTGGAATTGCGGGCTTTCCTCCAGGAATGGTTGGCGCGTATCCCCGATTTTCGCGTCAGGGCCGATGCCGAACTGGTGGTGGACACCGGGATGGTGGTGGCGCTCCACAGCCTGCCGCTGGAATGGGACACCAAGTAACAGGAAGAGGCGGATAATCATGAAAAAATGGCAATGTTTCTATTGTGGTTTTATCTACGACGAGGCTGTGGGGCTGCCCGAGGACGGTATTCCACCGGGCACCCGGTGGGAGGATATCCCCGATGATTTCGAATGCCCTGATTGCGGCGCCGCCAAAGCGGATTTCGAGATGATAGAAATCGTCTGAATCCCTGTGTCGTCCGCGGTTTTACGGTTTTGGTGGCCAGGATTTTTGCAATAAAAGGTAAACCAGCATGGCTTTTTCGCTCGATCAGTTTTCCCTCAACGGCAAAGTGGCGGTAGTGACGGGCGTTGGCGCCCGAGGCAACTCCATTGGCCGCGCCTACGCACTGGGACTCGCCGCCGCCGGTGCCCAGGTAGTGGTGGCGGACCTCGACCAGAGTGGCGCGCAAATCGTGGCCGACGAGATCGGGGCGCTCGGCCATGACTCGCTGGCCATCGGCGTCGATATTGCCGACCCCGACTCCACCCGCGCCATGGCCGAGGAAGCCCGGCGTTCCTTCGGTGGTGTCGATATCCTCGTCAATAATGCCGCGTTGATGGCGGAGCTGGCCTATACCCCAACCATTGCCTGCTCCCCGGAAGAGTGGAACCGGGTGATGGCGGTCAATGTCACCGGCGCACTCAACTGCTGCCAGGCCGTCGTGCCGATGATGCGCGGGCGCGGTGGCGGCAGGATCGTCAATCAGGTTTCCGGTGGCGCCTTTCCGGCGGCGTCACTGTATGGCATCAGCAAGCTGGCGCTGGTGGGCCTGACCACTACCCTGGCCACCGAGCTCGGCCGCGAGGGTATCAACGTCAACGCTATCGCCCCTGGCAACACCATGAGCGAGGCCGGCAAGTCACTGACGCCGGAGGAGTCGCCGTTCCGCAAGATGCTCGACATGATCGTCGCCATGCGGGTGCAGGGCCAGCCGGATGAACTGGTCGGCGCATTGCTGCTGCTCTGCTCTCCGGCAGGGAGCTGGATTACCGGGCAGGTGTTGCATGTCGATGGCGGCTGGATCCTGCGGCCCTGATCATTGCGCCGGCATGATCATCATGGCACTCCCCAAAACATAGAGAGGAAAGACGGATGGAAGATTTTTCTGGCAAAACGGTGTTGGTGACCGGCGCGGCCGGTGGTCTCGGGCGGGCGGTGGCGCTGGCGTTCGCCGGCGCTGGCGCCAGGGTTGCCGCGGCGGACGTGGACGGCGCGGGGCTCGACGACACCGCCGGGTTGATCGCCGGGCGGGGCGGCGAGGCATTCGCGAGCCGGGTGGATCTGTCCAGCCGCGAAGCCTGTATCGGCCTGGTGGCGGATACCGTCGCGCGGTTCGGCGGTCTCGACGTGCTGTGCAATGTCGCCGGCATCCTCGGTCCTGCCCATGCGGAGCAGATCAGCGAGGCATTGTGGAACCGGATCATCGCGGTGAACCTGTCCGCGCCGTTCTGGCTGATCCAGGCCGGCCTGCCCCACCTGCTGGCGGGCAGCGGCAATATCGTCAATGTCGCCTCGTCGGGCGCCTATGTGGGCGAGGCCTATCTGGCACCCTACACCGCCACCAAGGCCGGGCTGGTGCAGATGACCCGCTCCCTGGCCATGGAGTTCATGAAAAAGCCGGTCCGCATCAATTGCGTCGCGCCGGGTCCGATGGCCACCAACATGATGGACGGCCAGACGTTTCCCGCTGATGTCGATATGGAGCTGATCCAGCGCTATATGGCGGTGCGCCCGGCGGCGGACCCGGCCCAGGTGGCGGATCTGGTGCTCTATCTCGCCTCCGAGCGCGCCGCCAATATCCACGGCACCTGCCTGTTGTCCGACGGCGGCCACAGCGCCGGCTGACCGCAGCGCCCCAATCGACGAGGAAATCCGATGAGCAAACTGGCCGATTACCAGGATAAATACCGTTTCATCCGTTTCGAGCGCCGCGATGGCGTGCTCGAAATCGCTATCCACAACAGCGGTGGCCCAGCCACCTGGAGCGCCTACCCCGGCGGGCTCCACGACGAACTCGGCGACGCTTTCTACCAGGTGGGCCGCGACCGCGGCAATCGCATCGTGATCCTCACCGGCACTGGCGACCGTTTTCTCACCGAGATGGATTTTTCCGAGCCGGACCCGGACATGGGCACCGCGAAATTCTGGGACCGCATCACCAAGGAGGGCAAGGACCTGCTCCACAACCTGCTCGATATCGAGGTGCCGGTGATCGGCGCGGTCAACGGCCCGGCCTTTATCCACGCCGAGCTGCTCACCTTGTCGGATATCGTGCTGGCGGCGGATACCGCGTCCTTTGCCGACAAGGCCCACTCACCGGGCAACGTGGTGCCCGGCGACGGCGTCCATGTCTGGTGGCCGATGCTGCTGGGCCCCAACCGGGGGCGCCATTTCCTGCTCACCGGGGAGGAAATTTCCGCCGCCGAGGGCAAGCAGCTTGGCTTCGTCGCCGAAGTGGTGCCCGCCGCCGGGCTGCGCGAGCGCGCCTGGGAGCTGGCGGCGCAGCTCGCCGCAAAACCGACCCTGATGCTGCGCAATACCCGCGTTGCCTGCGTCCAGCACATCAAGCGCCGAATGCTCGACGATCTCGGTTACGGGCTGATGCTGGAGGGCATGGGGATCATCGATATGGCCTCCCGCCGTTGAGAGAAAGCGGCAGCAAGCGGGCGGCATGCCCGGCGGTGGCAGGTTCCGGTTAAACTTACACACTCGATTGTCCTGCAACGAAGGTGAAATTATGGAATTCCTGCACACCATGGTTCGGGTGGCCGACCTGGAAAAATCCCTGGATTTTTACTGCACCAAGCTGGGCTTGGTGGAAATGAAGCGCCACGAGGTCGAGGCCGGGCGTTTTACCCTGGTGTTTCTCGCCGCGCCAGGCGACAGCGCCGAGGCCGGCCACAAGCAAAGCCCGCTGATCGAGCTGACCTACAACTGGGACCCGGAGCCGCCCTACGGCGAAGCCCGCAATTTTGGGCATCTGGCGTTTCGCGTCGACGACATTTACGCCGCCTGCCAGCGCTTGATGGATGGCGGAGTGACCATCAACCGCCCGCCCCGTTGCGGGCACATGGCTTTCGTGCGCTCGCCGGACAATATCTCCATCGAGCTGCTGCAAAAAGGCCAGCCGTTGCCGCCGTCCGAACCCTGGCTGTCGATGCCCAATACCGGCCATTGGTGAGGGCCGCGCCATGAATCGTGGCCGTGAAAGGCGGACAGGCTCGATCGCGGCTGCCTGGCGCGAGCGCCGCCGCACCGTCAGGCGGAATAGGTGTGGAGGACGGCATCGTGATCGTCCTCGCGGTGGAAGATCTCCAGCAGGTATTCCACCAGAACCCTCACCTTCGGAGGCAGGTATTCGCGGTGAGGGTACTGGATGAAAATCTGGTCGCCGGTGGATGAGGTGTTCTTGACCACATAATCGGGCATTACGATTTTCAGGTGTCCGGCCTTGAGAAAAGGCACCGCCGCCGGCAACGCCACAAAGGCGATGCCGAGATCGTGGAGGGCGGCGTTCAGCGTGGTGTCGAACTGGGTATTCACCGTGAGCCGGCCACGGGGAACGGGGAAATACTCGGTGTTCTTTTTCCCCCGCGAGGATTTGCCCGCTTTGGGCACCCGCTGGAGTTTCCAGCTGTCGGCGATCCTCACGTTGGAACCGGCGCCGATGCAGTCGTGGCCGGCCAGCTGTTCGAGAGTGCGGGGCACTCCGCGCTCGGCCAGATAGCGGGGGCTGGCCACCAGGATGATCGGATAATCGGACGTCAGTCGCCGTGACACATAACTGAAATGGTCGCCCTGGCCCTGGCGGATGCCGACGTCGAAACCGCGTTCGAGCAAATCTTTCGGGTTGTCATCGAAATCCAGTTCCAGCGCGATCTGCGGGTAGCGGGCAAAGAACTCCGCAAGTACCGGAAGCAGGAAATAACGTCCGAAAGTGGCGCCGACGGCGACGCGCACCTGGCCCTCGGGAACCTGTGTGGCGTCCTTGAGATCTTCGACGGTTTTGTCGATCTCACTCATCAACGCACTGATCTTTTCAAAGAAATCCCGGCCCTCGCTGGTCAGGTGCAAATTGCGGGTGTTGCGGTTGAGCAGGCGTACCCCGAGGCTGCTTTCGAGCCTTGCGATACTTTTGCTAACCGCCGGCGGAGTGACGCCGAGATGTTTCGCTGCCGCGGAAAAACTGCCGCGATTGACGACTTGAATAAAGGTGGCGAGATATTTGATATCAGCCATGACATTCTTCCATTAGTGAAAATAAGTTAACAAATTATAAACAGTTTGTGTGTTGTAAAAACATGAATGATTTCTACAATGGTGTTCTGTCGATTCATGTCAGGGGCTGCTGTCACGCACAGTTTCCCCGTTGGGACAGCAACTTGCGAGGTGGAGATGATGAACACACAACAACGCTTTAGCGAAAGTCTGTCAGAAGTCCGCGCCGATTTTATCGATCCGCGTCGCTACACGTCGGCGGAGTTTGCGCGGCTGGAGATGGAGCGGATCTGGACGACGACCTGGCACTGGGCGTGCCGTGAGGAAGACCTGGCGCAGGTCGGGGACTACTTTGTCTACGATATCGGCGACCAGTCGGTGATCCTGGTGCGCACTGCGGCGGCGGTGATCGAGGCGTTCCACAACGTCTGTCCGCACCGGGGGCGGCGGCTGCTGTCGGGGAAGGGCAAGATCACCCGGTTCCACTGCATCTTCCACGCCTGGCAGTGGGATCTGCACGGCAACAACACGCGGGTGCTGGACCGCGAGCAGTGGCAGGGCTGCCCGGACATGAGCGATGAGGACGTGGCGCTGTCGCGGGTCCACGTCGACCGCTGGGCGGGTTTCGTGTTCATCAACATGAGCGCGGATCCGGAGCCGTTTGCGGGGTTCCTCGAGCCGGCGCCGGGAGACCTGGACTTTCTGCGGATGGAGGATATGCGCTACGGGTGGCACAAGGCGATCAAGGTCAAGTGCAACTGGAAGGTGGCGCAGGAAGCGTTCATGGAGAGCTACCATGTGTGGGGCACGCACCCGCAGTTTCTGCAGTACAACGACGACCTGAACTTCAGCGAATCGGCGGGCCGCCACGGGCGGCACCACTGGGTGTACGAGTTGCCGCCGGGGTCGCCGTCGCGGCGTCTGGGGAAGGCGCCGTTGAGCGTTGACGAGCTGCGGGAGAACTATGCGACGTTGCAACAGGTGTTCGCCGACCAGTTGGGGCTGGGCAGGGGGGATGGCCAGTTTACGGCGCGGTCGCTGAATGCGGCGGAGGCGGCGATTCGTGGTCTGCCGTCAGGGACGTCGATGGAGGCCGCGATGGCGGCGTGCTTCGTGGCGATGAAGCAGGCGGCGGACGATGACGATGCCTATTTTCCGGTGCTGCCGGCGGAGCAGGTGGCGACGGTGGGCCACGACTGGAACATTTTTCCGAACCTGAGCGTGGTGTGGGGCACGGACGGGACGTTGATCTTCCGGGGGCGTCCGGACCCTGATGACCCGTACAACCCTGACCGGGCGATCCTGGACATGGTGAGCCTGTTGCACTGGGGCCGGGGTAAGGCGCCGGCAGTGGAGATCGAGGTGCTTGACGACTGGCGGCGGCAGAAGGCGTTGATTCCGAAGCTGCTGCAGCAGGATCTGGGCAATGTGGAGGAGGTGCAGCGGGGGATGCACTCGGTGGGTCTGCGGGGACTGCGTCCGAACCCGGTGCAGGAGGTGCAGATCAGCCATTTCCACAAGGTGATCAACTGCTATCTGTTTGGTGACCCCGCAGAGCTGTTTGGTGAACCTGCCGGACTCTGCGGTGAACCCGCGGGACTCTCTGTATGAACCCGCAGGGTTCTGAGCCGGCGGCGCGCCTCGGCAAGGCGCGCCTGTATCACTGTTTTTTCAATTCTGTGGAATGGCGTCGAACAGCGCGGCGCCCTCATCATCGAGCCACATGTATTCGAGGTAGTGGCCGAGGCGGGGACGCTCGTCGGTGTAGAGAAAATGCATCGACCCATCCGCATTCTCGAAGGCGATGGGGTGTGCCTGGGTGTCGAGGTTGCCGCGGAACTCCTGCCATTGCTCGCGCTGCGTGAAACGGCAGCCCAGGTGGTGGAAGTGCTGGGCAAAGCCTGTTTCAGGCAATGCCGAGGCGTAGCGCCCGCAGCCGTCGCTGAGGGGCTGGATCAACTCGATATGCTGATCGCCGATGCCGGCAAAGGCCAGAAGCAGTTCATTGGCCACCGGTTTGCCATCGCTGATGACGTTGCTGATCAGCGTGCCGGTTTCGAGGAATTTCCTGACGCCATAGTGTTCGGCGAACAGTGTCATCGATGCCTGCAGGTCGGTGGTGACATAGGCAATCTGGAAAAAACCAGTATAGAAATGGGGAAACAGTGGTGTATTCATCAGGTTTCTCTGTCGGCTGTGCTTGCGTGACTTCAGCGTGAAGGGCAAATCCGTCGAAACAGCGGGCGACTGTTCCGGCAGGAACGCGCCACCACCCCGGCCGGATGATTGGCTTTTGCGGCACGATACCCTTGTGGCGGTTGCCATGACCAGCATGGGGGGTAGTCGAAAGGCGACAGGTTTTTAACCAGACAGCCATGTTGCCGGAATGACTCTTTGCTTATCGCGCCGGACGTATGACACTACAGTGCCATGCCGGGATGGCCCGAAGCTCTCCGGCCGGCGAGCTGGCCGCGATAAAACCGGCACGCACCGGACTTCCTGCCTGCAGACCGCCGATCCATTGACACCGCCCGAGGATACTCCAGATGAATAAATACAATACCCGCGATCATTCGGTCATCGCCAGCATCGCCTGGGAACCGGAAAAGAGCGCCGAGCGCATCAACGACCATATCCTGATGTCCCGGGGCACCTCGAATTCCTATGTGGTGACCAGCGACGACGGCGAGGTGGTCATCAATGCCGGCACCCCTTACCAGGGCGCCCGCCACCGCGAACGGTTCGAGCAACTGCTCGGCAGGCCCCTGAACGTGCGCAATATCCTGTTCACTCAAAGCCACCCCGACCACATCGGTGGTTGGTCGGCATTTGCCGATGCCGGCGCCGAGACCATCGTGCAGCGAGAGTTCCCGCGGATTTCCGACGAGCGCAAGCTGCTGGGCAGCTATTTCCAGCCCCGCGCGGTGAGAGTGCTGGCAACCATGACGCCGAAGAAAGAGCATGTCGACGCCTGGTATCAAGGCACCCGCGATCCGGCGCCGCTGACGCTGTTTGCCGACAGCCACGCTTTCACCGTGGGCGGCCGGCGCTTCGAACTGCTCTCGGTGCCGTCCGGCGAGACGCTCGATTCGCTGGTGGTGTGGCTGCCCGGGGAGCGCACCCTCTTCACCGGCAACTGGATGGGCGCCATCCAGGGCGCATTGCCAAACTTCTACACCGCCCGGGGCGACCGCGATCGCAGCGTGCCCGGATTCCTGCGCGACATGGATATGCTGATTTCCCTGCGTCCCGAGTTGCTGATCACCGGCCACGATGAGCCGATCGCCGGCGCCGATCATATCGCCGCCTACCTCGGCAAGATCCGCGACGCGGTGCGCCATATCCACGACGAGACCGTCAAGGGCATGAATGAACACAAGGATCTGTGGACGCTGATGCGGGAGATCCGCCTGCCCGCGCACCTCGAGCCGGCGCCGGGCCGCGGCCCGGTGTGCTGGTATGTGCGCAGCGTGTGGGAGGAGTACACCGGCTGGTTCCGCAGCGACTCGACCACCGAGCTCTATCCGGTCCCGGCGAGCACCATCTGGCCCGACCTGGTCCGCCTCGTCGGCGGAGTCGACCGTTTGGTCGAGGCGGCGCGGGGACGGCTGGCGGAAAGTCATCCGGTGGAGGCCCTGCACTTTGTCGAGATCGCCCTGGCGGCCGAGCCGCGCAACCGCGCGGTGCGGGAAGCGGAACTGGCGGCGCTGGAAATGCTGGTGGATGCCAACGGCGGGTTGATTTTCGATGAACTCGGCTGGCTGGAATACGCCATCGCCGAGTGCCGGGCGGCCATCGGCGATTGAGGCGCCGGCGGCAGGCGAGGGCGGTCGCTCCTTCGCCCTCGCTGGATGTCATCGGTACCCGCGCCTGATGCGGAAATTCAGGCCCCTGCCCTCGCCGCGCCCGCGAGCCGGGCGCTCATATCTGCAAGGTAAAGCCGCCACTGACCCGCAGTGTCTCGCCGGTAATGAATGACGACCGCGCCGACACCAGGTAGAGCATCGCCTCGACGATATCCTGCACTTCGCCCTCTCGGTCGAGAATCTGGGCGCTCTTTACGGTATCGACGATCTGTTCGGGCAGTTCGGCGCGGATCGTATCGGTGAAGATCAGTCCCGGTGCGATGGCATTGACGCGGATGCCGTCGTCCTTGAAATCCCGTGCCATGGTCATGGTGAGGCCGCGCACGGCGAGTTTCGACACGCCGTAGGCGGTGGGACAGCCGTAGGCCGCGGAAGACGAGATATTGAGGATGCTGGCTCCTTCGCGCCCGCACATCGCCTGCCGCGCCGCCAGCGCGCAGATGATCACTCCCATCAGGTTGACATCGAACAGGCGGCGCAGCTTGGCGATGCCCGAGGTGGCCAGCGGCTCGCTGTAGGCGGCGGAGTGCAGGCCGGCGTTGTTGATCAGGATATCGATGCCGCCGTGGCGCGACGCCACCTGGCTGACCGCTGACGCGACCTGATCCTCGTCGGCGACATCGCAGGCCACGGCCTCCGCCGCAGCGCCGCCGCTGTTCAGCTCGGCGGCGGCTTCCTCGGCGGCGGCGCGATCGATATCCGCCAGCACCACCCGGGCTCCGCGGTCGCTCAGCGCCCGGCCAAAGGCTTTGCCGAAACCCCGGCCACCGCCGGTGATAAAGGCCACGCGGCCGTCGAATTCGCGATTGTCGTTACCGTTCATACTATGTTCTCCATTCAAGGGTGTCTGACAGGGTCGCCGGAAATTACCGGCAGGTTCGGCGTTTTCCATCGATGGCTGCCGGGCGACAGTTGGACGCCGGATAACAACAGATATCACATGACGGGTCACCGCCACGATGCCTATCATGACCGTCGCCCCAATTAATCACCAACCTCTGGAGCAAGGCAATGGACCTCGGTATTCGCGGCCGCAAGGCTATCGTCAATGGCGGCAGTGCCGGGCTTGGCAAGGCCGGCGCCCTGGCTCTGGCCCGGGAAGGTGTGGAACTGGTCATTTCGGCCCGGGGCGAGGAGCGGCTGCTGAGCGCCTGTGCGGAAATCGCCAGGGAAACGGGCGTTTCGGTGACGCCGGTCGTTGCCGACCACAGCACCGAAGAGGGGCGCAGCGCGGTGCTGGCGGCCTGCCCGGCGCCGGATATCCTGGTGAGTACCTGTTCGCCGCCGCCGATGACCCCGGACCGCCGCACCATCACCGCCGATCACTGGCGGGAATCCCTGGATACCGGCCTGTTGTCGCCGGTGTGGTTCATCGAGGCCACCATCGATGGCATGGCGGAACGGGGGTGGGGGCGGATCGTGAATATCGCCAGCGGGGCGGTGAAATACCCCCACGAGCTGCGCATTCTCTCCGGCGCGCCGCGGGCGGCCCTGGTGAACTACAGCGTGGCGGTGAGCAAGGCCGTGGCCGCCCGCAATGTGACCATCAACACCCTGCTGCCGGTGATGCACCACACCGCCGGCATCCACGCCGTCTATGCCCAGGCCGCGGCCCGCAATGGCACCACCCTCGAGGAGGAACTCCGCAAGGCGGTGGAAACCATGAGGATCCCTGCGGGGCGGTTCGGCAATGCGGATGACTTCGGCGCCTTTGTCGCGCTGTTCTGCAGCGAGTTCGCCAATTATGTGACCGGGCAGAGCCTGGTGATCGACGGCGGAGTGGCGACCTCGCTGCTGTGATTGCCGGTTGAGCGACGGCCGCGACGGTTGGAAAGCCCGGTATCCCGGTATACAGGACAACCGGAAAACCGGCGGAGTCCGCTGCGATTGATCCCGATCAAATACAGGGCGTAGAGACTTGTTATCTAATCCGCGCTGACGGTGGCGTGAAGTTATCCTTCGCCACCACAACTGATTGTTTGTCAGCTATGAGCGGCGGCTCATCCATGACCTCGCATAACATCATCAGATTGGAGCACGATGCCATGAATATCCCTGTTGCCGAAGGGGCGCTGTTTGCCGAGGTGCGCGACGACTATATCGACCACCGCCGCTTCACCTCGGCGGAGTTCGCCCACCTTGAAGGGGAGCGGCTGTGGACCTCCACCTGGCATTGGGCCTGCCGCGAGGAGGAGATTCCCAGGGTCGGCGACTACCTGGTGTACGACATCGGCGATCAGCCTGATCCACTGGGGCAAGGGCAAGGAGCCGGCGGTCGAGGACGATCTGGTGGATGACTGGAGACACCAGCGCGAGCGCATTCCCAAGCTGCTGCAGGATCTGATCAACATGGAGGAAGTGCAGCGCGGCATGCACTCCGTGGGCCTCAAGGCTCTGCGCCCGAATCCGGTGCAGGAGGTGCAGATCAGCAACTTTCACAGGGTGATCAACGACTATCTGTTTGGCTGCCGGCATGAGGCGTCACCGTGACAGGCCGTTGCCCTGAAAGGAGTTTTGCTCTGCTAATGGAGCGCCGGGCGGCGATGATCCCGGTCACAGCGATCTCCGCACCGGGGTTGCGGTGGGATCGCCGGTGCGCTTCGTGCCTCAGCACACCCTATGAAAAAGCCCCCTATAAGAGCATGGGCGCACTGAGGCACGGAAGCGCACCGCACGCTAGTTGCCGCCGGCCGTAACGACCACATGAGGACCTGATCATGACCAGCGCCACCATCGGTTACCCCGTTTACGATTGCGATCACCATTACTACGAACCGCCGGAGGCTTTTCTTCGCCACCTGCCGAAGGCCTTTATGAAGGATTTCCAGTATGTGGAAGTCAATGGCCGCACCAAGCTGGCGGTGGCTGGCGTGCTGTCGGATTACATCCCCAATCCGACCTTCAATGTCGTCGCCGAGGTCGGGGCCCACGAGGGCTGGTACCGCGGCGACAACCCGCAGGGGCTGTCGCTGCGCGAATACGGTGGGGCGCCGGTGAGGTCGCGGCCCGAGTTCCACGGCGGCAAGGCGCATCTGGCGCTGATGGATCGCGAGGGCATTCACGCCGCGGTGATCCTGCCGACCCTGGCGTCGGTGATCGAGGAGCGCCTCGAGCACAAGCCGGAGGCGATCCAGGCCTTGTTCCACTCCCTCAATCTGTGGGTGGCGGAAGAGTACGGTTTCGGCAACGGCCGCCAGTTCCCGGTGGGCGCCATCAACCTGGCGGATATCGACGCGGCATGCAAGGAACTGGATTTCCTGCTCGAAGCCGGCGCCCGGGCGGTGCTGGTGCGCCCGGCGCCGGTGGCGGGCCTGCGCGGCAGTCGTTCCCACGGCCTGCCGGAATTCGACCCGTTCTGGAAAAAGATCAACGACTCCGGCATCTTTGTGGTTCACCACGTTTCCGATTCCGGCTACGACCGCATCTATCGCCGCTGGACCGCCGGTGGCAAGGGCGAATGGCGCGCCTTCGAGAAGGATGCTTTCGGCGAAATGCTCGACCCCATCGGCCGCCCGATATCCGATGCCTTGTCGGCGCTGGTGTGTCATGGGGTGTTCGACCGCTTTCCCGAGGTGCGCATCGCAGTGATGGAGTGCGGCTCCAGCTGGCTGGAATCGTTGCTCAAGCGCTTTGGGCATGTCTATCACAAGATGCCCCAGGCCTTTGCCGGTGACCCTGTCGCCAGCTTCCGCCGGCATGTGTTCATCGCGCCGTTCTACGAAGAGCCGGTGGCCAAGGTCGTCGAGCTGATGGGCGCCAACCGGGTGCTGTTCGGCAGTGACTGGCCGCACCCGGAAGGGCTCGCCAGGCCGCTCGACTTCCTCAACGATATCGCCGGCCTGCCTGCGGCCGACAAGAGGATGATCATGCACGACAACCTGAAGGGCCTGCTCGAAGGCCGGCGCGACTAGCTGCGGCGCCGCTGTCCTCAGCTTTTCGGTGATCGCCGCCTGAGTGGCGAGAGGCCGTCGGCGCTGGTCCCCGGCGCTTTGGCCGGCCCCGGTTTGGCGCCTTTCGGCCGTGGGCCGGCCGTCTTCGCGGCAGTCTTGGCGCTCTGTTTTTTCTTGCTGTCCTTCTGTTTTTTGCTGCCGGCGGGCTTGCCGGAAGACTTGACCTTTTTGGGGCCCTTGAAACTGCCGGGCACCGCCTTGAGTATCCGCCGCTCGAACTGTCGGCGCAGGTAGCGCTCGATGCTCGACATCAGGTTCCATTCATGGGGTGTCACCAGGGAGATGGCGACACCCTCGGCGCCGGCGCGACCGGTGCGTCCCACCCGGTGGAGGTAGTCGTCGCCGCTGCGCGGCAGGTCGAAATTGATCACCAGGTCCAGGGCCTCGATATCGAGGCCGCGCGCCGCCACGTCGGTGGCCACCAGCACCGCGGACTGGCTCTGCCGGAAGCGTTCGATGGCCTGCTTGCGGATTTTCTGGTCCTTGTCGCCATGAAGCACGTAGACCCGCAGGCCGGCGCTGCGCAGTACGCCGTAGAGCCGGTCGGCCATATCGCGGGTGTTGGTGAAGACGATGGCCTTGCCCGGGCTTTCATTGGCCAGCAGCCAGCGGAGCTGGGCTTCCTTATGATTGCTGTCGTCGGCGGGAATGACCTGCTGGACGATCGCTGTGGTGTCGGCGCGGTGATTGTCCAGCGCCAGCCATTGCGGTTCCCGCAGCACGGAGGTCGCCACCCGCTGCAGGCCGGCATTGCCGGGGGTTGCGGAGAACATCAGGGTCTGGCGTTCCGCGGGGCAGGCGCCGGCGATGGTGATCACATCCTCGCTGAAACCCATGTCGAGCATCCGGTCGGCCTCGTCGATCACCAGTACCTGTACCTGGCTGAGGTCGAGGTTGTTGGCAGTGAGCTGTTCCAGGGTCCGCCCGGGGGTGGCGACTATCACATCGGGGTTGCGGCGCAGGCGGGCGGCCTGGACCTTGAAATCCTCGCCGCCGATCACCAGCTCCGCCTTGAGGAAGGTGAAACCGGCCAACTGCTCCACGTCGCCGAGAATCTGCCGGGCCAGTTCCCGGGTGGGGGAGAGGATCAGGGCGCGGGGGGCCATGGCCTTGCTGCCCTCCGTCAACAGCCGCTGCAGCAGGGGCAGGACGAAAGCGCCGGTCTTGCCGCTGCCGGTTTTGGCGATGGCGAACAGATCGCGACCGGCAAGGGCGACGGGGATCGCGGCCTGTTGCACCGGGGTCGGCGTGTCGAAAGACAGGGCATCCAGGGCCTTCAGCAGGCGCTCGTGGACGGCGAGGGAACCGAAGCCGACTTGGCTGGACGGAGCCTGAACGGACTCTGTGCGGTCGGGCGCTGTTTGACTGGGCGCTCTCTGGTCGGGCTCTCTCTGGTTGGGCTCTGTTGGACTGGGCAAAAGGCATTCTCTCTACGGGTGGATGGCGCGATACGGAAGTGTAGCAAAGAACGCGGCCTGGTCTGGAGGCTGTCGATCACCGCTCCTTGGTGATCATGCCTCGGGAGTGGATATGCGGTGGTTCCTGCGCGCGCTTCGTGCCTCGGCACACCCATGACAGACTCCTATGCAAGAGGCCCTATGAAAAAGCATAGGGTGTCGAGGTACGAAGCGCACCGGCGATCTTTGCCGGCAAGGGCACATACCTGCCTGTGCGTGGCAGGTGAAACGCCGGCAGGCCCTAGCCGAGGATAGCCAGCGCGACGGCCTCGGCCACCTTGATACCGTCGATCGCGGCGGAAAAGATCCCGCCCGCGTAGCCGGCGCCCTCACCGGCAGGGTAGAGGCCGCGGGTGTTGATGCTTTGGAAATCCTTGCCGCGGCGGATGCAGAGGGGGGACGAGGTGCGGGTCTCGACGCCGGTGAGCACGGCGTCGGCCATGGCAAAACCCTTGATCTGCCGGTCGAAGACGGGAATGGCCTCGCGGATCGCGGCGACGGCAAAGGGTGGCAACGCCAGCGACAGGTCCGTGGGTGTCACGCCGGGGCGGTAGGAGGGAACCACGGCACCGAGTTCGGTGGACGGTCTGCCGGCGAGAAAATCGCCCACGGTTTGTGCCGGCGCATTGTAGTTGCCGCCACCGAGCTCAAAGGCCAGGGTTTCGAGTTGCCGTTGCAGCTCGATGCCGGCGAGGGTGTGGCCGGGGTAGTCGCGCTCGGGATCGATGCCCACCACGAGGGCGGCGTTGGCGTTGCGCTCGTTGCGGGAATACTGCGACATACCGTTGGTCACCACCATTCCCGCTTCCGAGGTGGCGGCCACCACGGTGCCGCCGGGGCACATGCAGAAGCTGTACACGCTGCGGCCATCGGCGCAGTGGTGCACCAGCTTGTAGTCGGCGGCGCCGAGAAGCGGATGCCCGGCATGATGGCCGAAACGGGCGGTGTCGATCACCGACTGGGGGTGTTCGATGCGAAAACCGATGGAAAAGGGCTTGGGCTCGATGTACACACCCTGGTCGAGCAGCATCTGGAAGGTGTCGCGGGCGCTGTGGCCGATGGCCAGTATCAGGTGGCGGTTGTGAAGGGTTTCGCCGCTGGCCAGGGTCAGGCCGGTGATCCGGCCCGCGCCATCCGGGCCGGTTTCCCGGTGGAGGCTGGCGACCCGCTGGCCGAAACGGATCTCGCCGCCGAGGTGGGTGATCTCGGCGCGCATGTTCTCGACCATCTTGACCAGCTTGAAGGTGCCGATATGGGGCTTGCTGACCACCAGGATCTCTTCCGGCGCTCCGGCCTTGACGAACTCGGCCAGCACCTTGCGGCCGAGATGCCGGCGGTCCTTCACCTGGCTGTAGAGTTTGCCGTCGGAGAACGTGCCGGCGCCGCCCTCGCCGAACTGGACGTTGGACTCGCCGTGGAGATTGCGCTGGCGCCACAGGTCCCAGGTGTCGCGGGTGCGCTGGCGGACGTCCTGGCCGCGCTCCAGCACGATCGGCCTGAGGCCCATCTGGGCGAGCACCAGGGCGGCGAGAATGCCGCAGGGGCCAAAGCCGACGACCACGGGCCGCTGCTCCTCGCGCGCGGCAAAATCCGCTGGCGCCCGGGCGACGAACCGGTAGCTGGTGTCGGGGCTCGGGGCGAGGTCGGGCCGCCCCGCGAGGCGCGCCAGCACCTGTTGCTCGAGGCCTTCGGCGAGCGTCACGTCGAGGTGGTAGATGAGCAGGATCTGATCTTTCTTGCGGGCATCGTAGCTGCGCTTGAAGATGGAAAAGCCGAGGAGGTCCTGGTCACGGATTTCCAGGGTGGCGACGATGGCGGCACGCAGTGCCGCATCCGAGTGGTCGAGAGGCAGCTTGAGTTCAGAGAGTCGCAGCATGGCGTGTCGATGCTATCCAGTGAGGTGATATTCGCCACTGAGGTGATCGCCGCTGGGGGAAGATCGACCAGTGGGGTGATGTCGGCCAAAGGGTGATAAGGGGCGACCGGGCTGGGCGCGCATCTTACACCGCGAGGCCGGCGCTGTAACCGGAGGACCAGGCCCACTGGAAGTTGTAGCCCCCCAGGTGGCCGGTGACATCCAGCACTTCGCCGATGAAATAGAGGCCCGGCTGGCCCTTGGCTTCCATGGTGCGCGAACTGATGGCGTCGGTGTCGACACCGCCGAGGGTGACCTCGGCGGTGCGGTAGCCCTCGGTGGCGGAGGGCCGGAGTCGCCAGCCGTTGAGTTTTTCACCGATGGCGAGCAGTTGCTTGTCGCTGAATTCGGCGAGCGGGGCTTCTCCCCGCTCCGGCCACCACAGGCTTTGCAGTTCGCCCGCCAGCGCTTTTGCCAATCGTTCCGCCAGCACCGTGCGCAGCCGATTGCGGCTTTGCCCGCGTTTGGCCGCCAACAGCCAGCCGCCGGCGTCGAGGCCGGGCAGCAGGTCGATGGTGATGTCGTCGCCGGGAAACCAGTAGTTGGAAATCTGCAAAATGGCCGGGCCGCTGATGCCCCGATGAGTGAACAGCAGGTTCTCGCTGAAGATCCGGCCATTGCAGCTCACCGCGGCCGGGAGGGCGAGCCCCGCCAGCCGCTCGCAGACGTCCTTCATGGCATCGCTGAACATAAAGGGCACCAGCCCCGCGCGGCGCTCGACCAGCCCGAGACCGAACTGGCGGGCGATCTCGTAGCCGCTGCCGCTGCCGCCGAGGGTCGGAATCGACAGGGCGCCGGTGGCCACCACCAGGGAGCGGGCTTCGAGGCGCAGCGCCTCATGGCCCTGGACCAGTCCGATCCGGTAGCGGCTGCGCCTGTCCTCCTCCTGGTGCTTGTCGGAATGACCCCCGAGGTCCAGTGCTTCGACGGTGCGTACCTCGCAATGGGTCTTGACGGCGACGCCGGCGAGGTCGCACTCCGCCAGCAGCATGGCGAGGATATCCTTGGCGGAATGCCGGCAGAACAACTGGCCGTGGTCGCGCTCCTCGTAGTCGATACCGTGGCGCCGCACCAGTTCGATGAAATCCCACTGGCTGTAGCGGGCGAGGGCCGCCTTGCAGAAGTGGGGGTTGGCCGATATGAAATTGTCCGGCTCGACGTTCAGATTGGTGAAATTGCAGCGTCCGCCGCCGGACATGAGGATCTTCTTGCCCACCTTGTTGGCTTTTTCGAGCACCAGTACCCGCTGGCCCCTCTGGGCGGCGGTAAAGGCGCACAGCAGGCCCGAGGCGCCGGCGCCGAGGATGATCGTGTCGAAGGTGGTTGGTTGGTGCACGGATCTGGATGCCATCGCCGTGGGATTGTGGGTTTGATCCAGTGAACTGGTGGCTGGCTGACAAAGGCGCGGAGTATACCGTCAATGGCGGCAGTTGGCACGAGCCGCCGGCAAGGCCCTTGCGGGAAAAAAAGCGGCGGGTATACCGCCGCTGCAAGGAGTGGGATGCAGTCCGTCCTGCTAGTGGCGGGCATCCTCGCCAAAGCGATAGCGCAGCTGGATGCCGAAGGTTCGCGGCTCATTGTAGGTCACGGTATGAAAGCCCAGGGCGGTAATCAGGTTGTTGGAGCCGACCAGCCATTCATCGTCGAGGGCATTGCGCACGAAGATACTCAGATCCAGCGGCTGGCCCATGAGGTTGGTCCAGTCGAAACGCAGGTTCACATTGTCATAGCCTTCCTGGTAACCCTGACGTTCGGGCGCCACGGTGAGGGCCGTGTCGTTCAGCCAGATACCACTTTGCCGGTAATACTCGGCGTAGAGGGACAATTGGCCGAGAGCCTGGTCGACCGGCAGTGCATAACGCACGCCGATGGTGCCCTGGTGTTCGGCGACACCGATGTAGGGTGCCTTTTCATTAGGGGTCACCACGCCGAAGATACTCGTCGTGGTGCCGGGCCATTCGGTATTCTCGGCATCCGTCCAGGCGTAATTCAGCAGAATCTGCAGGTTTTCCGTCAGCAGCACCTGGTTTTCCATCTCAAAGCCGCGGATTTCCGCTTTGGCAATGTTGTTGGTCTGGGTGACCACATTGAATGGCGGGTTGGGGTTGGGCAGGGTCTCGGTGCGTTGAATATCTTCGTACCAGCTCTGGTAGAGGGCCAGGTTGGAACGAATATGGACATTGCCGATACTCCAGTCCGCCTTCATGCCCAACTCGATATCGTCCAGGGTCTCCGGATCATAGGTAAGGCGAATCCCCGGGATATCGAGTCCCACGGCGTTGGCATTGATGCCTCCTGGCTTGAAGCCGCGACGGTGGGCGATATAGACCAGCAGGTCCGGGGTCATTTGGTAATCCAGGCTGAGGGTCCAGCTGGGTGCGGATTCATCGAGTTTGAGATCGGTGACCACATTGCCGATGGTACTGCCATCGGCGCCGTAGATTATCTGGCTGTTGATCTGGCGCAGCTTGCTTTCGGTGCGGCGATAACCCGCGGTGAAACTCAGGCCATCTGCCACCCAATCGGAGAGGTCGAGGGTTACCTGGCCAAAGATCCCGGTTTGTTCGTTACTGGTCTTGGGTGCGGTGGGATTGAGGAAAGACAGATTGTCGAGAGGTATGGTGAAGGCGTTGTTGAAATTGGGAAAGATGGGTGGCGGCGCATAATCGCGCTTTACCCTCTCTGTGTAGTAGCCAAGAATCCAGCTGTGCTTGCCGCCGACATCACCGAGGATCTGGAATTCTTCGACCAGATCATCACCGAAATCGGTCTTGCCGTAACTGTCGTCGATAAAGGGCTCGCGGGGCATACCGCGAAGATCGTAGTTGTTGTATGTCACCCCGTGGGTGTAACGGGTCGCGCCGAATTCGCGGACGATATGGGAGACCCTGTTGCGATTGACCGCCAGGATGTTTTTCAGGCGGATATCTCCCAGAAGACCGTATTTGCCGATATCCACCTCGGTGATGTTGAATATCTGTTCATTGCGCCCCCGTGAGCGGTCGATGATATTGGTAAGGTTTTTGCGGATCGATCCGCCGTTGTCGACCCGTTGCAACTCGGACTGCATGTCCGCCAGCAGTAGGTCGATGCGGCCCGTGCGCTGGGTCACGCAGGCCGGCCTGTTGGCGGGGTCGGGCACCGTGGCGTTACAGATCTGGTTGGCGGCGGCCCAGCCGGCGCCGACGCCGGGGGCGGTGTTGAACTGTGCTATGTCGGGATTGACCGCCAGCATCACTGCCCCGGTGGGTGTTTCATCCACATTGTTCATCTGCAACAGCGTGTAGTTGGACAGCCAGTCGGTGGGAGTAAAGTTGAACGACAGCCGATAGGATTCCCGCTCCCGGCTATCGAGCCACTGGCCGGTGCTCTGGCTCTGGGTGAAACCGTCCCGGCGCTGGACATTGAATGCCGCGCGGGCGCTGAGTTTGCCTTCGACCAGGG
This sequence comes from Porticoccaceae bacterium, assembly GCA_041655035.1. GTDB lineage: Bacteria > Pseudomonadota > Gammaproteobacteria > Pseudomonadales > Porticoccaceae > NAT127. Next base: position 1,862 of record JBAZCN010000047.1, on the reverse strand, counting down.
GGATCGTGATGGCCCCGGTGGTCTCCCACATATCGTAGTTGCCGAGTTTCAGATCCAGGTATCCGCCCAGTTCATCGGATGGCTTGGTCGGGGAATACAGGACCGCGCCTCCGGTGCTGCTGCGGCCGAACAGTGTGCCCTGCGGGCCTTTCAGTACCTGCACCGAATCGAGATCGAAGAACTGTACCGTGGAACCCGCGGCCCCGGTGGGCTTCAGTGGTACCTCGTTGAAGTAGACCACCACTCCAGGTGGAGTGCCGAAGGAAGCTCCCTGTCCGCGAATGAAATAATCCGGTTGCCCCCGGTTGGCCGCGCCCTGGCGGACCACCAGTCCAGGCACATGGAAGGTCAGGTCATAGGGGTTTTCAACGTTTTTTTCACGGATCGCCGCACTGTTCATGGCGGTGACCGCCACCGGCACGGATTGCAGGTCTTCTTCCCGCTTACGCGCGGTAACCACGATCTCATCGAGAAATCCCCTTGCGGATTGCGGTGTCTCGGTGGTTTGTGCGATGGAGGGCATGGTGGCGGCTGTTGAGAGTATTGCCAAACTGAGTTGTTGTGATAGCCGTTTGCTTGTTATGGGTATCATGTCCGGTCTCCAGGGCTATTAAGGATTGACGGCAGTCCTGTGCCGGATGTTGCTCCTCTAAAGGATGGGGTTCCTCGAAAATCGTGTTCAGATACTCCGCTATCCCGGTTCAGGATACGGGTGGCCGTTCAGTGCGCGGAAAGGCGTTGAGGAATGCGGCGGCGGCCTGGTACAGCACTGCCTCGCGGTCGCGCCGGGCGACAAGCTGCAGGCCCACCGGCAAGCCGTCGATAAATCCGCAAGGGATCGACAGCGCCGGCAAGCCCAGCAGGTTGAACATATGAGTGTTGACGGTATAGGTGGGAGCGAAAGTGCGGTGGGGGTATTTATCGCCCTCCACGTTCCAGGCCCGATGCCATTCGTCGACGGTGTAGGCGGTAAACGGCGCGCATGGACTGAGTAGCAGATCGTACCGTGCAAACAGCCGGTCGAACCGCTGCCAGTTGCGCGCACGGCTTTCGCTGGCGTTTTTCAGTTGCTCGGCGGAGGGTTTGGGTACCTGCTTGTTGCCGTCATAGGAGTGACTCATGGCCAGATAGGAAACAAAAAAATCCTCCCACTGTTCATCGGTCGCTTCCACGCTGGCTCCCAGCTGGCGGAAACCTTCCGCGGCGGTGCGGACATGGGCGATGATGCCCGCGCTTTGAGGCGTGGTATACATGCTGCCGTAACCAAAATCGTCGGTCCAGGCAAGGCGCATACCTGACACGGATTGTTCGATGGCGGCAAGATAATCGGGAGCGGGTTCGGCGAGGGCGAGTAAATCGCGGCCGTCGTGGCCGGCAATTATCTGCGAGACGAGGGCAGCATCCCGCATATTCCGGGTCATGGGCCCACGAGTCACCATGAAGGGGACCCGTGGGCGGTCATAATTGGCGAAGGGTACTCGGCCGGCAGTGAAGTGAACGCCGATGACGCCACTGATTGCCGCGGGCAGGCGTGTCGATCCCCGCCGTCGGTGCCAATGGTCAGGGGCAGCATGGCGGCTGCGACGGCGGCGGCACTGCCGGCACTCGACGAGCCCGGTACCCGTTGTGGATCCCAGGGATTGCGGGGGTGGGACTCAAGGGACGAAAAACTTTGATTGGGCCGGATGGGGCTGATCCCCATACCGGGGTTTTCAGTGAGTCCGACAATGATGGCGCCGGCGGCGCGCAGGCGCTCCACCAGGATGTCGTCATGGCTTGCGATGATTTCCTCGCCGGTCTCGGTATCGCGATGAAGAATCAGGCCTTTCACCGCTATGCCACGCTTGACAGCGATCGGCACG
>JBAZCN010000046.1:0-22846 GCA_041655035.1 Porticoccaceae bacterium | reverse complement strand
ACTCCTTGGAGGCCAGCTCACGCAGGGCGGCGGCGGCTTCTTTCTTCTCGGCAATCCAGGCGGCGTACTCGTCCTTCTCCACCACATTGACGACGATCGGCATGAAGGCGTGGCCCTGGCCGCACAGTTCGGCGCAGTAACCGCGGTAGACACCGGTTTTCTCCACCTTGGCCCAGGTTTCATTGATGAATCCGGGGATGGCGTCCTTCTTGATACCGAAGTCGGTCATCCACCAGGCGTGGATCACATCCTTGGCGGTGATCAGGAAGCGGACCTTGGTATCCACCGGGATCACCAGGGGGTTGTTGACCTGCGCCAGGTAGAACTCGCCCTTGGGCTCCTGGTTGTAGATCTCCGCCTCGGGGGTGGTCAGCTCACTCATGAACTGGACATCGTCGCCCAGATACTCGTACTGCCACTTCCATTGGTAGCCGGTCACCTTGATGTCCAGCTCGGCTTCGGAAGTATCGTAGAGGTGGATCAGGGTCTTGGTGGCGGGCACCGCCATCACGATCAGGATCAGGGCGGGAATGACCGTCCAGGCGATTTCCACTGCGGTACTTTCATGGAAGTTCGCGGCCTTGTAGCCAGCGGCCTTGCGATGAACGATCACGCTGTAGAACATGACCCCGAACACGATCACGCCGATCACCACACAGAGCCAGAATATGGTCATATGGATATCGTGGATCTGCCGGCTCACTTCCGTGACTCCCGGTGTCATGTTCAGCGTTTCCCGCCATGAACCTCCCTGCTCTGCCTGGGCGGCAAACGCTAGAGGTACCAGCAGGAAAAAAGCAAGCGCACGCAGCATGAACTGCTTGGCATTAGGTAGCATTGCCCGTCTTCTCCGTGTTGAGTTCTAGAGATTTTTTTCTTAGCTCCCGTGCAGAGATCGCACGCGCGAAAGGCGTTGCCTACCCGGGCAGGGCCGGGAGTATAGCAGAAGGTTTTCCCGGCCGTCACGACAACGTAGCGCCAGAATAGCCTGAAATAGGCATTTTCCTGAGGAAGAGATCGTTTTGCGTAGTGCCCGCCCGCTTCGGCACCGCCGCTGCTTATACTCTTTGGTTCTTTGCAATCTGACGGTCAGGGTCTAGTTTTCAACCATGGATACAGTCAATCTGCGCACCGCCATAGCCGACGCCCTCGATCACGAACGCCGCACCAGCGAGCTGGTTTATCTGCTGCACGGCCGCCTGCACAAGCTGCATGGCAACATCCACATCAGCGGCCAGGACCCGGTGTCCTCCCTGGTGGATTTCGTCAGCGACTACGTCCAGCGGCTGCCCGACATCCTCGACGCCCTGCGGGAGATCGGCGCCCTGCAAGGCACCGAGGAGGAGGCCGAAACCACCATCGATCACTGTATCGACTTGTTTGCCCGGCCACCGCGACTGGTGATCGGCCACCACGGGCTCAACGGCGCCATGAACACCGCCTACATGGCCCACCGCCTGCTGGAGGAAGTCAACGACCACCATATGGTGTCGCGGGGCAAACTGCTGGCACCCCTCGACATCACCCGCTCGAACCTGATCATCCACCAGTTGATCGGCGAGAGCTACGCCAACCAGCTGGACGAGGCGGTCCACCTCATCGCCACCAACGTGATCAACCGCTGGCGGGACAGCCAGTGGGCCGCGCGGCCCGACAGATCGCCGCGGCTGGCGGAGATGCTGAGCCGCTGGCCCTGCCTGCGCGACCGCCTCGGCAACGATCCGCTGCACTTGCCGTCGTACAACGCCATTTCCATCCATTGAACGGCTGCCGGCGCAATCAATCCTTGCGCGGATCCACCAGCCGCACCGGCCGCACCGCCTCGCGGCGCTCGGCCTCGGTGCGGTTGACCCGGGTATCGGGCTCGCGCGGCGCGGTGTTGAAGCGCATTTCATCCTTGTAGCCGCAGCTCACGCACTCCCGGTACTGGCGACCGTCATCGCTGTACATGACGATCCGGTCCAGGGCCGCGCACCTGGGACACACCGCCCCGGCAATAAAGCGTTTGACGACCGTCATGGCACCACCCTTGATTCAACTTCGCTGAAGGCTATTATAACCCTCCCTCTTCGCAGCAGCACAGGAACCCGTCATGTCCCATACGTCGATTCGCTCTTTCCGCGGCAAGACGCCCCAGCTCGGCCAGCGCGCCTATGTCGACCCGGCCGCTACCGTCATCGGCGACGTGGTGCTCGGCGATGACGCCTCGGTGTGGCCCGGCGCGGTGATTCGCGGCGACATGCACAGCATCCGCATCGGCAACCGCTCCAACGTCCAGGACAACGCCGTGCTGCACATCACCCACGCCAGCGACTTCAACCCCGGCGGCTGGCCGCTGAACATCGGCGACGACGTGGTGATCGGCCACCGCGCCCTGCTTCACGGCTGCACCCTCGGCAACCGCATCCTGGTGGGCAACGGCGCCATCATCAACGACGGCGCGGTGGTGGAAGACGAGGTGATCATCGGCGCCGGCTGCGTGGTGCCGCCGGGCAAAACCCTGGAAAGCGGCTACGTGTACGTGGGCAACCCCGCCAAGCAGGGCCGCCCCCTCAAGGACTCTGAACGGCGCTTCTTCACCTACTCGCCGGCCAACTACGTCAAGCTCAAGGATCAGTATCTGGCTGAGGAGGCCGGAAGCCTGCCCTCTGACCACCAGGATAGGCCATCGGGTACCCGATAGGGCGCGCTGAGGAACGAAGCGCAGCGCTCCCGCACAAACCAATGCCCGTGCGTCTTCTCACACCCCACGGGCCGACTTTGCAGCGGCCCGTTCTTCGATCACCGGTGGTGCGGCTGCGCGCAGCCGGTGACTCGCGGCGCACTCACAACGCGGCGCGGACGGCCTCGATCACACTCTCGGTGGCGGGTCTGACACCGCGCCACAGGAAAAAGGCTTCCGCCGCCTGTTCCACCAGCATCCCCAGGCCATCCGCCATCGCCGCCGCGCCGCGCCCGGCCGCCCAGGCCATGAACACCGTGGGTTCCCGGCCGTACATCATGTCGTAGCAGCAGGCGCCGGACGCCAGCAGGCCTTCGGGCAGCGGCGGCAGGTCGCCGGCCAGGCTGGCGCTGGTGCCGTTGATCACCAGATCGAACGCGCGGCCTTCGAGCGCGGCGAACCCGCAACCCGCCACCGCGCCGAGGCCACCGAAGGCGGCGGCCAGCGCCAGCGCCTTGTCCTCGGTGCGATTGGCGACGGTCACCGACAGCGGCCGCTCCGCGAGCAACGGCTCCAGCACGCCCCGCACCGCGCCGCCGGCGCCGAGCACCAGCAGCCGCTGGCCGGCTATCGGCCAGCCGAGGTTGCTGCGGATATCCCGCACCAGCCCGGCGCCGTCGGTGTTGTCGCCGAGGATGGCGCCAGTCGCGAGGCGCGCCAGGGTATTGACCGCGCCGGCATGCCGGGCGCGGTCGGTCAGCGCGCCGGCATAGCGCCAGGCATCCAGCTTGAAGGGCACCGTGATATTGAGGCCGAGGCCCCCGGCGCGGAAAAAATCGTCCGCCGCCGCCGCAAAGCCGTCGACGGCGACCAGCTGGCGGTCGTAAACCAGATCCTGCCCTGTCTGGGCGGCGAAGCGGGCGTGAATGTCCGGGGACCGGGAGTGGGCGATGGGGTTGCCGAAAACGGCGTAGCGGTCGGTCACCGGTTAGCCCTCACAGCCAGTCCCGCGGGGCCAGGTAGTTGTCGTAGAGATCCGCCTCCGGAGTGCCCGGCTCAGGATGCCAGTCGTAGGCCCAGCGGGCCAGCGGCGGCAGCGACATCAGGATCGACTCGGTGCGCCCACCGGTTTGCAGGCCGAACAGGGTACCGCGGTCATAGACCAGGTTGAACTCCACGTAGCGGCCGCGGCGGTAGAGCTGGAAATCACGCTCCCGCTCGCCCCAGGCCAGCCCCTTGCGGCGCGCCACGATGGGCAGGTAGGCGCGGGTATAGCTGTCGCCGACGGCGCGCAGGAAAGCGAAGCTGCGCTCGAAACCGAGCTCGCTGAAATCGTCGAAGAACAAACCGCCCACCCCGCGGGTCTCGTTGCGGTGCTTGAGAAAGAAGTAGTCGTCGCACCAGGCTTTGAAGCGCGGATAGATTTCACCGCCAAAGGGTTCACAGGCCGCCTTCGCGGTCCGGTGCCAGTGGCCGCAATCCTCGGCAAACGGGTAGTAGGGCGTCAGGTCGTAGCCGCCCCCGAACCACCACACCGGTGCCTCCCCGGCCTTCTCGGCGACGAAGAACCGCACATTGGCGTGAGAGGTGGGCACATAGGGATTTTCGGGATGGACCACCAGTGACACCCCCATCGCCTCGAAGGCGCGGCCGGCCAGTTCGGGCCGCGCCGCGGTCGCCGACGGGGGCAGGCGGTCGCCGTGGACGTGGGAGAAATTCACCCCGCCCTTCTCGAACACCGCGCCATTGGCGATCACCCGCGAGCGCCCGCCGCCACCCCCGGGGCGCTGCCAGCTGTCCTCGCGGAAATCCGCGCCGCCGTCCTCGGCGGCCAGCTCCCGGCAGATGCGGTCCTGGAGATCGAGGAGGTAGTCTTTGACGTCGTCTTTGGTCATGGCTGGTCAGTCTCCTGGCCGAAGGATTTCACCGCTGCGAAGATCGCGGATTTCACTGGGTTTGGCCGCCCCGCCCACCGCCCCGGGCGTGATATCGGCGAGCCGGTCGCCAAAGTACTGCCTGACTTGCAGGGCATTGCGCGCCGGCGGCCGGCCCTGGGGATTGGCGGAGGTCGAAACCAGCGGCGTGCCGGCCACCGCGCAGAGTGCAGCGGCCAGGGGGTGGCGGGTGATGCGCAGGGCGAGGGTGGCGCGGCCGCCGGTGATCCACGGCGGCGCCAGCGGGCTCGCCGGCACCACCCAGGTCACCGGCCGGGTGCCGGGCGCCGCCAGTTGCCGGCGCTCGGCCTCCGCCAGCGGGCCCAGAAACGGCAGCGCCTGGTCCAGGTCAGCGGCGATGAGGATCAGGCCCTTGGCCACCGCCCGCCCCTTGAGGCGAAGGATTTCATCCACCGCCCCGGCATCGCGGGGGTCGCAGCCCAGCCCCCATACCGACTCGGTGGGATAGGCGACCACCCCGCCCCGAGCAATCGCCTGGGCGGCGCGGTGGATGCGGTGGTGTCGCGTCCAGTCCACGGTGATCGGGTTCTCCATGCTCGGGAAGCGGCGCTGCTTGCGGTCAAGGCGGCGGAAAGGTCGACGAGACTACCGCAAATGACCAGGTGCGGCAATCCGGCTCAGCCGGGACAGCACGGCTCTCTACGGCCGGGGCCGCGTGCGTCAGCAACGCTGGCGCAGGAAAAAGCCGCCAACATTCTCCACCAGCCCCTGCAGCTCGAGGTTGACCAGCACGGCGGTCAGCCCGGAAATTCCCATCCCGGTCGCCGCCACCAGGCTGTCGATGTCGGTGGGCTCGAAGCCCATCGCCTCGAGCACCGCCAATTCGTCGTCCGGGAAATTCGCCGGCGGTGTCTCGCCGCCGGCTTCCTCCGCCTTGTATGCCAGCAGGCCGCCCAGCTGTTCGGCGATATCGGCAACGGTTTCGGTGAGCATCGCGCCCTCGCGGATCAGCTGGTGGCAGCCCTTGGCCTGGGGATTGTGGACCGATCCGGGCATGGCGAACACTTCGCGGCCCTGCTCCATGGCCAGCCGCGCGGTGATCAGCGAGCCGCTCTTGATGGCGGCCTCCACCACCAGGACACCGAGGCTGAGGCCGCTGATGATGCGGTTGCGCTGGGGGAAACTCTCCCGCCGAGGCGCAAATCCAGGCGGGAACTCGCTGACCAGGCTGCCGCCGGCGGCGAGGATCTGATCGCCGAGGGCGGCATGCTGGCGGGGATAGGCCACATCCACGCCGGTCGCCAGCACGGCGATTGTCCGCCCTCTGTCGAGGGCGCCGCGGTGAGCGGCGGCGTCGATGCCGAGAGCCAGGCCGCTGGTGATGGCAAAGCCGGCGGCGGCGAGCTCGGCGGCAAAGGCCCGGGCGCTTGCCAGCCCGCCGCTGCTCGCCCTGCGGCTGCCGACGATGGCCAGCTGCGGCAGCGACAGCAGGGTGATGTCGCCCCTCACATAGAGCAGCGGCGGCGGGCGATGAATCTCCCGCAACAGGGCGGGATAGCGGTGGTCGGTCAGGGGCAGGGGGGCGATGCCCCTGGCATCCAGTTCGGCGGCGAGGCGCTGGGCCAAGCGGCGGTGCTTGCCGGCGCCGACGCGGTAGTGGTGGATAACGCGATCGAGCGGCGGCGGACAGTCGTCGCGGCCCGCCGCCAGCAGGGCCGCAAAACTCCCGAATCGCCGCACCGCGGCGCCCATCAGCGCCGGGGTCATCCCCGGCAGGCCCGCAGCAACCAGTGCACAATCCGTTTCGGATAACATCTTCCCTCCCTGGAAAAAGGCCCCGGAGCAATCCCGGGCCGGTGAATAAGTACTCAGTTGCAGCAACGCCCCTCAGGGATTGCCGATCTCGTCGCCTACCGCCAGTGGGCGATCGGCATGAACCACCAGCCCGAAGCTCATTTTTTCATAGGCCCTGAATACCATCAGCAGCCCGGCGCGCTCCGAAGGCAGGATGATTTCATCGCCGGCAATGCGGTCGCGGATCCGCTCACCGGCCTTGAAGATGCCGAGAATACTGCCCACGTCGATGCCGTCCCGGTCGCCGCGATTGATGGCCACCACATCGAGATGGCCGACCTGGCTGACGCCGCCCTCCACCGAGATCAGCTTGCCCTGGACCTCGGTGTCGGGGGCACGCGGGTAGAAGGCCGGATCGAGCCGGCGCTGCTCGTGAGGCAGCAGCCGGTCGCCGACACGGATTTCCCGCGCGCTGCGGGTGGTGATCAGCGTCGCCACTTCGCCCTCGATGCTCTTCAGCTGGGCCGAGCCGATATCTTCGGCCTTGAGCCCCAGCAGTTCGCGGGTATCAGGGTCGATATAGGGGTCGCCCTTGCGGTAGATGCCGTAGAAGTCGACCTCGGGGGACAGGGCCCCGCGGGCAAAGAAAGCGTCGCCGCTGCCCGACATCAGGCGCTTCTCATAGCCGGCGAGCACATAGGGGGCGGTGTCCAGCTCGCCTTCGGCGGCGACCCGGGTGCGGCTTAGGAAGCTGTTGAGGATGCCGAGGGGTAAAGAGGGAATGGCTTCGGCATGGGCGGCCTCGCGGATTTGCGGCCTCAGTACCACAGTGCGGCCGTCGGCGCCGGAGCGCTGGCCGTCGTCCGCGGCCCCGCCGCGCGCCAGGGTCAACTGCGGTTTGCCGTCGACATAGACCAGGGCGATCACGTCGCCGGGATAGATGAGGTGCGGATTGGCGATCTGCGGATTGGCTTCCCAGAGCTCTGGCCAGCGCCAGGGATCGCGGAGAAACATCGCCGAGATATCCCACAGGGTGTCGCCGACCTCGACGGTATGGCGCGGCGGCGGGTCATCCCTGAAAACGATGTCATCGCCAGCCGCCACCGCGCACTGAAACCATGCCGCCAGCAGTGCAATGAAGATTCTTTTCATGGTGACCCATCCTGTCCACTGTTCCCCGATGATGTATACTTGGCGCTGCAATGCGTTTTTATACCGTGCAAGCCGGGCACCGGCTCTGTCGGGCGACGCAAGTCCTTGATTGGAAGCCGATGCTGGCAATGGCTCGCGTCATTTTGCTAGAAATCCGTTGTAAACACTATGGCCATTCTCACCATCCTCGAATTCCCCGATCCCCGGCTGCGCACCAAGGCCCAACCGGTCGCCGCCGTCGATGACCGCATCCGCCAGCTGGTGGACGACATGTTCGAGACCATGTACGCCGCGCCGGGAATAGGCCTTGCCGCCACCCAGGTGAATGTCCACGAACGCGTCGTGGTGATGGATATCTCCGAGGAGAGCAACCAGCCCCTGGTATTCATCAATCCCGAAGTGGAAGTGATCGGCGCGGACAGCCAGGATTACCAGGAAGGCTGCCTGTCGGTACCGGGCTTTTACGAGACCGTCGCCCGTCCGGCCAGTATCCGGGTGCGCGCCCTCGATCGCGACGGCAAGCCCTTCGAGCTGGAGCCCGACGGCCTGCTCGCGGTCTGTATCCAGCACGAGCTGGACCATCTGGAGGGCAAGCTGTTCGTCGATTACCTGTCGCCGGTCAAGCGCCAGCGTATCCGCCAGAAACTCGAAAAACTGCAGCGCCAGCACGCCTGAGGACGCCTCACCCATGCCATCGACAGCACCTGCCCGCCCGGGGTTGCGGGTGATCTTCGGGGGCACCCCCGAGTTCGCCGCCCGTCATCTGCAAGCGCTTATCGACGCCCGCTGCCATCTGGTCGGCGTCTTCACCCAGCCGGACAGGCCCGCCGGGCGCGGCAAGAAACTGACCCCGAGCCCGGTCAAGCAACTGGCCCTGGCCCACGGCCTGCCGGTATTCCAGCCGGAAACCCTGAAAGACCCCGAGGCGCAGCGGCAGCTGCAGGAGCTCGATGCCGACGCTTTCGTGGTGGTCGCCTACGGCCTGATCGTGCCGCCGGCGGTGCTGGCCATGCCGCGCCACGGCTGCATCAACGTCCACGCCTCGCTGCTGCCCCGCTGGCGCGGCGCGGCGCCCATCCAGCGCGCCATCGAGGCCGGTGACGGCGAGACCGGCATCACCATCATGCAGATGGACATCGGCCTCGACACCGGCGACATGCTGCACAAGGTGTCCTGTCCGATCAGCGCCGACGATACCGGGGGCTCGCTGCACGACAAACTGGCGAACCTCGGCCCCGCGGCGCTGCTCGCAGCCCTGGCGCACCTCGCCGAGGGCGAGCTGCGCCCGCAGCGCCAGGACGACGATCTCGCCACTTACGCCGCCAAGATCGGCAAACAGGAGGCGGCCATCGACTGGTCCGACGATGCCGGCGCCATCGCCCGCAAAGTGCGCGCATTCAACCCCTTTCCGGTCGCCTTCACCCAGCTTGCCTCCGGCCCCTTGCGGGTCTGGGCAGCGGCGGCGACCACCGCGACCGGCAGCGCCGAGCCCGGCACCGTCGTCGCCGTCGATGCCGACGCCGTGACCGTGGCCTGCGGCCGCGGAGCGCTGCGCATCACCGAAGCCCAGCTGCCGGGCAAGAAGCGCCTGATGGTCGCCGACATCCTGCGCGGCACTCCGCGGTTGTTCGCGGTCGGCCAACCGCTGGCCAGGCCGTGACGGCGTGGCCACGACGCGGGGCCACAGCATGAAAGTCAGGGTCGCCTGCGCTCATGTCCTCGCCGGCGTGCTGCGCGGCGAGGGCTCGCTGAATACCCTGTTGCCAGCCTATCAGGCGCGCATCGCCGACAGCGACAGCGCTCTGCTTCAGGAGCTCTGCTTTGGCACGCTGCGCTGGTATCCCGCCCTCGAACTGCTGCTCGCCGCCCTCATGGACAAGCCGCTGAAGGCGAAGGATGCCGAGATCAGCGGCCTGCTCGCCGCCGGCCTCTATCAGCTGCGCGCCATGCGCACTCCCGACCATGCCGCGGTCAACGAGACCGTCGCCGCCTGCCAGGCCCTGAAACGACCCTGGGCACGGGCCGTCGCCAATGGCGTGCTGCGCCGCTACCTGCGCGAGCGGGAAACCCTCGAAACCCGGCTGCGCGGCGACCCGCGATTCACCAGCGCCCACCCGGCCTGGCTGCGCGACGCCCTTATCGCCGCCTGGCCGACAGAGGCCCCGGCGCTCCTCGCCGCCAACAATGGCCGGCCGCCGATGACACTGCGCATCAACGCCCGGCGCACCACCCGCGACGCCTATCTGGCGCTGCTGGCGGCGCAGGGCAGCGCCGCGCGGCCGGCGGACTTTGCCGCAACCGCCCTGTATCTCGCCGAGCCGGTGGCGGTGGAGCACCTGCCCCATTTCGCCGACGGCTGGGCCAGCGTTCAGGACGAGGCGGCGCAGCTCTGCGCCGATATCCTCGCTCCCCGGGCCGGCGACCGGGCACTGGACGCCTGCAGCGCGCCGGGCGGCAAAACCTGCCATCTGCTGGAGCACCAGCCGGCGCTGGGCGAGCTCGTCGCCCTCGATGTCGATGCCGGGCGGCTCGCCAGGGTCGCCGACAACCTGCGCCGCCTCGAGCTCGACGCCACCCTCAAGGTGGCGGACGCGGCCGACACCGCGCAGTGGTGGGACGGCCAGCCGTTCGATCGCATCCTTCTCGACGCACCCTGCTCCGCCAGCGGAGTGATACGCCGCCACCCCGACATCAAATTGCTGCGCCAACCCGCCGATATCCCCCGGCTGGCAGAGACCCAGCGCCAATTGCTCGCCGCGCTGTGGCCGACGCTGAAAGCCGGCGGGCAACTGCTCTACGCCACCTGCTCGGTCCTCCCGGAGGAAAATGACCAGGTGGTCGCCGCTTTTGCCGCCGGCCAGCCCGACGCCGAGCTGCTGGCGATCGATGCCCCCTGGGGGCTGGCCACCCCCTGTGGTCGCCAGTTGCTCCCGACGACCGACGGGCACGACGGCTTTTACTATGCTTTGCTGGCAAAGCGGGGGGCACCGCCGCACCGAGACCCTTCCGGATCAGGAACCGAGCAACCATGAAAATCATCATTGTCGGCGCCGGCCAGGTCGGCGGCACACTGGCCGAGCACCTCGCCGGTGAAGCCAATGACATCACCGTGGTCGATATCGACAGCGACCGGCTGCGCGAACTCCAGGACCGCCTCGACATTCGCACCGTGCAGGGCATGGGCTGCTATCCCGACGTGCTGATGCGCGCGGGGATCGAGGATGCCGATATGATCGTCACCGTCACCAGCAGCGATGAAATCAATATGCTGGCCTGCCAGGTGGCCTATTCGCTGTACCGCACCCCGACCAAGATCGCCCGGGTGCGGGCCCAGAACTACGCCATGCCGCGGATCCGCGACAAACTGTTCAGCGCCGATCACCTCGCCGTCGATGTCCTGATCACCCCGGAAAAGGTCGTGACCGACTACATTCACCGCCTGGTGGAACAGCCCGGCTCGCTGCAGGTACTGGATTTCGGCAGCGGCATCATGCAGTTGGTGGCGGTGCGCGCCTACGATCACGGCCCTCTGGTCGGCCGCCAGTTGCGCTCCCTGCGCCAAAACATGCCGGGGGTCGACTGCCGCGTCGCGGCGATCTTCCGCAAGGACCGCCCCATCGTGCCGGAGGGCGACACCGCCATCGAGGCCGGCGACGAAGTGTTCTTCATCGCCGCCAAGAAGAACATCCGCAAAGTGATGGGCGCGCTGCATGAGCGCGAGAATCCCTATCGGCGGCTGATCATCGCCGGCGGCGGCAATATTGGTTTCCGCCTCGCCCAGGCCCTCGAAAAAGACTACAACGTCAAGATCATCGAGTTCTCCAAACCGCGCTGCGAGTTTCTCGCCGAGCACCTGACCCGGGCGACCGTGCTCAACGGCTCGGCCACCGATCAGGAACTGCTGCTGGAAGAGAGTATCGACAAGACCGACCTGTTTCTGGCGCTCACCAACGACGACGAAGTCAACATCATGGCTTCGCTGCTGGCCAAGCGGCTCGGCGCGCGCAAGGTCATGACGCTGATCCAGAACCAGGTTTACGCCAACCTGATGCAGGGCGGCGAGATCGACATCGCCATCTCACCCCAGCAGGCCACCACCAGTCTGTTGCTCACCCATGTGCGCAAGAGCGGCGCGGTCAATGTCCACTCCCTGCGCCGCGGCGCCGCCGAGGCCCTCGAGATCATCGTTCACGGCGACGCCAAGAGTTCGAAGGTGGTCGGCCGCCGCATCGAGGACATCAAGTCACCGCCGGGCGCCACCCTGGCGGCCCTGGAGCGCAACGGCGAGGTGGTGATCGCCCGCCGCGACACGGTGATCGAAAGCGGTGACCACGTGATCGTATTCGTGATCGACAAGAAGCGCGTCAAGGATATCGAGCGGCTGTTCCAGGTCGGTTTCTCGTTCTTCTAACCTTTCCGGAAGTTGCCCGCCATGCACCCGACCATCGTGTCACGAATTCTCGGCCTGTTCCTGATGGTGTTCAGCATCACCCTGCTGATTCCGATCGTGGTGGCGGTCATCTACGAGGAACAGACCAGCCAGGCGTTTTTTCTCGCCTTTGCCATTACCTTTTCCCTGGGGATGATGATGTGGCTGCCATTCAGCCGCCAGGCCATCGAGTTGCGCACCCGCGATGGCTTCATCATCACCGTGCTGTTCTGGGTGGTGCTGGGACTCACCGGCACCCTGCCGCTGATACTGGTGGAAGACCTTTACCTGTCGTTCACCGACGCCGTGTTCGAGTCGGTATCGGGGATCACCACCAGCGGCGGCACGGTGATCTCCGGCCTCGATGTACTGCCCAAATCCATTCTCTATTATCGCCAACAATTGCATTTCTTCGGCGGTATCGGCATCGTGGTGATCGCCGTGGCGATCATGCCGATGCTCGGGATCGGCGGCATGCAGCTGTACCGCGCCGAGATGGTCGGGCCGTCCAAGGAAACCAAGATGACGCCGCGCATCGCCGAGACCGCCAAGGCGCTGTTTGCCATCTATGTCTTTCTCAATGTGGTCTGTACCCTGGCCTATTGGGGGGCGGGCATGGACTTCTTCGATGCCCTGACCCACAGCTTCTCGACCATCGCCACCGGCGGTTTCGCCAACTACGACGCCAGTATCGGCCACTTCGACAGCGACGTCATCGTGGCCATCTGCACCTTTTTCATGATCGTGTCGTCGGTCGGTTTTGGCCTCCACTACTACGCCTGGGTGCGCGGCACGGTGTTCCACTACTGGCGCAATCCCGAGGCCAAGACGTTTCTGGTGCTGCTTCTCGGCGGCTCGCTGGCGGTCAGCGCCTATCTGTTCCTGAGCGGCGTCTACGGGCTGCAGGACAGCGTTTCTCACGGCATCTTCCAACTGGTGTCGATCACCACCACCACCGGATTCATCACCACCGACTTCAGCACCTGGCCGAGTTTTCTACCGTTCTTTCTGCTGGTTCTGTCGTTCTTCGGCGGCTGCGTGGGCTCCACCACCGGCGGCGTCAAGATAGGCCGGATGCTGATCATGGCCAAGCAGGTGCTGCGCGAAATCTCGCGGCTGATACATCCCAGCGGCGTGTTCACCATGAAAGTCCGCAACTGGGCAGTGCCAACCCGGGTCACCGATGCCGTGTGGGCGTTTTTCGGCGTCTATCTCGCGGTGTTCTATCTGATCGTGCTGCTGCTGCTGGCGTCCGGGTTCGATTACGTCACCGCCTGGTCGGCCACCGCCGCAAGCCTCAACAACCTGGGGCCGGGCCTTGGCGGCGTAGCGGCCGACTTCGGCAATATCAACACCTTCGCCAAGTGGGTGCTGTCGGCGGCGATGATTCTCGGACGGCTCGAAATCTTCACCGTCCTGGTGCTGTTCTCGCCGATGTTCTGGCGGCGCTGAACCCGGCAGCCGAGAGCCGCCGGGCTGCGACGGTGTCGGCGGCCCGGGCTAGTCCAGCGCTGGCGGCGGTGAGCCAGGGCTGTCGTGCCGGCGGTGCGTGGCGGCAGGCCTCAGCCCTTCGGCTGGGGAATGATGCGCAGGTAGGGGCGCGGCGCCGTCCAGCCGTCGGGGTAGGTGGCTTTGGCATCCTCGTCGGAGACCGAGGGCACGATGATCACATCCTCGCCCTGCCGCCAGTTCACCGGTGTCGCCACCTTGTGCTTGAGCGTCAGCTGGCAGGAATCGAGTATCCGCAGCACTTCGTCGAAGTTGCGCCCGGTGCTCATCGGGTAGGTGAGCATCGCCTTGATCTTCTTGTCCGGACCGATCACGAAAACCGAGCGCACGGTGGCGTTATCCGCCGCGGTGCGGCCCTCGGCTGAGCCGGGTTCCGCTTCCGGCAGCATGTCGTACAACTTGGCCACATTGAGGTCGGTGTCGCCGATCATCGGGTAGTTGGGGGCATGGCCCTGGGTTTCCTTGATATCCACGGCCCAGCGGTGGTGGTTGTCGACCGGATCGACGCTGAGGCCGATGATCTTGCAATCGCGCTTGTCGAACTCCGGCTTGAGCCCGGCCATGTAGCCGAGTTCGGTGGTGCACACCGGCGTGAAATCCTTGGGGTGGGAAAACAGGATCGCCCATTGCGAGCCGATCCATTGGTGGAAATCGATGGTGCCTTCCGTCGTTTCAGCGGTGAAGTTGGGTGCTTCGCTCCCTATGCGCAGAGTCATGATTGCCTCCTGTTGTTGGCTATTGCCTGTCTTTCGAAAATCAAAGCCCCATCATTATAGTCAGCTTTTGTCACGGCGCGGGCACCCTGCTTGCACGCTGGCGGTTTTCCTTCCACCATTGCCGGTATCGCCCCGCTCCCGGGCGACGACTGCCACCTCAACCGCCAGCGATCCGCCATGCCGCACAGCACAACCGACTTCTGGCAATTTGCCAATCAGGTTTATGAACAGCCCGGGGTGGCGGCGGCCTGCCTGTGGCTCCAGGATCGCCACGGCGCGGACGTGATGGTAGTGCTGTTTTGCCTGTGGGCCGGGCACCGGGCCGTGCTGTTGTCCGGCGACGATCTCGACCGACTGCGCCGCCATGTCGGCGCCTGGCGGGACGGTGTCATCCAGCCCCTGCGGGCGGCGCGGCGCTGGCTGAAACAGCAGCCCTACACCGAGCTGCGCGACGGTGCCGAAGCGTTGCGCGCCGCCCTCAAGGACAGCGAATTGCGCGCCGAAGCGCTGCAGGCGCGTTTGATGGAACAGCGCCTCGCCAGCCTCGACCCGACTGCGGCGCCCGCCGGCGACGCCGCGGCGGCGAATCTCCGGGGCTATTTAACCGCGCTCGGCATCCCCCCGAGCGCGGGTCAGGTGCCGCTGACGGCGCTGTGCGCCGGGGCCCGCGCGGTGCTCGCGCCACCCCGGCGATAGCAAAACGGCCCCTCAGGGCCGTCAATGGGATCAGTCCCGCGCCTCGGTGTAGGCCTCTTCGGAGATCGCCTGGTACTTGCGGACTTCGCTGAGGAACGCCTTCTGGGATTCGTACACCCGGCCGGCCATGGCATCGCCGGCGGCAATCTCGTCGAGCACCTGGCGCGAGATATCGCGCAGGGCGTCGAGCACCGGACGCGGCAGCGGCTTGACCTGGACGCCGTGTTTTTCCACCAGATCCTTGAGGGAGGCGGCGTTGCGCGCGGTGTACTCGTCGTGAATGGACTGGTTCATCGCCCGCGCGGCGACTTCGATGATGGCCTGCAGATCCGCCGGCAGAGAGTCGTAGGCCTTCTTGTTGACCATCAGTTCCAGGGCCGGGCCCGGCTCCTGCCAGCCGGGGTAGTAATAGTATTTGGCGACCTGGTGGAAACCGAAGGCAAGGTCATTGTAGGGGCTGACCCACTCGGTGGCATCGATCACCCCGGTCTGCATCGAGGTGTAGAGATCGTTGCCCGGGATATTGATCGACTGCCCACCGGCGCGATGAATGACCTCGCCGCCAATCCCCGGGATGCGCATCTTGAGGCCCTTGAAATCCGCCAGGCTGTTGATTTCGCGGTTGAACCAGCCAGCCATCTGCACCCCGGTATTGCCGCCGGCAAAGGGCACGATATTGAACGGGGCGTAGGCTTCCCGCCACAGTTCGAGACCGCCGCCGTAATGCAGCCAGGCGTTCATCTCGGTGGCGGTCATGCCGAACGGCACGGTGGAGAAGAACGGCGCCGAGGGGATCTTGCCCTTCCAGTAGTAGGACGCGGCGTGCCCCAGTTCAGCGGTGCCCTGGGAAACCACGTCGAATACTTCCAGCGGCGGCACCAGCTCGCCGGCGCCGTAGACATGGATCTTGAGGCGGCCGTCGCTCATCCGCTCCACCTGCCTGGCGAATTCCTCGGGGCCGGTGCCTATGCCCGGGTAATTCTTCGGCCAGGTCATGACCATTTTCCAGCGGTAGGTCTTGCTCTTGTCGATGCCCGATCCGCTGTCGGCGGGCCCGCCCCCGCCACAGGCAGCGAGCATCAGGGTAGTGACGAGGATGGCTGTTATTCTTGACATCGTTTTCTCCGTTGCGGTGGTTATAGCACCTGCAGGTTGGCGTATTGCAACACCAGCCACTTGGCGCCTTCGTCAAAGTTGACCTGTACCCGGGCGTGAGCGCCGCTGCCCTCCAGGTTGAGCACCACCCCCTCGCCGAAAATCTTGTGCAACACCCGCTGGCCGAGCCGCAGCCCGGTGCCCTCGCCATCGACCGCGGCGCTGAACGGGCCCTTGGCGGCATAGCTGGTGGGGCGGGCGACGGCATTGCCGAGGCGCACTTCCTCCACCAGTTCAGCGGGAATGTCGCGCACGAAGCGCGACACCGCATTCCAGGTTTCGCTGCCGTGGAGCTGGCGCGATTCGGCGAAGCTCAGGTACAGCTTTTCCATCGCCCGGGTGATGCCGACATAGGCGAGACGGCGCTCTTCCTCGAGCCGCACCGGGTCTTCCGCGGACATCTTGTGGGGAAAGAGGTTCTCCTCCATCCCGGCGATGAACACCAGGGGGAACTCCAGCCCCTTGGCGGAGTGCAGGGTCATCAGCTGCACCGCATCCTCGTGGCTTTCGGCCTGCTGCTCGCCGGAGTCGAGAGCCGCTTCGGCGAGAAACTGGGGCAGGGCGGGCTGGCCCAGGTCTTCCGGCTCGTAGGCGCGGCAGGCGCTGACCAGCTCCTCCAGGTTCTCGACCCGGGTCTGGCCCCGCTCGCCTTTCTCCCTGCGGTGGAACTCGATCAGGCCACTGCGCCCCAGCACGTGGTCCACCTGCTCGTGGAGCGGCAGTTCGTCGATGGCGGCGGCGAGACCGTCGATCAGCTCGATGAAGCCCTGGAGAGCATTGGCGGCACGGCCCGGCAGGTCGGGTATCGCCCGCCGGGTGGCATCCCACAGGGCGACGCCCTCGGCCCGCGCCAGTTGCCGCACTTCATCCAGGGTCTTGTCGCCGATGCCCCGAGTGGGGGTATTGACCACCCGCTCGAAAGCGGCGTCGTCCCGGCGGTTGATCACCAGGCGCAGGTAGGCGAGGGCGTTGCGGATCTCCAGGCGCTCGTAGAAGCGCTGGCCGCCGTAGATGCGGTAGGGGATCTGCTCGCGCAGCAACGCCTCTTCCAGCACCCGCGACTGGGCGTTGGACCGATAGAGAATGGCGCTGTCGCCGCGCAGGCCGCCCTTGGCCACCCAGTCCTGGATGCGCGCGGCAATAAACCGCGCCTCGTCGTGTTCGTTGAAGGCCGCGTAGAGGGCGATCAGCTCGCCGTCATTGGCCTCGGTCCACAGGTTCTTGCCGAGGCGCTCGCTGTTGCGGGCGATCACCGCGTTGGCGGCCTTGAGGATGGTGCCGGTGGAGCGGTAGTTCTGCTCCAGGCGCACCACCCGCGCCTCGGGAAAATGGTGGGTAAAGTTCTGGATGTTCTCGATGCGGGCGCCGCGCCAGCCGTAGATCGACTGATCGTCGTCGCCCACCGCGGTGACGATGGCCTTGTCGCCCGCCAGCATGCGCAGCCAGGCGTACTGGATGGCGTTGGTATCCTGGAATTCGTCCACCAGGATATGGGCGAAACGCCGCTGGTAGTGGGCCAGCAGTTCCGGCTTTTCCAGCCACAGTTCGTGGGCGCGCAGCAACAGCTCGGCGAAATCCACCAGCCCGCCCCGCTGGCAGGCCTCTTCATAGGCGGTGTAGACCTGGACCATGGTGGTGACGAAAGGATCGCCGGTGCGTTCGATATGGCGGGCGCGCAGGCCCTCGTCCTTCTGGGCGTTGATGAACCACTGGGGCTGGCGCACCGGCCAGCGGCCGTCGTCGATGCCGAGGCTGGCGTAGACCCGCTTGACCAGTCGCAACTGGTCGTCGGAATCGAGGATCTGGAAGTTCTCCGGCAACCCGGCGTCGTGCCAATGGGCCTTGAGCAGGCGGTGGGCGAGGCCGTGGAAGGTGCCCACCCACATGCCCTGGGGCGACATGCCGAGCAGCTCCTGGATGCGCTCGCGCATCTCCCGCGCCGCCTTGTTGGTGAAGGTCACCGCCAGAATGGAATAGGGCGACACCCCCTCCACCCGGGCCAGCCAGGCGATGCGATGGACCAGCACGCGGGTCTTGCCGCTGCCGGCACCCGCCAGCACCAGCAGGTGGTTGTCGGTGGTGGTCACCGCCTCGCGCTGGGCGGAATTGAGGGAGTCGATCAAGGTGGTTACATCCATGGGAGCGGATTCTAGCAGATAGGAACTATCCACTCCTGCTCAGAGTTGATCCATGACCGCGACCCGCTTCGCATCGTACTCGCCCTTGTCGATCAATCCTTGATCGAAAAGGCTTTTCAGCTCCCGCAACCGCTCTTCAATACGCCTGTGCTCTTCGATATTCCCATGCCTCGACGCTGTCGTGGCCGCAGTCAGCGCTGTAATAAAGGCAGCATCCTGAAGATTCCTGTCAATCGCCTTGTTCAGCGTCCGCTCCGCCAACTGGCGAAGTGTGTCCACATCACCAAAAATGCCTGCTCCAACGCCACTTTCCACCTCGTCGGCCCGGTATGTCTGTGAAAACACCTCTCTCGCGGTGCTCTTCTCGATCAGCGACACCAGGAGGTGCGCATGGGCTTCCCGATTGAAATAATAGCTGCAGTCGAACTTGGTGATGGTGACGCGCAACTGAAACAATCCATGCTCTTGCCCGCCGTAAAGGTTGCTGGTTTCAAGCGCAGCTCGATATGCATCGCCGACCACTTGGTCCGTCGGCTTGTCCGTTCTGAGTGTTTTCAGCCGGTTTCCGTAGCCACCGCGAACGGCCCCCAGCCAATCGCCGTCAGTGCCCCGCTGGTCGAGCACAACCACCTCGGCCACGGCTTTCCCGGCGACCGATGTGGGTGCTCCAATGCCCTGATACTCGATTTTCGTCATATGGGTTGAACAACCCGTCAAAAGGCTCACAGCAAGCAATAGAAGGACAGCTTTCATTGGTGGTTCTCGTCGTGTTGGTTGTCTTCGCAGGGAAGGAAAAAGTGTTATAAGCCAATGATTTTACCGTCCTTATGTAAGACCGGCTCAAATGTCACTGGCACTGGAGAGCAGTGGACGACGGCGGTTGCATACCCCTGAAATACCGCGGTACTGACCGCAATACGCCCATCGGCATCCGGCTCGGGTGCGGCCAGTGTCTTCAGCGTCAACCCTTGGCCGGATGCCTTGGCGCAGGCTTCCTTGCGGGTCCAGGCGCGATAAAACCACTGCTGCCGCGCCCCGCTGTCAAGGGTGGCAAACACCCGTTGTTCGTCCGGGTGAAAGTATGTCGTCACCAGCCGCTCGAAATCCCGCGAACGCTGCTGTTCGATATCGACTCCGATGGGCGCCAGCACACTGAATCCGGCCATCACTCCGGAACCGCTGTGGGCGATAGAACAGTGAAGATCGGCGCCTGCCACGCAGGGTCTGCCGCCGGGTTCCTCGCCGATCAGCGGGTCGATGCCCAGTCGTTGCCGAAGCAACGTCGCCAGCAATTGGCGACCGGCCACGAACTGGCGGTAGCGGCGGCGGGAGCAAAAGGCTCGGGCGCGGGCTTGCGCCGGCGCCGGCAGGGCGGCAAACCAGCTGTCGACGACCGCATCGGACGCCTGATCGAGTGTCGCCAAAACGGCGACACTCGCCTTTCCTCTCACAGATTGTCCGGAAGCCTGACCACTTCCCCTATCAGGGCGACGCCGGCCATGACGGCCCCCGCGTGGCACTCGTACTCCGTGTCGCTGGAAAATTCGTTCTTTTTGTAGTAGCTGCGGATGTTGACCACGGCATTGCCGCCCTCGGCGACAGCCCGCTCCTGAAGGCTGATCAGGGCGGAGAGCAACACCCATTCGCAGGCTTTGAGATCGGATTTGCCGACCGCATTGGTCTTTTTGTTGGATACGTAGTCGCCAAAGCGCCTAGAGGGCTCGGGATACGCGGTGTCGCCGAAGAAAAAGCGGATACCGGCGTTGAGCTTCTCCTCGTAGGCCGGTGACTTCATGGCGTTGTCGATCGACAGCAGATGCTTGGTATCGCGGGCGTGGGTATTGAGGCTGAACAGTGCGAGGATGGCAACGGCAATACAGATAAAGTGGCGCACGACTAGATTCCTTTTCGAATGTGACGTTGGGCGCTGCGCCAGTCCCATCGGCGGTCCTTGCAGCGCCCGGTGAGTCGTCCGGTGGACCGCTGCAGTCTAGCCCGTCGCCCGGTGATTTTCTATCGCTGGCAACAGCTCGCCGGCGATCACCCTCTGTTCGGCTCGGGGCGCCCGGTGCTCCGCAGCCTGCGGGATCCGGCGCCCCCCGCTCTTGCCAAGCACCGTCACCCAGCCCTAGAATCCGGTCCGATCCCATGGCCGTCAGGCGCTTCCGACGCTCGCCGCCACTATCCGTTAAAAACCAGACGACATCTCAAGAGGGCGGTCCAGGATGGCGATAGAATTTTCCATTTCCAATTGGTCTGGCTGGACGCTGCCATCGGCGGCAGGGCTGTTTCCGGCAGCAGCCGTACAAGTTGCCGACGCGCCTGATGTGTCGCCGATCCCACCGCTGCTGCGCCGCCGCCTGAATACCTTGGGACGCGCCTGCGCCGCCGAAATCCTCCGCCACATGCGGACCGGCGACAATCCCCCCATCGTCTACTGTTCACGGCACGGTGATATCGAGCGCACCCTGGGCGTACTGGTCGATCTCGCCCGCGGCGAGCCGGTCTCGCCGATGAATTTCAGCCTGACTGTACACAACGCCATCGCCGGCATCGTTTCGATCCACCAGGGTATTTCCGCCAATATCAGCAGTATCGCCGCCGGCGAGGAGGGGTTGGTGCCGGTGCTGTTCGAGGCCCTGGGCCTGCTCGGCGAGGAACACCCTACTGTCCTCTGCGTACTCGGCGATGTGCCGCTGCCGGCCATCTACCGCGGGCACTGCCCGTGGCCGGACCTGCCGTTTGCCGCCTGCTTCACGGTCAGCAGCGGCGAAGGCCTGCCGCTGGCTCTCGATTTTCCCGACGCTTGCCCGCCGGTCGCCGAGCCGTCCCCCGCCCGCCCTCAGCCGTTGCAATTCATCGACTTCCTGTCCTCACCGCGGCAGACCTTGGCCACTCCCCACAACGGCGAGCGCTGGACCATCCGCAAGCGCCAGCTATCATGAACTTGCGACGCCGGCTCGACTATCTGTGGCGCTTGTTCGCCACCGCCCTGTCGTTCGCGGTATTCGGCCTCGGGGGCGTCCTGGTGCCGCTGTTGGCAATGCCCATCCTGCGCCTGATGCCGGGCAGCGTCACCGTCCGCCGGCGCCGCGCCCGGCGCCTGGTGCACTGGCTGTTCAGGGGCTTCATCCTCATGATGCGCGGCCTCGGCGTGCTGAGCTGGCACATCGATGGCGGGGAGAAGCTCGGCCGCCCCGGCCTGCTGGTACTGGCCAACCACCCGACGCTTATCGACGTGGTGTTTCTCGTCGCCTTCCTGCCCGACGCCGTCTGTGTCGTCAACGGCCGGCTGCTCGCCAACCCGGTGATGCGGGGATTCATTACCCTCACCGGCTATATCCCCAACGACCGCAGCGGCAACCTGCTGGAAGCCGCGGCCGCCGCGCTCGGCGCGGGCAACGCGCTGGTGATTTTTCCCGAGGGGACCCGTACCCGTGTGGGTGAGCCGTTGCGTTTCCAGCGCGGCGCGGCCAACGTGGCGGTGCGCTGCCGGGTGAACGCGACCCCGGTGGTGATCACCTGCTCGCCTCCTACATTGAGCAAGCAGCACAGGTGGTATCATATTCCCGAGCGGCCGTTTGCACTGTCCTTCACCGTCAAGGACGACATCGACATCGCTCCTTTTTTAAACTGTCCCGCGCCACTCGGTTCACGGCGCCTGACCACCAACCTGGAACACTTTTTTACCAAGGAATGCCAAGCCCATGGGCACTGATACCCTGCATGCCGAGCTAAAGGCCCTGATCATCGAGACTCTCGATCTGGAAGATATCGAGCCCGAGGACATCGACGATTCGGAACCTCTCTTCAACGACGGTCTCGGCCTTGATTCGATCGATGCCCTGGAGATCGGGGTCGCCCTGCAAAAGCGCTACGGCATAAAGCTCAACCCGGAATCCGACGACGTGAAACACCACTTTGCCAGCATCGCCGATCTCGCCCGCCTGGTGGCGAGCCATGGCAACAAGGGGAGGTAGCCAAAATGAAGTCGCGGCAGGATATTCTCGACCACTTGGTCGACCTGATGAGCAGCATGTTCGAACTCGATCCGCAGTCCCTCAATGAGGACGCACATTTATACGACGATCTCGATATCGACAGCATCGACGCCGTGGATCTGATCGTCGAACTGAAAAACTATACCGGACGCAAGATCGCCCCGGAGGATTTCAAGAACGTGCGCACCGTGGGGGATATCGTCACCGCGATGCAGGATCTGCTCAACGATGAATGACGCGTCACCGGCGCAACTCGCCGCCGGAGCCTTGTTTCTGCTGTATCCCTTCGCGATATACCTGGGGCTGGGGTCTTTCGACCCGCGCTGGCTGGCTCTGCTATTGATCGCCATCGTCGGTTTGCGCCTGGCGGCGTCCCGCCTGAAGCCACCGACGGCCATCCCGCTGGCGATCGCCATCGCCGTCGCCACCGGCTATACCCTGATCACCGGCTCGCAATACGGACTGCTGCTGTACCCAGTGCTGGTCAACGGCGCACTGCTCCTCCTGTTCGCCGCCAGCCTGTTGCGCCCACCCTCGGTGATCGAAACCCTGGCCCGTCTGCGGGAACCGGACCTGCCCGACGCCGCCCTCGCCTACACCCGCAAGGTAACCCTGGTGTGGGCAGTGTTTTTCGCCCTCAACGGCGCCATCGCACTGGCTACCCTGTACCTGGATCGCACCTGGTGGGCACTCTACAAC
>JBAZCN010000045.1:0-23054 GCA_041655035.1 Porticoccaceae bacterium | reverse complement strand
ACCGGGATGTGGCGACCATCGGCACCGCCGCCAATGTCGACACCGACAAGTTCTGGCTGTGGGGCGAGGTGAGTTTCTAGGGGCTGTCGACGTGGCGCCGGCCGCGCAAAAGCGCGTCGGCGCACCACGTGCCCTTGCATAGCGTGCGCTGAGGCACGAAGCGCACCGCGCCGGAATCACAGAAATAAAAAAGGTACCCCTGGGCCTGTTGTGAATACCTCTTTCCCCGGTTTTTGGCACAAATTCTGCTTGGGAGCTTGTAACCATACGCCTCAACGGAGCCGGCCATGACCACGATCATTCCCTTCGACAGCAAGTGCCGGACCGCGGCGGGCGGGGAGGGCGCGCTCCAGCCCGGTGAAGTGTGTCTGCTGGGCGCCGGCCCGGGCGATCCCGAACTGATGACCATCAAGGGCATGCGCGCCCTGGAGGCGGCGGATGTGGTGGTCTACGATCGCCTGGCCAACCCGGCACTGCTGGATTTCACCGGGCGCCACTGCGACAGAATCTATGTGGGCAAGCGCAAGGACAGCCACAGCCTGCCCCAGGAGCAGATCTGCGAGCTACTGGTGGCGCTCGCCCGTTGCGGCAAGCGGGTGGTGCGCCTCAAGGGTGGCGACCCGTTCATTTTCGGTCGCGGCGGCGAGGAGATCGACCGGCTGGAAGAGAACGGTATTCCCTGGCGGGTGATCCCCGGGATCACCGCCGCCACCGGCTGCGCCGCCAGCACCGGGATTCCCCTGACCCATCGCGAGTGCGCCCATGCGCTGACATTCATCACCGCCCATCGCCGCGACGGCAAGCTGCGCTTCAACTGGGAACTGGCCCTGCAACAGGACCAGACGGTGGTGTTCTACATGGGCCTCTCGGTGGTTGCCGAGATCGCCGCCGGGCTGGTCGCCCGGGGCAAATCCGCGGCGACGCCGATCGCGGTGATCGCCAACGGCACCCGGGGAGAACAGCAGGTGATGGTGTCGACCCTGGCGGGTATCGGCGCGGCCCTGGCCGACCACCGGCTGCCGTCTCCGGCGCTGATCGTGATGGGCGACGTGGTAGCTCTGCGCGGTGGCCTGCAGGCGGCGCTGGCCGGCGCCGCCGTGAGTTGTGCCTGAGCGGCGGGGCCGAGCGCTCATTTTGGTGCCGGGGCTGACCCGTTTTTGTGCATGGCCGCCGGGCATTTGCCGGCGACAGCCGCGGATCGCCGGCTGAGGCCATCGCCAGTGGGCGCAATCGCTCGCTGATTTTCAACTGGCATGGTTCTTGTGTGGCAGAAGCGGCGGCGCCGTTATCCGCGCCGCCGCGATTTCCAGAACATCCCTGATCTGCTACCGCTGACGTCGGCGCCGGAACCCCAGACCGGTGCCGCGTCCTGTTGCGTGGCGTTTTAACGAGAGTATGAGGAAGGATTGTCAATGTCGTCGTCGAAAGTGAATCTGCTGGATCTTGGCGATCCCAAGATCCGCACCCTGCATCTGACCTGGGTGGCGTTTTTCCTGACCTTCGCGGTCTGGTTCAATCACGCCCCGCTGCAACCGCTGATCATGGCGACATTCGATATGTCGATGGATGAATGGAAGGCGCTGCTGACACTCAACGTCGCATTGACCATCCCGGCGCGCATCCTGATCGGCATGCTGGTGGATCGCTTCGGGCCGCGTCACGTGTATTCCTGCCTGCTGGTGACGTCGGGGGTCTTCTGCACCCTGTTCGCCTTTGCCCAGAGCTACCAGCAACTGGCATTGACGCGGCTGCTGCTGGGCTTCACCGGCGCCGGTTTCGTGATCGGCATCCGCATGGTGGGCGAGTGGTTCCCGGCCAAGAGCGTGGGACTCGCGCAGGGCGTTTACGGCGGCTGGGGCAACTTCGGCGCGGCCGCCGCCGCCTTTACCCTGCCGATCCTGGCGCTGACAGTATTCGGCGGTGACGACGGCTGGCGCTACGCGGTGTTCGCCACCGGGGCGCTGACCTTCTGCTACGGGATTTTCTACTACCTGCGGGCGCGCAATACCCCGCGCGGATCGACCTATTTCAAACCCCGGCGCAGCGGCGGCCTGGAAGTCACCAGCCGCCGCGACTACTGGCTCTATATCCTGATGAACGTGCCGATGTACCTGATCCTCGCGCTGCTGGTGTGGAAGTTGTCCCCGGCGGGCACCGGCCTGATCGGCGCGACCACGGCCTGGGTCTGCTACGGGCTGTTCGCGCTGCTGTTCGCGTTCCAGTACTCGCAGATCCGCAAGGTCAATCGCGAGATGCTCATGCAGGGCGCGCCGCCCTCCGATCGCTACGAATTCAAGCAGGTGGCGGTGCTGGCCTGGGCCTACTTCGTGACCTTCGGTTCGGAACTGGCGGTGGTTTCGATGTTGCCCGGGTTTTTCCTGGCGACCTTCGACGGCATGTCGCTGGCGCTGGCCGGCGCCCTGGGCGGCTGTTTCGCGCTGATGAACCTGGTGGCGCGCCCCGGCGGCGGCTGGATGAGCGATCGCTTCGGCCGGCGCCGCTCCCTCAGCCTGCTGATCGCCGGCCTCGCCATCGGCTATTTCGCCATGGCGCAGATCGACAGCGACTGGCCGCTGGCGCTGGCGATGCTCGCGGTGGTGTGCTGCTCCTTCTTCGTCCAGGCGGGGGCGGGCGCGGTGTTCGGCATCGTGCCGTTGATCAAGCGCCGCATGACCGGACAGATCGCCGGACTCACCGGGGCCTTCGGCAATGTCGGCGGAGTGGCCTATCTCACCGCCTTCACTTTTTTCGATGCGCCGACTTTTTTCCTGATCATCGCCGCCTCCGCCATCGTCGCGCTCTGTCTCGCCCAACTGCTCAGCGAGCCCAGCGGCCACATCACCGAAGTGCTGCCGGATGGCACCGTGCAGTTGATCGAGGTGAGTTGATCCTTTTGCCACAAGGTGCGGGAACGCCGTGATGAACCTCGAACATCT
This sequence comes from Porticoccaceae bacterium, assembly GCA_041655035.1. Lineage (GTDB taxonomy): Bacteria > Pseudomonadota > Gammaproteobacteria > Pseudomonadales > Porticoccaceae > NAT127. The sequence goes on along the minus strand of JBAZCN010000045.1, from coordinate 20,118 downwards.
GTCTTCCAGCCTCGACGTCGCCATCGGCCAGTATTCCAGCGCCGGGGTCAAGGCGGTCAATGAGGATGCCATCGGCATTCGCATTCCCGATGGCCCGGCGCTGACCACCAAGGGCATCGTCGCGGTGATCGCCGATGGCGTCAGCGCGGCGGAAGGCGGCCAGGAAGCGAGTGCCACCGCGGTCAGCGCCTTTCTGTCGGACTACTATTCCACCCACGATACCTGGTCGGTGGAAACCTCCGGCAGCAAGGTGCTCAGCGCCCTCAACCGCTGGCTCTACGGTCGCGGCCAGCACTGCATCCAGGCGGAGACGGGCTATATCACCACCTTCAGCGCGGTGGTGCTGAAATCCTCCTCGGCGTATGTCTTCCATGTCGGCGACAGCCGGGTCTACCGCCTTCGCGGCGGCGACCTGGAACAGATCACCCGCGATCACAGCACCGCGGTCGGCAATGGCCAGCGCTATCTGGCCCGGGCCCTGGGCATCGATCTCAATCTCGAGGTGGATTTCCACCGCCTCGAACTGGCGGCGGGGGATCGCTTCCTGCTCACTACCGATGGGGTTCACGAATGGTTGAAACCCCGCGAACTGCAGGAACTGACGGCAGGCCGCGGCGGTACGGCGGAACTGGACGGGCTGTGCCGGCGCGTCGCCGAGCGCGCCCTGGCCATGGGCAGCGACGACAACCTCAGCGTTCAGGTGGTGGATGTCCTCGATCCCGGCACGGCCGGCCAGGAGGATGTTCTGGCCAGCGTCGGCCGCTTGCCGTTTCCGCCGCCTTTGCAGCCCGGCAACGTCGTCGATGGCTGGAGGGTGGTGGCGGAAATCCAGGCCAGCAGCCGCAGCGAGGTCTATCTGGTGGAGAATACCGGCGATGGCGGCCGCGCGGTATTGAAGGCGCCATCGGCCAATTTCAGCGACGACCCCGGCTATATCGAGCGCTTCATGCTCGAGGAGTGGGTGGGCAGCCGTATCGCCAGCGCCAGCGTGGCGCGGGTGATCAAGCCGGCGGGCGCGAAGTCCTTTCTCTACTACCTGACGGAATATGTGCCGGGGCCGACCCTCGGCCAGCTGCTGCGCGAACGCACCCGGCTGCCGGTGGTGGACGCGCAGAATATCGCGGTGCAGGCCATTTCCGGGCTGCGCGCCTTTCATCGCCGCGATGTGCTGCACCAGGACATCAAGCCGGACAATATCATCTATACCGAGAGGGGCATCCGGATCATCGATTTTGGTTCTTGCCAGGTGGCCGGCGTCGGCGAGATCGGTAATCGCATCAGCCGCCAGCAGGCACTGGGCACCCGCGACTACTGCGCTCCGGAATATCTGCTCAACGGGCCGATATCACCGAGGAGCGATCAGTTTTCCCTGGCCGTGCTGCTCTACGAGTTGCTGACCGGAAGGCATCCCTTTGGTGCGGGCTACGGCAGTTGCACCACTGAGGAGGATTTCGCCCGGCTCGATTACAAACCGGCCTACCGCATCAATCCGCTGGTGCCGGTATGGCTGGATGGCGCCATCCAGCGGGCGCTGAGTCTCGATCCCCAGGCGCGCTACCCGGCGCTGTCGGAGCTCGCCCAGGATATCCAGCGCCCCAATCCCGCCTATGAGAGCGGACGGCGGGCACCGGCCGGCGGGGCCGCCGGAGTACTGTTGTGGAAAGCGATCGCCGGGGCGCTGCTGTTGCTGAACCTGCTGTTGTTGGTGTTGATCGGCACGATGTAGCGGTGCGCCTGAGGGGGAACCTCTTTGGTGCGGCGCCGGCCGGGCAGGCACCAGGACTGTGCGCGATCACCGCTGCCGCCGTCTTTCCCTGCCACCGTCGTTGCCGATTTCCGGTAACTGGTTGAAAAGAAGCATTTTAAAAACATCCATCCTTGGCACGCATATTGAATATTCAATAACGGCAAGACACAGCGCCGTAAGCCACGGCATGTAATCAATTCCCTGCAGTTGCCGATCGCGGGCATGTACCGCCGAGCAGAAACCCCCGGGTAACGAAGCCCTTCCGCCGTTCGGCGGCGGGGTTTGTGTCGTGGGCGGCTGCTGCAGGTTCTGGCGCAGCGAGGTAGTTTTTATGGCAAGGCAAAAAATCCTGGTGGTTGGCAATGGCATGGTGGGGCACCACTACGTAGAGCAATTGCTGCAGCAGAACCTGGACGTGGAGATCACGGTGATCGGCGCGGAGCCGCGGCCGGCCTACGACCGGGTGCACCTGTCGGAATTCTTCGCCGGCAAGAAGCCGGAGGAGCTGGCGCTCACCAGCCGCGAGTATTACCAGTCCAGCGGCGTCAAGGCGCATTTCGGCGATGCGGTGACACAGATCCTGCGGGACAGCAAGGAAGTGGTGACCGGGAGTGGCCGGCGCTTCCCCTACGACAAACTGGTGCTGGCCACCGGCTCCTATCCGTTCGTGCCGCCGATTCCCGGTTCCAGTGATCCGCTGTGCCTGACCTACCGCACCATCGACGATCTCGGCGCCATTCAGCACAGCGCGCGGAACGCCCGGGTCGGTGTGGTGGTGGGCGGCGGGCTGCTGGGTCTCGAATGCGCCAACGCCATCCGGAATCTCGGCCTCGAAGCACATGTGGTGGAATTCGCCCCGGGGCTGATGGGGGTTCAGCTCGATGAGGGTGGCAGCAGGATGTTGCGCCGCAAGATCGAAGCCCTCGGGGTGATCATTCACACCAGCACCGCGACCCAGGCGATCGTGGCCGGCGACCAGTGCCGCTTGCGGATGAATTTTGCCGACGACAAACACCTCGAAACCGACATGATCGTGTTTTCCGCCGGTATCCGCCCCTACGACCAGCTCGGTCGCGACGCCGGGCTCGACATCGGCGCCCGCGGCGGCATCGTGGTCGATTACCACTGCCGGACCAGCGATTCCGATATCTTCGCCATCGGCGAATGCGCCTCCTACGGCAACTTCATCTACGGCCTGGTGGCGCCGGGCTACCGGATGGCGGAGGTGGCGGTGAGCCAGCTCACCGCCACCAAGGCGGTGTTCAACGGCGCCGACATGAGCACCAAGCTCAAACTGCTCGGCGTCGACGTCGGGTCCATCGGCGATTCCCACGGCCGGGCGGATGGCTGTATCTGCTATGTGTTCTCCGACGAGCGCGAGGAAATCTACAAGCGCATCAACGTCAGCGCCGACGGCAAAACCCTGCTCGGCGCGGTGCTGGTGGGTGACTGCGCCGACTACGACACGCTGCTCCAGTATTACCTCAACGGCATCGAGCTGCCCGCCAACCCCGAATCGCTGATCCTGCCCGCGGTGGCCGGCGGCGCGCCGAAACTGGGTCCTGCGGCGCTGCCCATGGCGGCGACCATCTGCTCCTGCCACAACGTCAGCAAGGGGACGATCGTCGAGGCCATCGACGGTGGCTGTTGTTCACTCGGCGATATCAAGTCGCTGACTAAGGCCAGCACCGGCTGCGGGGGCTGCAGCGCGCTGCTCAAATCGGTGGTCGACTACGAGCTCGAGGCGCGGGGCCTGTCGGTCGACAAAAGCCTCTGCGAACACTTTCCCTTTACCCGCCAGGAAATCTTTCACCTGTGCAAGGTGGAGGAGCTGCGCACTTTCGACGCACTGCTCGCCGGACACGGCCGCGGCCGCGGCTGCGAAATCTGCAAACCGGCGGTGGCGTCGATTCTCGCATCCCTGTGGAACGATTACGTGCTCAAGGAAAAACACGAGGGCCTGCAGGACACCAACGACCGTTTCCTTGCCAACATGCAGAAGGATGGCACCTACTCGGTGGTGCCGCGTATCCCCGGCGGCGAGATCACCCCGGACAAGCTGATCGTGCTCGGCCAGGTGGGCAAGAAATACGGCCTCTACACCAAGATCACCGGCGGTCAGCGGGTGGATCTGTTCGGCGCCAAAATGAGCGACCTGCCGGCGATCTGGAAGGAACTGGTGGACGCCGGTTTCGAGACCGGACACGCCTACGGCAAGGCGCTGCGCACGGTGAAATCCTGTGTCGGCTCCACCTGGTGCCGGTATGGCGTGCAGGATAGCGTCGGCATGGCGATCGTCATCGAGAATCGCTACAAGGGTTTGCGCTCGCCCCACAAGCTGAAATCCGCCGTGTCCGGCTGCACTCGCGAGTGCGCCGAGGCGCAGTCCAAGGATTTCGGGGTGATCGCCACCGAAAACGGCTGGAATCTGTACGTGTGCGGCAACGGCGGCATGAAACCGCGCCACGCCGACCTGTTCGCCACCGATCTCGACGACGAGACCCTGATCAGATATATCGACCGTTTCCTGATGTTCTACGTGCGCACCGCCGATCGCCTGCAGCGCACCTCGGTATGGCTCGACAATCTCGAAGGCGGGCTCGACTACCTGCGCTCAGTGATCATCGACGACAAGCTGGGCATCTGTGCCGAGCTCGAAGCGCAGATGGCGGCGGTGGTGGGCACCTACCAGTGCGAGTGGAAAACCACGGTCGAGGACCCGGAAAAGGTCAAGCACTTCCGCCAGTTCGTCAATGCGCCGGATGCCAGCGATGGCAACGTGATTTTTGTCGAGGAACGCGGTCAACTGCGGCCGGCCAACGACAAGGAACGCGAGCAGTTGATCGCCAGATCGGCGTGATATTCAACCACACCGGGCGGACCGGCGAGATTGGGGAATACCGGAGAGATTTGGGAATGAGGAGTTCCATGAAAGTGTTGAAGGCAAATCAATGGCAAGCGCTGTGCGCGATTGGCGATCTGGTGGAAAACGCCGGGGTGCCGGCATTGGTGGGCGATCGCCAGGTGGCGATTTTCTACCTGCCGGCCGAAACCCCACGGGTTTATGCCATCGGCAACTGGGACCCTGTCGGCAAGGCCAATGTGTTGTCGCGGGGCATCATCGGCGACATCGGTGGCGAACTGGTGGTGGCTTCGCCGCTGTACAAGCAGCATTTCAGCCTGACCAGTGGCAAGTGCCTGGAAGATGACAGTGTCAGCGTGCCGGTGTACGAAGTGGTACTCGATGGCGACACGGTGCTGATCGAGGTGAGGTAAGCGGGATGCGCCCCCTGGGACGGGGGCGTTCCCGCAGTGCGCTTCGTTCCTCGGCGCACTCTGGCTTGAGATGGGATATCGGGGATGCGCTGCGGTGCGCTTCGTTCCTCAGCACACCCTATGACGGAGCATAGGGTGTGCCGACGGGCGGAGGCGCACCGGCGATCCTGCTTTTGCGCGGCAGGAGAAAGGCCGGCAGGCCTAGGCCTCGCTCATCCCGGCGGCCGGCTCGGCGGCGTGGCCGGTGCGCACTTTTTCCTCGATGCGCCGTCCCACGTCGGGATCGATGCTCTTCCAGTAGTCGATGGCGCGCTCGAGCACCGGGCTGCGGACACCTCCGAGCAGGCTTCCGGCAACGGTTTCGACGAGCCGGCTGCGTTGCTCGTCGCTATAGACCTCGCGAACCAAGGTGCCGGGCTGGCCGAAATCGTCGTCCTCTGGATGCAGGGTGTAGGCGCTGCGCACCATCTCGCCGTCGGTTTCCCAGCCGTCCTCCATCCTGCCGGTGTCGTCGGCCCAGCCGCGATCCCCGGAATTGGGTGCGTAGACCGGGTGATTGCCGCTGTGCTCGTAGGCCATCTGGCCGTCGAACATATAGGTGTTGACCGGACACTTGGGCCGGTTTACAGGCAACTGGTGGAAGTTGGTGCCGATACGGTTGCGCTGTGCATCGTTGTAGGCGAAGGCGCGCCCGAGCAGCATCTTGTCGGGCGAGAGGCCGATACCCGGCACGGTGTTGCCCGGTGAAAACGCCGCCTGTTCGATCTGGGCGAAGAAATTCTCGGGATTGCGATTGAGGACCATCTTGCCCACAGCGATCAGCGGATAGTCCTTGTGCGACCAGGTTTTGGTCAGGTCGAAGGGGTTGAAGCGATATCCCTTGGCCTCGTCATAGGGCATCACCTGCACGGACAGCGTCCAGCTGGGATGCTCACCGTTGGCAATGGCGTCGAAAAGGTCGCGCCGGTGGTAGTCGGCGTCGCTGCCCGCCATTTCCTTGGCCTCGGCATTGGTGAAATGCTGCATGCCCTGGTCGGTATGAAAGTGATACTTGACCCAGAACCTGTCGCCGCTGGCATTGATCCACATGTAGGTGTGCGAGCCATAACCGTTCATGTGGCGCCAGGTCTGCGGCAGGCCGCGATCACCCATGAGGTAGGTGACCTGGTGGGCAGATTCGGGGTTGTTGGTCCAGAAGTCCCACTGCATATGGTTGTCGCGCAGCCCCGAATCCGGCAAGCGCTTCTGGCTGCGGATAAAGTGCGGGAACTTCATCGGATCGCGCACGAAGAAAATCGGCGTGTTGTTGCCGACAAGGTCGTAGTTGCCTTCTTCGGTGTAGAACTTGAGCGAAAAGCCGCGGACGTCCCGCCAGGTATCCGGGCTGCCCGACTCGCCGGCCACCGTGGAAAAACGCGCGAGCATTTCCGTTTTGGAGCCTTTCTGAAACAGCGCTGCCTTGGTATAGGCAGAGACGTCCGCGGTGGTCTCGAATACACCAAATGCCCCCGCGCCTTTGGCGTGAGGCTGGCGCTCCGGCACCTTCTCACGGTTGAAATGCGCCATCTGCTCGAGGAAGTGTACATCGTGCAGCAGAATCGGTCCGTCCGCGCCGATTGTCAGAGAGTTGCGGTCACTGGCTGCCGGCGCTCCGGCGCCTGTTGTCGAGCCTTGGACAGATTGTTTCTTTGTATCGTTCATGGCGTGCTCCTGGGGACAAAAACGTGTGACTAAAGAATAGACTGCAAGCGGGCGCAATTCCGCTTGACCATGTTTTGTTGGGTGATCCCGCGATGCGGTGTTGCAAGGAGCGCAGATGGAAGGCAATGCCCCGCCGTGGGCAAGGCAGGGGGTCAGGAGCCATCACCGCCGTCTGCTCGGGGTCGAGATCGCGGTCGCTGAGGCGTGGTGGCGCCGAGGCGCTCCATCGACACCGCCGGCCACCCCATGGCGCACCCTCCGGTTGAATCGCTCCGCAGGCATTTGGCAAGGAATTAGAGTTCTTCAGAGCTGCCAAAAAAGTTTCTCTCACTTACGGATCAAAACAAGGAGACCATAGTTGACCGGGCTGAGCTGGTCAAGGCTGCCTGAATGCTGTCGCTTTTCGGGAGAAGGTCGTCAGTGAGTCCATCGTCAGCCAGGCTCCCTGTCAGCCTGGCCCGTTGGCATCGATATGCTCGCCCTTGTCGCTGAGATACTTGCCGAACACGTCGAATGCGGTATAGCTGCAGCAGTACTCGCGTACCTCGACGATCTTGTCACCGCGAAATGTGAACAGGAAATGATAGGCGTTTTCATAAACGGTGCCGTCGAGCATCTCGCCATGGGAGTCGGCTTCGACCGCGACGCGGTCGTTTTCGGCGGTCATGGCGATGAGGCGCAGCTGAATGGGCTTCTTCATTCGCGCCGACATCAGTCGCGGCGCCGCGGCGAATTGCTTCGCATCCCATTGGTAGCGCAGCACCGGCGGATTACGGTTCATGGAGATGATCGAGAAATCGTCCGCCAGCAGCGCCAGAATTCGTGATTCATCCATGCTGTTGACGGCGTCGAAATAGGTTTCCACGGCGCTTTTATTGGCTGCCGGATTGTTATCTGCTGTGTTCATGTTGCGTTCCTGGTTGGCGGGTTTTCGTTATGTTCACGCTTGTCGCGTCTGCTGGCGTGGGGCGCCGGTGCCGCTTCGGCCGGTCATCGCCGGGCCCCGGCGCTGGCCCCGATGATACGACGTTGCGACCCCGAGGGGAAAGTAAGCGGGTTTGAGCGATAGTGTTGGCGGTTCCGCCAATGGTGATGGGCTCCCAGCCGGTGCGGCGCTGGGCGATGATGCTTGGCCCGGCCGTCATTTTTGCCGCAGCATAGGGTATTGGCCCGGTAGATGGTAGGATTGCACGCGACATCAAACAGCCAATACCGAACTTGGGATTCGATGAATATGACCAACCTGACCCACCTCAACGCCGAGGGCGAAGCCCGTATGGTGGATATCTCCGACAAGCCCGATACCGCCCGCACCGCCATCGCCATGGCCCGTGTCGAACTCACCGAGGCGATTGTCGACACCCTGCTGGCGGATGGCCTGCCCAAGGGCGACCTGTTTGCCGCGATCCGCATTGCCGGCATCCAGGCCGCCAAGAAATGTTCGGAATTGATCCCGTTGTGCCACCTGCTGCCGCTGGCGCGGGTGTCTGTCGAGATCGACCTCGATCTGGACAACCAGCATCTCAACATCGCCGTGCTATGCCGGACCACCGGCAAGACCGGGGTCGAAATGGAGGCGCTGACAGGCGCCAGCATTGCCGCGCTGACCGCCTATGATATGTGTAAGGGTATCGACAAGGGCATGGTCATCCGCGAAGTGCGGCTGCTGGAAAAAACCGGCGGCAAATCCGGGGACTGGTTCGCCCGGATGACCGACTGAGGTCGGGCTGCCCGTGGATGACAGGGCAAAGAGAGGTGACGTTATGCTCAAGATATGGTTTTTTGGCCGTCTCGGGGATGTCGCCGGCTGTGAGCGGTTCGAGATTCCCTTCGATCGCTGCCTGGTTACGGTGGCCTGTTTGCGCGACCACCTGTGTTGCGACAATGAAGCGCTGGCCAAGGCGCTCAACGAGCCACAGATCATGGTGGCGGTGAACCAGCAGTTGGTGGATTGGGACAGCAACCTGCAGCAGGGCGATGAAATCGCCTTCCTGCCGCCGGTCAGCGGCGGCTGAGCCCGGCCGCGCCGAGGAGTAGCACCATGTCAGTTACAACCCGATCAGTCAGGACCCGATAGTCACGCCATGGCAGATGATATTCGCATCCAGAGAGAGGACTTCATCCTCCAGGCCGAATACGACCGCCTGCGCGGTGGCGGCGGGGTCGGCGCTGTCGTCGCCTTTACCGGCCTGGTGCGGGACTTCGACCGGGGCGAGGAGCGGGGTGCCGACCCGGTGCAGACTCTCCATCTCCAGCACTACCCGGGCATGACCGAGCGGCTGGTGGCGGAAATCGTCGCCGAGGCGCGGGGGCGCTGGCCGATCGCCGATGTCACGGTGATTCACCGGGTCGGGGAACTGCGCCCCGGCGACCAGATCGTGCTGGTGGCGGTGAGCGCCGCCCACCGCAAGGAAGCCTTTGCCGCGGCGGAGTTCCTGATGGACTATCTCAAGACCCGCGCCACCCTGTGGAAGAAAACGGGTGCTGCCGGCGGCGAGCGCTGGGTCGACATGAATGCCGCCGACCGAAGTGCCGCCGAGCGCTGGCAACCGGGTGATGGCCGGGAGTCCGCCGGTGGCTAGCGTCTGCGGAATCATTCTCGCCGGAGGGCGCTCCTCGCGGATGAATCCCGCCGGCGAGCCGCCGCACAGCAAGGCGCGCATCGAGCTGGCTGGCGAACCGCTGCTGGCGCACGTGGTGAGCAGGCTGAGGCCCCAGGTTGCCACTCTGCTGATCAGCGCCAACCGGGAGCTCGACTGGTTCCGCCGCTTCGCGGCGCCGGTGGTGGTGGATCTGCTGCCGGATCATCCCGGGCCACTCGCCGGATTGCTCAGCGGGGCCGCCTATCTGCTCGATAGCGGCGCGGACTGCGAGTGGGTCTGCGTCGCCCCGTGCGACGGTCCCTTCGTGCCCACGGACCTGGTGGCGCGCCTGCTGGAGGCCGCCGACGACACTGTCGAGGTCGCCTGCCCGAGCTTTCGCGGCCAGTTGCAGCCGACTTTCTCCCTGTGGCGGCGCAGCGCCCTGGACAGGCCGGCCGCCGAGTTGATGGCGCTTGGCACGGGCGGTTTCAAACCGTTGATGAGCCAGCTCGCCAGCGTCGAGGTGGCGTGGCCCGACGATGGTTCCGATCCATTCTTCAATATCAACAGCCGCGAAGACCTGCTGGCTGCCGAGGCGCTCGGTGCCCGGAGGGCGGGCGGATGAGTCTCGACCGGGAAGCCTTCCTGCGCTACAGCCGCCACCTGCTGATGGCGGATGTCGGTGAACAGGGCCAGGCGCTGCTGTCCCGCGCCAAGGTGCTGATGGTCGGGCTCGGCGGGCTGGGCTGCCCGGTGGCGCTGTACCTTGCCGCCGCCGGAGTAGGGCGGTTGACGCTGTGCGACCCGGACAGCGTCGAGCTGACCAACCTTCAGCGCCAGATCCTCTACCGCACGGCTGATTGCGGTGCGGCAAAAGTTGATTGCGCCGCGCGCGAGTTGCGGGCGCTCAATCCTTCCGTGGCGATCACCGGGTACGGCAGGCCGGTCGATGACATCATCCTGCCCGCCAGCGGCGCCAGCTTCGATGTGGTGGTCGACTGCACCGACAACCTCGCCGCGCGCCACTGGCTCAACCGCCGCTGCCGGCAACTCGCGGTACCGCTGGTCAGCGCCGCCGCCATGGGCTGGGAAGGGCAACTGATGACCTTTGATTTTTCCCGGGCCGACAGCCCCTGCCTGGCCTGCGTCATCGCCGAGGGCGGCGCGGAGCCGGTGGCCAACTGCACCAACAGCGGCGTCATGGGGCCGCTGCTCGGGGTGATGGGCAGCATGGAGGCGATCAGTGTGATCCGCGTGCTGCTGAGCCGGGGCGATGCCGACAGATTTGCCGCCAGCGGCAGGTTGCAGCGCTTTGACGCCCGCCGCGAACAGTGGTCGAGCTTTGTCATTCAGCGCCGCAGCGACTGCCAGGTTTGCGGCCAGGCGGGCGAGAGCGCCGCGACCGCCGGGAATATCACCACAGGAGCCAGCCAATGAGCAAAACCGATATGTTCAAACCCCTGAAAATAGCCCTGTTGACAGTGTCCGACACCCGCACCCTGGCCACCGACACGTCCGGCGATTACTTGTATGGCGCCATAACCGATGCCGGACATCAACTGGCTGTCAGGGATATCATCCGGGACGACATCTATCAGATGCGGGCCCTGGTATCGGCCTGGATCGCCGCCCCGGAGGTGGAGGTGGTGATTACCACCGGCGGCACCGGCTTTACCGGTCGCGACAGCACGCCCGAGGCCCTGGCGCCATTGTTCGACAAACACATCGAAGGCTTTGGCGAGCTGTTTCGCCATCTCTCCTACGGCGATATCGGCACCTCGACGGTGCAGTCCCGCTGTCTCGCAGGACTGGCCAACCGCACCGCGATTTTCTGCCTGCCGGGGTCCACGGGGGCTTGCCAACTCGGCTGGGAGCAGATCCTCGAAGCGCAGCTCGACAGCCGCACCGGGCCTTGCAATTTCTTCCAGCACGTCGCTGCCAGGGCCTGACCATGCTCAGTGTCGAGGCCGCCATCCAGCACCTGCTCGCCGCTGCCCGGCCGCTGGCGGCAACCAGTGAGGTCAATCCGGTGCGGGCGCTCAACCGGGTGCTGGCGGAGGACGTGATCGCGCCGCTGGCGGTGCCGCCGGCGGACAACAGCGCCATGGACGGCTACGCCTATTGCCACGGCGACGCGGCCAGCGCCGGGTTCGCGCTGCCGGTCAGCCAGCGCGTCCCCGCCGGCAGGGCGCCGCTGGCCCTGGAGCCGGGCACCGCGGCGCGGATCTTTACCGGTGCCGAGGTTCCAGCGGGCGCGGATACCGTGGCGATGCAGGAGGATTGCCGGGCGGAGGGTGAGCGGGTCATTATCGCGGCCACTGTCGCCCCCGGCGCCAATATCCGCCGTCGCGGCCAGGATATCGCGCCCGGCGACCGCATTCTCGGCAAGGGCGCACGCCTGCGCCCCCAGGATATGGGCCTGCTCGCCTCGCTCGGCCTGGCCTCGGTCCAGGCCTATCGGCCGCTGAAGGTCGCGGTGTTTTCCACCGGCGATGAACTGGTGGAGCCGGGTGGCCAACTGGCGCCGGGGCAGATCTTCAATTCCAACAGGGCCACTCTGGCGGGGCTCGTCGCCGCCTGGGGCATGGAACTGGTGGATCTCGGCATCGTCGCCGACGACCCGGCGCTGATTGCCGCGCGGCTCGCGGAGGCCGCGGCCAGCGCCGATGTGATCGTCACCTCGGGCGGGGTGTCGGTGGGCGAGGAGGATCATGTCAAGGCGGTGGTGAAAACACTCGGCACCATCGAATTCTGGAAAATAGCCATCAAGCCCGGTAAGCCGCTGGCGTTTGGCGAGGTGCTCGGCAAGCCCTTTATCGGCTTGCCCGGCAATCCCGCCTCGGTGTTCGTCACCGCGCTGATCCTGTTGCGGCCTTTTCTGCTGCGCCTCCAGGGTGTCGCCGAGGTGCTGCCGCAGGCCGTCGCCGCCCCGGCTCTGTTCGAGCGCCGGGCGGTGTCGCGCCAAGAGTTTTTGCGCGCGCGGCTGACCGCGGAGGGCATCCGCATTTTCCCCAACCAGAGCAGCGGAGTGTTATCCTCGGCGAGCTGGAGCAATGGCCTGGCGGTGCAGATGGCCGGGCAGGCCGTGCAGCCAGGGGATGGGCTACACTTTTACAGCTATCCCGAGTTATTGTGACGGTCATTCACGAGCGTGCAGGTTTGGTGGCAGGCTCAGCTAGCGAGAACAGCGGATGAACACTATCGTGGCCCCGAATAACGATCCCAACAGGCCTCTCGTCGACCCCTTCGGGAGGCGGATCACCTATCTGCGCCTGTCGGTGACCGATCGCTGCAACCTGCGTTGCACCTACTGCATGGCCGAGCACATGACCTTCCTGCCGCGCCAGCAGATCCTGACCCTGGAGGAAATGACCGCCATCGGCGCCGCCTTCAGCGAGATGGGGGTGACCAAGATCCGCCTCACCGGCGGCGAGCCGCTGACCCGTCAGGGGATACTGACGTTGACCCGCAATCTCGCCGGCCTGGCGGATATCAAGGAACTGGCGATGACCACCAACGGCCTGCTGTTGCCCCGCTATGCGCGGCCGTTGCGGGATGCCGGGCTCGGCCGCCTCAATATCAGCATCGACAGCCTCGACCCGCAACGCTACCGGGCGATGACCCGCGTCGGCGAACTGTCGCAGGTGCTGGCGGGCATCGAGGCCGCGCAGCTGGCGGGGTTCGACGCCATCAAGCTCAACGCCGTGGTTCTCGCCGGAGTCAATGACCGCGAGGTGCTGGACTTGGCCAGGTTCGCTGTCGATGGCGGCATGGATATTTCCTTTATCGAGGAAATGCCTCTCGGCCATATCGACTCCCACCAGCGCAACGAGACCCGTTTTTTCAGCGACAGGATACGCGAGGTTCTTGACACCGCCTTCGAACTGGTACCCAGCACTGAGACCACCGGCGGCCCGTCGCGCTATTTCCGGGTGTGTGGCGCGGCGTCGAAGATCGGTTTTATCTCGCCGATTTCGAATAATTTCTGTGCCGGCTGCAACCGGGTGCGCCTCACCGCCGAAGGGCGCCTGCTGCTGTGTCTCGGCAATGACCACGCCCTCGACCTGAAGGCCGTGGTGCGCCGCCACCCCGGCGATGTCGCCAAGCTCAAACAGGCCATCGTCACCGCCATCGGCGACAAGCCGGAGCGCCACCATTTCGATCCGCAGCGGGTGGATATCGTGCGTTTCATGAACGCGACGGGGGGTTAGCCTCGAAAGCCCTTGCCAGGCGCCGTGGCCTCATAATGGTGCCAACTCGAGGTCGTTCAGTTCGTGTTGGATAGGTGCTGCGGTGCGCTTCGTTGCTCAGCGCATGCTGTGCCTTTCGCGGGCTTTTTTGACAGGGCGTGCCGACGCAGGAGGCGCACCAGCGATGCTGGCGGATATCGGCGTTGGGAAACGGCCGCGCCCTGGAGATCGTTCATGGACGGGTTTTCAGGTTTCGCCTGAGCCATTTCATATGGCGCGTGGAAACTGATACGCTGCCGGCGGAAACGTGAAGCCAGGCCCCAGATATGCAAATCACCCCGACACTGTCCATCGCCGACGACGAAATCGAATTGGCCGCGATCCGCGCCCAGGGCGCGGGCGGCCAGAATGTCAACAAAGTGTCGTCCGCCGTTCACCTGCGCTTCGATATCCGCAGCTCTTCATTGCCTGAGCTGTACAAGGAGCGCCTGCTGCAACTCAGCGATCAGCGGATCACCGCCGAGGGGGTCGTGGTGATCAAGGCCCAGCAGTTTCGCACCCGCGAGAAAAACCGGGCCGACGCCCTGGCGCGGCTCGGCGAGCTGATCAGGATCGTCACCGTCGAGCGGAAGAAGCGCAAGGCCACCCGGCCGAGCAACAGCGCCCGCCAAAAGCGTACCGATGCCAAGACCCACAGGGGCCGGATCAAGGCCGGCAGGGGCAAGAGCGGACTCGACGACTGATCCCGGCGCGCGCTTTCTTGCCGGCGAATGGCCGGTCGGCGTGCTGGACAGGGCGCGGAGACAGGTGCTGCTCAGGTCGTTACGAAAGTCAGGTTCGTCTCGATGCGGGAGCGATCGTTTGCCGGGAGTCCGGGCGTGGCGAGGATGTCGCGCCACAGGCGCCCGGCCTCGCCCTGGCGGCCGGTGTAGAACGCCGCCAGCGCCAGCTCGTCCAGGGCTCGCCAACGGTACGCTGTGACATCGACGAAGAGCCGGTCGCCGCTCGGGGGGATGCGCGCCGCTGTGCCGGCAAACAGATAGGCGAGATTCCACTCCCGGCGCCCGCGGAGATAGGCGGCCAGGGCGACCAGCGGTTCGGCGCGTTCCGGGCGGACATCATAGGCATGCAGGTAGCCGTCGAGCACGACCGAGCGCGGTTCGCCAAGGCATTGGCCGAGCCAGGCGACCTGATAGAGGGAATACCAGGCTTCCTCCTCCCAGCCGCCCATGCCGGCGCGCCGGCGATAGTATTGGCGCGCCAGTTCCGGCTTGCCGGCGTCGCGATAGCTCTGGGCGAGATAGAAGACATAGCGGGCATTGTCCGGTTCCGCTTCCAGCGCGGCGAGAAGAACGGCGGCATCCTTGGCGAATTTCGCCGGATCGCTGGAGCGGGCGCCATCGGGCGTCACCGCGATCCAGAGGCCGGGCAGCCGGGGTTGTTCGACCGTTTGTCCGGCATCGAGATACTCATGAAGGACACCCTTCCAGCGCCACGGCAGACGGGTCGACACCAGACTCACGCGATCGTAGCGAAGGTCGCCGTAGCGGGCCTCGAGGGAGTAGGCCGGCGCCGTCAATGGCGGCCGCGCCGAGACGCCAGCGCCGGCCAGCTGTTCGTCGGCATCGATAAACAACAGGTAGTCCGCCTTGCTCCGCGCGCGTTGCAGGGCATCGGTCCTGTTGTAGCCGAAATCGCGCCAGGCGCAATGGTGCAGCTCCCCGGGGACTCCCGACAATGCCGCTGCGATGCGGGCCGGCGTATCGTCGATGGAGCCGGTGTCGACGATCACCCAGTAGTCGATAAAAGGGCGCACCGAGGCGAGGCAGCGTTCGATGACCGCCGCCTCGTCCCGCACGATCATGTTAAGGCAGATCGTGGCCATTGGCGCCGTTGACCGGAGAGATGTCGCTCGTGGTCACAGGGTTCCATCAATTGGCGCACAGGGCATATACATCCACGGTCACCGGCTCATCGGTCCAGACATCGCAAGTCCATGCGGTATCACTCGATGGATAGGTACTGTACAGCCAGAAGTTGGCAGGGCTTTCCGAATTACAGCCACCGCCGGTAACCCGGTAGCCGGCAGGGCATGACGCGGTGACCAACTCGGAGTCGAGTACGATTGACGAGGATTTCTGCCGGAGGATCTGGTTGAAGCTGCCCGCGGCGCCGGCCGGCCCGGTGGCGCCAGTCGCGCCAGTTGCGCCGGTGGTACCTGTGAGACCGGTGTCGCCCTGGATACCTTGTGGACCTGCCGGGCCGATGCTGCCCTGTGGGCCGGCTGGTCCCGCGGGGCCTGCAGGACCAGTATCACCTTGTGGTCCGGTAGCTCCTGTCGGCCCGGTGGCACCAGCGTCGCCCTGTGCGCCGGTCGGGCCGGCCTCCCCCGTTGCGCCGGTCGGTCCGGTGGGGCCTGTGTCGCCGGTCGCCCCGGCGGGACCTGCTGCTCCTGTCGGTCCGGTTGGACCCGCCACTCCCGCCGGCCCGGCGGCGATGTCCGCGGCGCAGGGGCCCAGCAGGCCGGCGCTGTCAAAACACAAGACGGTATCGCCTTCGGCGGCGCCCGGCAGCCCGGGAACGGTGACGCTGCCGTCTTCCTCGATTCGCATGCGCTCGCTGGTGCCATCGGCACCCTTGATGACGAATCCCCCGCCGGGAGGCAGGGTGGCGCTGATATCGGAGGAGGGGCCGGCGGCGAACAGCGGCATACCCCAGAGGGCGGCCGTCACGGCGAGGGCGAGTCGCGACTTGTCGAGGCTGGACGGCTTGCCTGCGGCAAACGGCCGGGTGTGGCGTTGGGTCATCGGTTGGTTCTCCAGGAAAATCGGTTCAGGCAAAACGGCGGGACAGGCCGGACTGGCGCAGCCGTCCGGCCGCGCCGGCGGCGAGCAACAGGGTGAGCAGGATCAGTCCGTGGTGGCCGAGGGTGGGGATCGGGGCCGGCCGCAGGCCGAGCAGCACGTTCGCCGGGATATTGGCGTTGCTGACCACCGTATGGGCGCCGGGGCCAAGCTTGATCGCTGCGGTGCCTGGCGACGACGACACCAGGTTGATGGGCTGGCCGGGCTGGCCCTCAATGGTGAGCGTGCCGGTCACGGTGATGCTGGCGCCGGCGGGAATGACAAAGGTGCCGCCACCGGTACTGGCCAGGGTCAGGTTGTGGAAGGTGGTATTGCCCGATAAGTGCACCGGGCCGGCGGCGCAGTCATCGGTGATCACGACGGTGCTGGTGCCGTGGCTGAAATTGCCGTTGTTGGTCCAGTCGCCACTGAAGAGAAGGATGCCGTCGTCGCCATTCAGCACACCGTCGGCGTCGATGGTGACGGCGCCGGCCAGAACATCGCCACCGCCAACGGACATCTCACCTTCGACCCTGAGGGCTGTGCAACCGATATCCAGTTCGCCACCGGGCGGCACGGAGAAGCTGCTGCCCGCGCCAATGGTGAACGCCTGGGCAAATGGCATGAGCAGTAAAAGGGTGGTGGCGGCCAACAGGTTGTGCGGCAGGCGACGGATAGTTGTTGATGGTGTACGGGTGATTTTGAAGAGGGTGGTGGCGACGCAGTGGTACAGCGGGGTCGGTGGCATCAGCTTTCCGCTCGATTATCGAAGTGCGCGGATACTAGCATTGGCAGATGGGGGCCCTGGGGTGGAAGGGGATGAACGGTGCGAATGTTTGCCTGAATGGCATGGGAGGTGTCAGCCGGGGAGAGTTGCCGGCTGTCGACGCTGCGCAGGGGGAAGGCGAGCGGGCGCCGGCAAGGCGTCCCGCTCAGGAGAGAATTTCGCTGCGGAATTGCTTCGGTGTCTTGCCCGTCGCCTTGCGAAACACCTGGGAGAAGGACGACTGGTTGCTGAAACCGCACTTGAAGGCCACTTCCTTGACCAGGCAATCCGGTTGCGAGAGGAGCAGCTTGGCGCGGTTGATGCGCACTTCGTTGATGTACTGGCCGAGGGTGCGGCCGGTGGTTTTCTTGAACATCCGCGACAGGTGGCGGCCGCTCACTTCGCATAACTGGGCCAGGCTGTCGATGTTCAGCTCTCTGCCCCCGCTGCTGACCACGGTTTCCTCGATCAGCCGCAGATGGCGGGCCGAGAGCTGGCCCGTGGTCTTGTCGCTGGCATCCCTGATCCCGCGGAAATGGCGGCTGAGCTCCACCATCAGCGCCTGGATAATGGCGTCGACCAGTTCCAGCTGTCCGTAGCGGGGGGTCATGAGTTCCTCGGCGAGGCGCAACAGATAGGTGCGGATATTGAGGTTGCGGATGTCGAAACAGGCTGCCAGCTCCAGCGGTGTCCACTGCCAATTGACGTGGGGGCTGAACAGGGCCATATCGAACAGGCAGCAGATTTCGCGGTAGTCGCCGACGCCCCCGCGGGCGTAGGATTCATGGCCGGCGGGGACGAAGCAGCAATTGCCGAATACGGTAAAGGCACTGGGGTATTGCCGCCCGAGATAGCTGACCTGCATGTCGGCGGGGCGGGGGCTCAGAGCGAGGCTGAGGTAGCAGACTTCCATCAGCACCGTGCCCGGCGGTTGCGGATCTTCGAGGTGGAAGCGGCGGATCTCGATGCTCACCCCGGGGCGGGAAATCTGCGCTTCCACCTCGAATTCATTGCGCGACAGCGTCTGCGGTATGCTGCTGGCCAGCTTGCGCGGCCAGTCGCGAAGGTCGACACCGGATACGCCGGACTCCACTGCTGTCGCGTTCATGGTGATGCCGGTCAATCTTTCGCCGCCGCCACCAGTTGGTAGATGCCGGCACCATAGGCCATCAGCTGTTCATTGCTCAGGCAGCGGAATGGCGTCATCGGGCACATGGCGTCGGCCACGCTCCACAGCGGCTCGGTTTGTTCCTGCACCTCTTCGATGCTGCCGCAGGCGACGAAGGCCAGCACCATCTCGTCGGGAACCTTGTCGAGCACCGAGGCCACGTCGCTCTGGCGGACCGCAGCTTCCTGGCAGATCTTTGCTTCCTTGAGAAAGCCATGGGCCTCGAACAGGTCCTCGTAGGATTTGATACCGGCGTAGTAGGCGACGGTGGGGCGCGAGTCGTCGATAGCCTGCTGCCTGTCGTTATTGATGGCAACCCAGGGCCAGTAGGTGATTTCGATGTCCTCGCGCTTGCGATTGAATTCGCTTAGCGAGCGGTCGATCAGCGGGCGAATGTGATCGTTGGTGTACTGCACCGTCCACAATGAATGGCCGAGCAGGCCGTCGGCCACTTCGAGAGCGAGGCGGGTCATGCCGTCGCGCATGGCGCCGATCCAGATGGGGATATGCTCCCGCACCGGTGGCGCGGTGACGATCATTTCCTGGTAGTCGGCCTTGTAGTAGACCCCGTCATAAGGCTGCAGCCCCTGGTGGGCGCCGCTGACGATATGGCGCACCGCGCCGACGGTATCGCGCAGGTGAGTCATCAGCTTGTAGTTGGGGGCGCCGTGCATGCCCACCGTGGTGGATGGCAGGGAGCTGCCGATACCGAGGACGAAACGGCCCTCGCTGATGCGGTCCATGTCCATGGCGGCAAAAGCGGTTTCGAAAGGGCTGCGGGATGCCGCCACGGCGACGCCGGGAGATAGCTTGAGGCGGCTGGTACCACTGGCGACTGCGGCGAGGGGGGCGAAGGGCGGGCCGTAGATTTGCAGCATGAAGGCACCTTCGAAGCCGGTATCCTCCATCTGCTTGCCCATTTCCATCAGCTGAGGACCCGGTGCTACCGGCAGTACGCCCCAGTATTGTCTTTCCTTGCCGACGGCATTGCCCCGGGACGATTGCGATTGCGACATGATCAGTGGCTCCTTTTAGGGTTGTCATTTTTGGCCCAATGGTACCACTGTTGCCCGTGTGGCGGGGATAGCGCTTCCTGGATCGGGTTGCCGGCATCGCTCCCGCGTGCAGCGTATCGGGGGGCTGGGGCTGCCTCCGGCGATGGCTCATGGCTGAAGGCGGGCGCGAAACTGGCTCGGGGTCTGGCCGGTAGCCTTGCGAAATGCCTGGGAAAAGGATGATTGCGAAACGAAGCCGCATTGGTAGGCAATTTCCTTGACCCGGCTGTGCGGGTCCATCAGCATCAATTTTGCCCGTTTGATCCGGCTCTGGGCGATATGCGCGCCGAGGCTCAGGCCGGTGGTGTTTTTGAACAGTCGTGCCAGGTGGCGGCTGCACATGCCGAACAGGCTGGCGATATCTTCCAGCCTGATGGACTTTTCAAGGGACTGGTCGATATAGGTTTCGATCAGGCTCAGCTTGCGTTCGCAGAGCTGGCCGCCCTGGTGGGGGTTGTGCAGGCGCAAGGACTTGAAGTGGCGACAGAGTTCGGTAATCAGCACTTTGAACAGCGCATCCACCAGACTGTCGCTGTCATACCCCGGTTTGGCGACTTCCTCGGCAAGGCGCAGCATGCAGGCGCGAATATTGATGTTCCTGATATCGAAACAGGCTGCCAGTTCAAGGGGAGTCCAGTCCCAGTCGATATGGGGACGGAGCACCGACATATCGAAAAGACAGGTAATGTCGCGGTGCTTGCCCCGGCATCCCCGAACGTAGGCATTGCGTCCGGACGGCATGAAACTGCAATCGCCAAAGGGTGTAAACAACGACGGGCTGTCGCGATAC
>JBAZCN010000044.1:0-23106 GCA_041655035.1 Porticoccaceae bacterium | reverse complement strand
TCAACCAGCTGGGCAAATACCTGCCCCAGGCCGGTCGGGGCGATGCAGTTGACGCGAATATTGAAGCGGCCCCACTCCACCGCGCCACTGCGGGTCAGCCCCACCAGGCCCATCTTGGCGATATTGTAGTCGGTGTGCAGCCAGGCCCCGGTCTGCGCATCGATCGATGAGAAGTTGATGACACTGCCACCGCCCCGCGCCTTGAAATGGGGCAGCGCGGCCTTCATGCCCCACCAGCTGCCGAACAGGGCGACGTTCAGGGTGTTCTGGATCATCTCGTCGGTCTTGTGCTCCATCAGGACGTTGGGGCCCATGTTGGAGGCGTTGTTGACCAGGATATCCAGCCCGCCGAATTCATCCACGGCGCGCTGCACCATGGCTTCCACTTCAGCCTTGACGCCGACGTCGGTGGCAATACCGACAGCTTCTGTGCCAATTTCGTCGCGGATCTGTTTGGCTACTGCTTCGGTGGCCTTGCCATCGCGGCCGGTGATCAGCAGTTTTGCCCCGTCTTTCGCCAGGCGCCGGGAAATGCCGTGGCCGAGACCCTTGGCGCCACCGGTGACGATGGCCACTTTACCTTCTAGCAGTCGAGTCATATTTTCTCCTTGAATTTGCCTTATCTTGCGCGTCGTTAAGCGCGTTGCCGGGGCACTCTAGCATAGCCGGCAATGGCGCCGCCAGCGGCAGGCAGAGGTTGGCCGGAGGGGGATATTGCTCCGCCCCGCGCGCGCATTCGACAGAGCCCGGGAGCCGCCACCCGGCCCGCCTGCCAGGAGGCGACCTTGCACCGAACGCCGGCCGCTTTCAGGGCCAAGCCATTGAAATCACTGGCCAGAGACAACCCGCCGGCAATGCCCACTTGCCGGCTCGTAATGCCTGTGTCTTAATTATGCCGATCCCGAGGGCGGGCCGCCAGCGGCAGCCGTCCGCAGGCAGCGCGCACCCCCGTTCAACAGCTAACAATAACCCCGAGGAGCCATCATGAGCGTCGAAAGCAACAAACAACTGATCGAAGAATATTTCGAGACGATCAATCGCGGCAACGAGCAGGAGATTCGCGCCCTGTTGTCCGACGACTTCCTGTTCGAGTCCATGCTGCAAGCGCCAAAACAGTTCAATTTCACCTGGGGACCCGAGCAGTTTGCCGCGGCGCCGCGGCTGATGTCGGCACAGATGACCAAACCCATCAGGATCTGGATCGAGAGCATGATCGGCGAAGGAGACAAGGTCTCTGTCGAATCACGGTCCCACGGCGAGATGAAAAGCGGCAAGCTGTACCAGAACGTCTACCACTTCCTGTTCACCATCCGCGACGGCAGGATCACCAATGCCCGCGAATACAGTTGCAGCTATACCGCCAACGACTGTTTTGGCGGTTTCAGCGAAGGCAGCTTCGAGTAGGCGCGGCACTTCGGCTCGGACGAGGCTCCTCCAGTCAAGCGAGGAGCTTGCGGTATCGAAGGCTTTCACCGCACCGGCCTTTCTATCGGCTGGCGGCCATGAGCGGTCCGCCGGGCTGGTCATACCGAGCCAAAAGATTACAATTGCACCCTCTCCAGCAACGATTATCAATAACGAGGACAGATCATGAATCTAGCGGGAAAAGTCGCCATCGTCACAGGTTCATCCGCCGGTATCGGCGCCGCTATCGCAAAGAACCTCAGTGAAGCGGGCGCCAAACTGGTGCTTACCGCCCGTCGCGAGGATCGCCTGAAAGAGATGCAGGCATCGCTGCCCAACGAGTCCGCCATTCTCGCCGCCGATATCGGCGCGGCGGACACCGCCGACCGACTGCTCGCCCTGGCGAAAGAGCGCTTTGGCCGCGCCGACATCCTGGTCAACAACGCCGGCATCCTCTCCACCAATCCCATCGACCAGGTGGACATCGAACTGATGGCCAAGATGATCCAGGTGAACCTCGAGGCGGTAGTGCGCCTGTCCTACACCTTTGGCCGCGAATTCAAGGCCCAGGGCGAAGGCGCCATCATCAATGTGAGCAGCATCGGCGGCTCCCTGACAGTACCCACCTGGGGAGTGTATTGCGCGGTGAAGGCGGCGGTGGAGACCTTTTCCAACTCATTGCGCATCGAACTCGGCGCCAGCGGAGTTAAGGTGGGCATCATCGCCCCGGGCAGTACCAAAACGGAGATCTTCGAAGTCCAGCGCGCCCACGGCGAGAATCCGGTGGAGCAGTCCATCGACTACCTGGAAGCGGACGATATCGCCCGCGCCGTGCGCTTCATGCTGGAGCAGCCGAACCGCGGCAACGTCGCCCGCCTGCACCTCTATGCCTCCGGCGAAATCGCCTGATCATCGCTTTCCGGCCAGGCTTCCCGCCACAAGCCCACCCCGGTCGCCATCCCGGGCGGGCGTTCACCGCGCGCCGCACAGGAGCTGCACCGGGGCGCGTGTCGAGGGTCAGGGGGGCCGCGGCCGCTTTCTCCCGGCGGATTCATTTTCTGGCGGATTCGTCGCCGGGCCTGCTGGCAGAGCTTTCAGCCAGATCGCAGTGCGCATTGCAGTTGCCGAGTGATCAAATTACCATCGGTGAACCGCAGCGCACTGGTCGTCAGCACCCGTGGCGGACAATTGCCGCCCCGGGAACACCGCCGACGCCGACATAAGAATCACACCTCCGAGGAGCACAGCATGACTTGGCTTTCCGTACGACCCGAACCGGCCTCCAGCGATCTCGACGCCCTGCTGGCCCTGAATCCCGACACCGGCAAGGCCCTGGTGGACTTTCTCGCCGTCGCCGACGCCGTCAACGACAGCGACCTGCTGGACCTGTGTCGCACCCGGATGGCGCAGTTGCTCAGCTGCCGGGCACTGCTCGCCGATGCCGACAGCGCACTGCTGGCGCGGCTCGACAGCTGGTATAAAACCGCCGACTTCAGCGCCGCCCAGCGGGCCGCCCTGGATTTCACCGAGCAGTTCATGGTCGCCGCCCGCGAGATCAGCCCGGAGCAGCGCCGCGCGCTGGCCACCGCGCTGGGGGTGGGCGAGCCCTCCACCTTCGTCTACGGCCTCTACATCAACGAGGCGCTGGTGCGCTTTCTCGCCTTCCTCGACGTCGAACCGCTGCACCTGCGCCAGGTGCTTGCCGCCACCGGCCCGGTCGGCGAAAAGTCCGACCGCAAGTTCATCGAGTGGGTGGAAGGGGACGCCGCCGAAACCGATCCGGCCCTTCTCGCCGCCTATTACGCCTTCAACCGCGCCACCTGCGCCGCCCACGACGTCGATGAGCTGACCGACGAGATCGTCCGCCTGCGCAGCGCCGAATATCACGACTGCAAGTTCTGCCAAAGCGTGCGCCGGATAGTCGACAAGCCCGATGGCGCCGACGATCTGATGCACGAGGCCCGCAATTACCAGACCAGCCCGGTTCTCACCGCGCAACAGAAAACCGCACTGGAGGTCCTCGACACTTTCCTGGTATCCCCGGCGGCGGTCGGCGACGACCTGAAAGCGCGCATTCGCGCCCACTTTACCCCGGCGCAGCTGGTGGAATTGCTGATGAAGGAAATGTTCTGGATGTCCAACAAGCCGATGATTTCCCTCGGCACGGATCCGGGCGCGGTATCACCAGCGGCACTGACACCTTTTGAATACGACGCCGAAGGCAATTTCGTTTTGCTCAACGGCTGACGGCCGCCACGACAAGGAACCCATCATGACAATCCGCGCAGTGTTGCTGGGACTCAACGCCCTGATGTTCATCGCCTTCGGGCTCGGCTTCATCGTCGATCCGGTCACCGTCACGCCGATGTTTCTCGGCCTGCCCGCCCCCAGCGGCGACCTGCTGATCGACATGCGCGCCACCTATGGCGGGCTGTCCCTGGCTGTCGGCATTTATATGGCGTACTGCACCTGGCGCAGGGAATACCTTTACCAAGGCCTGCTGGTGGCGTTTCTGGTGATGCTGGCGCTGCTGGTTGGCCGCGGCGTCGCCATCCTTGCCGAGCACAGCGCAAGCCAAGCCATGTACCAGTCACTGATCCTCGAACTGGTGTTGAGCATTCTTTTCGGCGCGCTGTTCTTTATTCGAAAACGCGGCTGAAGAGCCGGGATCATCACGCCCGGCAGGGACGCCGGGCATTCCTTCGCGAAGTCCCCCGCGCCGCCCCCGGCGACGCCATACCGGCCCGGGTGACGCTATGGCGACCCTCGGGCCGGATCGGCGCGAAGCGCCCCCGATCCGCCATCTCAGTCCACCACTTCCTCGGCTTCCAGCTCGTAGGCGCCATTGACGTTGTGCACCTCCCGCCCGTGCAGCGGCGGATTGAAAACGCAGGCCATCTTCATCTCTTCCTCGGCGCGCAGGATATGCTTGTCGTGCAGGTTGAGAGCATACATCACACCGGGCGCGATGGCGTGGACCTCCCCTGTCGCCACATCCTCGATACTGCCCTTGCCCGAGATGCAATACACCGACTCCAGGTGGTTCTGGTAATGCATGGGCAACTCGGCATCCTTGTAGATGGTGGTGATATGGAATGAAAAGCCCATACCATCGTTTTTGAGCAGCAGCCGGGTACTGTCCCAGCCCTGGCTGACTATCTTGCGGTCACTTTTTTCCGCATCCTGCAATTTCCTGACAATCATTGATCCTCCCGGATTCGAAAGCTGGTTGTGTTGGCGTCCGATAAAGCGACGGGCCGCGGGCCTGAAATACGCTCAGGCACTTTTGTCCAGACAGTATTCCTTCTCGCCATCGGCTTCCATGGTCTCGGCGAAGAAATCCCTTTCCTCCGGAATAATGTCGATTTTCTCAAGCACCTCGGCGACGCTCTGCTCGATGATATCGAGGCCTTGCTCAAGACTTTCATCGCTGATCAGCAGGCTGCACAGGCACTTGACCACGTGGTCGTCGGCGCCGCTGGTCTCGATGATCAGCCCCTTCTTGAAGGCGGCGCGGGTGATTTTACCCGCCAGCTCACCGCTGACGCAGTTGAGCCCCTGGAACATGCCGCGCCCTCGGGTGGTGAAGTTGCCCTCGCCGTACTGCGCGACGATTTTTTTGAATCTCCGGGTCACATAATCACCCTTGCGGGCAATTTCCTTCGAAAACTCGTGATCGCTCCAGTAATGGTCGATGGCCGCCTTCGCGGTGACGAAAGCCAGGTTGTTGCCGCGAAAAGTACCGTTGTGCTCACCCGGGCGCCATTGGTCGAGATCCGGCTTCATCAGCACCACCGCAAATGGCAGCCCGTAGCCGCTCAACGATTTCGACAGCGTCACGATATCGGGGTAGATACCCGCCTCCTCGAAACTGAAGAACGTGCCGGTGCGGCCACAACCAGCCTGGATGTCATCGAGAATCAGCAGCACGTCGTGCCTGCGGCACACCGCGGCGAGATTGCGCAGCCATTCGGCGCTGGCCACATTGATACCGCCCTCACCCTGTACGGTTTCGACGATTACCGCGGCGGGATGATCGACGCCGCTGGAAGAATCCGTCAACACCTTGTCGAGATACGCCGTGGTGTCGATGTCCTCGCCCAGGTAGCCGTCATAGGGCATCCGGGTAACCCCCGGCAGACTGACGCCGGCGACGCCGCGGTGGTGGGAATTACCGGTCGCGGCGAGTGAACCGAGGCTGACGCCGTGGAAGCCGTTGGTGAACGACACGATGTTCTCCCGCCCCTTGACGTTGCGCGCAACCTTGATGGCCGCCTCAACGGCATTGGTGCCGGTGGGGCCGGTGAACTGGACGATATAGTCGAGCTCGCGGGGCTTGAGGATTTTTTCCCGAAAAGTTTGCAGGAAATCTTCCTTGGCAACCGTGTGCAGGTCGAGGCCGTGGCTGATGCCGTCGCGGGCGATGTAGTCGACCAGCGCCGTCTTGAACAGCGGGTTGTTGTGGCCGTAGTTGAGAGTGCCGGCGCCTGCCAGGAAATCCAGATAGCGATTGCCTTCGCGGTCGTACATGAATTCACCCTGGGCGCGATCGAATACCCGGGGAAAGGCCCGGGCATAACTCTGCACTTCGGATTCGATCTCTTCAAAAATTTTCATTGGTCTCTGTCCTGTCGATGGAAGGGATATCTGTGCTGGGGGATGTCTATGAGGCAGGGTCAAGCCGGGCTCCGGGCGAAGGGGCCGATAGCCATCAGGATTTCGTTCTCATGCCCGCCGGCAAAGTGCCGATCGCGATCAAACAGTATTTCGCGACCATAATCGCAACCGAGCTCCCGTGCCAACCGGGTGAACAATCCCCACGACGGCCTGTTGCCGGGAGTGATGGTGGTATGCACCGTATCGACGCCGCGGCATTCGGGACGGGCGAGAATATGGCGGATCATCCGCACGCCCAGGTTATTGCCCCGGGCCTCTTCCGCCACCGCCACTTGCCAGACGAACAAGACATTCTCATGCCCCGGCGGCAAGTAGCCGGAGACGAAACCCAGCATGTCGCCCGCCCCGGATTCCACCTTGACGGCAGTAGCGGCGAAGTGATGGCACTGCAGCAGGTTGCAATACAAGGAATTGGTGTCGAGCGGCGGGCAGCGGGCTATCAGGCGGTGCAGCGTTGCACCATCGGTGCCGTCGGGGCGGGAAAACCGCAACTCCGGCACTGTGCCCGCCCTCTGGAAAGATTCATTGCCTCCACTCACATTCATACACCCCTAAATAATTCTTTCGATCCATCAATGGGATTTGCCAGCCGCTGCTCTGTAGCGGCGATAATTAAACACGATATTTGCATAGTACACTAAACATATTTTCAGGACAACCTGCGATAAACGGTACAAAACAGCCTCAAAGGCCAGAAATTCCTGGGACTTACCAATAAAATTCATTTGTGCTCTAATCATTAATCGCAAAAGATCATCGTCGGCAACCCCATGCAGGGAAGCTCGTCATCAGGAGTAACACATGGAAAAAATAGAGGAAGTGCTGGTGGCCCTGCGGCGGCTGATCCGCGCCACCGATCTCAGGTCCAGGCAATTGAACAAGACTGTTGGCCTCACCGCGCCCCAACTGCTGTTGCTGCAAACGGTGAAGCGCCACGGCGAGATCACCATTGGCGATATTGCCAGGCAGATGACGCTGAGCCAGGCAACGGTCACCACCATCGTCGACCGGCTCGAGGCCCGGGCACTGCTGGTGCGGCAGAAATCCACCACCGACAAGCGCCGGGTATATGCCAGCCTCACACCCGAGGGTGAACAGATACTGGAAGATGCGCCCACGGCATTGCACACCCAGTTGATCGACAAGTTCCAGAGTCTCGAAAACTGGGAACAGTCGATGATCCTGGCTTCGCTGCAACGCCTTGCCAACATGATGGACGCCGAGGATATCGACGCCTCGCCGGTGCTCGACATCGGCGATCTGGATCGCAGCGCCAGCAACCTGGAAAAAATCGACAGCAAGCAGCCGCGGGGGAGACGGCAGAATACCGCGCAGCGGGCCTAGACGCGCCCCTCGCCACCACCGCACAGCTGCGCTCGCACCAGCGCCCAGTAGTCGTTCATCAGGCCGGCCAGCACTTCGACCACCGGATCGGCCGGGACGACGCCCACGGCCAGGTCATCGAGCCCGGCGCAGCCCGGCGCGGCATATTCCCAATCGATCAGCATCAGCCCCTGCTCGCTGTCGATGACGTTGCCGGGAGTCAGGTCGTGGTGGGTCAGGCGCGGCTGCCAGCCGGCGTACTGCCAGCGTCCGATCCGCTCCCGCCAGCGCTGGAAGCGCTCGGCCAGCGCCGGCGCCACGGCGATCCCGCGGTCCAGCAGCTGCCGGGCATAGTGGTCGAGATAGGCCACGTAGTCGCGGGCCGGCAAGGCCAGCGGCAGAGCGCGGTAGCGGTCCACCACCGCCCCCAGGCGCTGGCGCTGCCCAGGGTCGCGGATGTCGGCGTCGCTCCACACCCGGCCGTGAATATAGCGACTGACCGTGAACCGGTTGCCCGGATCGCGGAACCACACCGCCGGCGCCAGACCGGCCTCGGCCACGGCATCGACGATCAGCGCCTCGCGGCGCCGATCGATGCCGAGACGGCCGTCGTCCGCACAGTGGATCCTGACCACCGCATCGCCGCGACAGGTGGCGACACGCCAGCTGACATTCGTCAGGCCGCCGTCGAGCCGCCGGGGATTGCCGGGCCGGGCGGCGGGCGCGGGAGACCACAGCGGCCAGCTGTCGAGCGCGCGCTCGAGCCCGCTGTCAGGCAAAGGAGACATCGGCCTGACGCTCACTGCTGCGCCAGCTGTAGTAGCCGAAGATCGCTATCACCACGTAGAACGCGAACAGCGTGCTGCTGAGGTACAGGCCGCGGTCGAAGTACATGAAAATACAGACGCTGTTGATGACTATCCAGTAGAGCCAGTTCTCGAGTATTTTTTTCGCCACCATCCAGGTCACGGCAACGCTGCCCCAGGTGATCAGCGAATCCACATAAGGCCAGGCGGCATCCGAGGTGGTGTCCAGCATATAGCCGGTGACGGCTGCGGCCAGCGCGACCGCAACGCCGAGCAGCCCGTGGCGGCGCCATGGCCAGCGGCTGATCGCCACCCCCTCGTGGCTTGTCCCGCCCCGCCGCCACTGCCACCAACCGTAAACCGCCATGGCCATGTAGTAGCCGTTGAGCAGCGACTGCATCAGCAGGCTGGCATGCCACAGCAAAGCGGTGTAGATCGCGGTGCTGGCAAAGGCGCAGTACCAGCACCAGGCACTCTCGCGCATGGCGAGCAGCAGGTAGGCGACGGCCAGTATCACCGCCACCGCTTCCCACGGCGAGAGCTGGGTCAGCGCCGCCACCATGCCCTCACCGAGGGCCATCGCTCAAAGCGCCTCGTAGCCGGGCAGGAACTTGACCACAAAGACACCCTTGCCGAGCGTATCGTGACTCCAGCGCATCATGTCGCCGAGGGTATCGAGCACCTGGCGGTCGTCGCCGGTAAGCACGGTGCAGGTGGGGAATGTTTCGCATTTGACCGCGACCGTTGCGCCGAGGCGCGCCAAAAACGCCTTGATCACCGGCAGGTAATCGTCTTGCAGGGGGTATAGGGTAATTTCAGCACTCAGTATCATGGTAGTGGCTCCGTTAATGGTTCAGGCCAGGATCATCGCGGGCCGCCGCTGAAGCGGCCCTAGAAATGATAGGTTGCGGTGATGCCAAAAGTGCGCGGGTCGCCGAGTTGGACGTATGCCTGGTCGTCCTCGAAGAACACCCGCGGGTCGTTGGCAAAATAGAATCCCCGGCTCGCGTAATCCTTGTCCGTCAGGTTGCGCCCCCAGAGCTTCAGCTCGATCTGCCGGAACTGGTAGCCGAGGCTGGCATGGACCAGGTTATAGGCATCCGATTGCTGGTCATGGCTATCGGAGAAGTAGAAGCTGTCACGGCCTTCCACCTCGATCCTGGCCAGCAGGTTGGTGACGACCGTCCAGTCGAGGCCGACGTTGAACTGGTAGGACGGCGCATGGGCCTGGTCGCGCCCGCTCTTGTCGACGAGCACGTCGTCATCGCCCAGCACGAAAAAGTCGTCGATCTCGGTGTCGAGGTAGCCGGCGCTGGCGAACAGCTGCAGCTGCGGCGTCACCGCCACCCGGGTTTCGATCTCCACACCGCGGTTGGTGCCCGACGAGCCGTTGTCGATATAGCCGACGAACAGCGAACCTTCGTTATACCAGCCGCGCAACTGGACATCGTTACGCTTCATATGAAACGCCGCGGCACGCAATTGCCAGCGCCCGTCGAAGTATTCGCCCTTGAAGCCGACCTCGATGTTGCGCGCGGTCTCCGTTTCGAATTCGAGCCGGCTGGCGATGAAGTCGATAACGCTGTCGTCGAAATTGTTTCTTTGCGCCTGGCCAAGCGCCTCGCCGTTGACGCCGCCGGCCTTGAACCCCCGGGAGATCAGGCCATAGACCAGGGTCGCGTCGTCGACCTGGTATTGCAGGTTGATCTCGCCGCCCCACAGGGTCTCGTCCGGCTTGCCGCGCACCGCCCGGTTGTCGCGGTACTTGCCGGCAAAGTCCTCGACCCGGCCGCCGACAGTGAGGGTCAAGCGTTCGCTCAGTGGTGCGGACAGTTCTCCGTACAGGGCGAGGTGGCGGCTGTCGTAGTCGCTGGCAAACACGCCCGGCGCATCAAGATCCCAGTCGAAAAAGTCACGCCTGAGCCCTTCGTCGCGGTCGTAATAGTAGACGCCCGCGACCCATTCCAGGCTATCGAACAACCTGCCGGCCTCACCGGAGATCAGCCGCAGGTCGAACTGCACCGCATCCCGGTCGCGGCGGTAGCGGTCGACACTGGAATACCACCAGTCGAATCCCCACCGCCCGCTGTCGCACGCAAGGCCGTCGCAGATGGCGGTATTGGTCCAGTCCTCGTCAAAACCGTATTCCAGCTTGGAGTGCTCGAACGCCAGCGTCGACTTGACCGTGACCCGATCGCTGGCCGCCCAGGTGGCGGTGAAACCGAGGGCCAGCGTTTCCTGGCGGTCGCGGCCCGGTTCGTCGGACAGGGTCTTGCGATTATTGTCGAGGGAAAAATTGTCATAGCCGTTGTCGGCATTGATATAGAACAGCGTGGTGTCGACACTCAGCCGGTCGCTGGCCAGCCAGCGCAACTTGCCCCTGGCGGTGAGTTCGTCGCGCTCGGCGGTATCATCGCGGCCGAGAAAAACGTTGTCGATATAGCCGTCGCTCTGGTATTGCTGCACCGCCAGCCGGCCCAGCAGGTTATCCGCAAGGGGGCCGCTGACCACCGCGCCAAGTTCGCGGCTGGCGTAATTGCCGATCCCGCCGCTGACCAGTCCTTCGAACTGCTCGGTGGGTGCCTTCGACACGATATTGATCATCCCCGCCAGGCCATAGGCACCGAATCGGGTGCCCTGGGGGCCGCGCAGCACTTCGACCTGCTCGACATCGAACAGGGTGCTGGCATTGCCGACGCCGCTGAAATTGATCTCGTCGATCGTCAGACCAACGGATGGGTTGATCGGGTCGACGAACTGGCTGCGCTCGCCGATACCGCGAATCTGCACATAGCGCCCGCGCGATGCTCCGGAGGCAAAGTTGACGTTGGGCACCAGGTTGAGCATCTCGTCGAGATGCTGGGCGGCCCGGGCGGCGATGGCGCCGGAATCCATCACCGTGAGACTGGCCGGGTACAGCGCCGCGGACGCCTCGCGGAAATCGGCGGTAACCCGGATTTCTTCTATTTCCATCTCGGCTGAATGGGCAATGACAGCACAGACTGCCAGCGGCAAGAGCGCAACGGCAGCGAAAGAACAACGGGGAAATCTCAATGGAGCCTCCGAAACTCAAGGTTTGGGAGACCCGGTATGCGCGCTTGGGAGGCAATAGCAAAAGAGCACCTATCCCTACGCCGGCATTAACCGGATCAGGTTCTAAGGGTTCATCCTCGCGGATATCTCAGGCCTGTCTGGCCACCCCTAAGGTTTGGTCGTCGCAGCGCTTGGTCGTCGCAACGCTGGGTGATTGTAGCCGAGCGTGGACATTAAATGAAGATCGGACATCGGCACGGTCGGGCAAGGAGCTGTTGATGGAGATCGCCTATTGATAAAGAAACATTGTTCACAACAGCGGTGTCTGCGGTGCGCTTAGTTCCTCGGCGCACCCCATGCCCTGCACCCACGCCGCCGTTGCTTCAAATGATTCGGGAAAAACCTTGCCCCCGTTGCCCTCCACCGCGCAGCCAGGCATCGAAGACCATGCAGATCCGCCTGATCAGCAGCCGCCCCCGGGCGGTGACGACGATGGCATGGGGCTCGATCGCCACCAGGCCATCGTCCGCCATTGCCGCCAGTTGCCCCAGCTCGGCGCGGAAATAGTCGGCGAAAACGATTCCGAAGCGCTGCTCGATGGCCGCCACATCGAGATGAAAGTGACAGATCAGTCCCTCGATCACTTTCGCCCTCAGCAAGTCGTCGGCGCTCAGGCCGATGCCCCTCGCCACCGGCAGCTCGCCGCTGTCGACAGCCTGGTTGTAGCTGACAAGATCCTTGTGGTTCTGGGCAAAGCAATCGCCATAGGCGCTGATGGCGGACACGCCGAAAGCCAGCAGGTCGCAATCACCATGGGTGGCGTAACCCTGGAAGTTGCGCGCCAGCCGCCCCTCGCGCTGCGCCACCGCCAGGTCATCCCCCGGCTTTGCGAAATGGTCCATGCCGATGAACACATAGCCCGCCAGCAACAGCCTTTCGGTGGCGCGGTGAAGGATGTCGAGTTTTTCTTCAGGGCCCGGCATCTGCCCTACATCCATGTGGCGCTGGGTCTTGAACAGCCGCGGCATATGGGCATAGTTGAAGATCGACAGGCGATCCGGCGACAGCTCGATCACCGCATCCAGGGTGCGCGCGAAGCGCGGCCAGGTCTGCAGCGGCAGGCCGTAGATCAGGTCCATTCCGAGCGAATGAAAGCCCTGGCTGCGCGCCGCGGCCACCAGCGCCGCCACCTCGGCCACGCTGTTGAAGCGGTTCACCGCCCGCTGCACGTCCGGGTCGAAATCCTGGACACCCATGCTCAGGCGGTTGAACCCCAGTTCCCGCAAACAGCCGATGCTCGCCACCGTGGTATCGCCGGGGTGGATCTCGATCGCGTATTCGCCCCGGTCGTCCTGGCGAAGGTTGAACAGTCGCCGGGTGGCGGCCATCAACCGCCGTTTTTCATCATCACTGATATAGGTGGGCGTACCGCCGCCCCAATGGAGCTGATTGACCGGGCGGGCGGTATCCACCAGTGCCGCCAGCGCCGCCATCTCTCGCTCCAGGCGGTCGAGATAGGGTGGGGCCAGCTTGCGATCGGCGGTGATGATCCGGTTGCAGGCGCAGTAGTAGCAGACCCTGCTGCAGAAAGGGATATGCACGTATAGCGACAGCGGGCGGCCCCGGGCATTGCTGAGGGCAATGGCCCGACCGATCTCCCGCCGGCCAAAATCCTCGCCGAACTGCGGGGCGGTCGGATAGGAGGTGTAGCGCGGCCCGGACAGGTCGTAGCGGGCGATCAGATCCGGATCCCACAGCGCGGGGCTCTGTTCCCTCCAGTCGATACGGCGAGAGTCGACCTGATCGACGTCGATACTGTGCATGGCGGCTCCTGACAGGCGCTCGTTGTCGCGATGGCGCCATTGTCGTCCCGTTGGCGCTCTCTTACCTTGATGTTTATCAAGGGAATTTGCCGTCCTGTCGGGCACCCGCGGGGGTAGCCGGCGCTGGTTATTCCGTCACCACAGGACTATAATCCGGCCCGTCTCCAACCTCAACGAACGGAAGTCCCGCAATGAGCTACAGCAACATCCCGGCCGGCAACGACCTGCCGAACGACATCAATGTGATCATCGAAATCCCCGCCAACCACGACCCCATCAAGTACGAAATCGAAAAAGAATACGACGCCCTTTTCGTCGACCGGTTCGTTGCCACCCCGATGTTCTACCCGGCCAACTACGGCTTCATTCCCGGCACTCTGTCGGAAGACGGCGACCCCCTCGACGTGCTGGTCATCTCGCCCTATCCGGTCATGCCCGGCTCGGTGATCCGCAGCCGCCCAATCGGCATTCTCAACATGACCGACGAATCCGGCGTCGACGCCAAGCTCATCGCGGTCCCCCACAGCAAGCTCACCAAGCAGTACGAGCACATCAAGGATGTTGGCGATGTCCCCGAGCTGCTGCTCAGGCAGATCGCCCACTATTTCGAGAACTACAAGGACCTCGAAGAAGGCAAGTGGGTAAAAGTCGACAACTGGTCACATGCCGAAGATGCCCGCAAGGAGATCATGGCCTCCCGCGAGCGCTACCTGAAAAGCAACGCCTGACCGTCAAACGCTCGCCGACACCAAAAACCCCGCACCTCTCCGGTGCGGGGTTTTTGGTCAGGACCTGACAAAAGATCGGCCCGCGCCCCGTCTGCCAAGTCGACCGCGGGGACGCGCCCGGGGCGACAACCCGCCCCGCGAGCGCCCGTCCCGGCGGGGCAAGGCCCGCCGCTTACTCGGCGGTCGCTTCGTCGATCAGTTGCTGCAATTCGCCGCTCGCCTGCATCTCGGCGATGATGTCGGAACCACCGATCAACTCGCCCTTGACCCACAGCTGGGGAAAGGTGGGCCAATTGCCGTACTTGGGCAAATTGGCGCGAATCTCGGAGTTACTGAGAATATCGACATAAGCAAAGCGCTTGCCACAGGCCATCACCGCCTGCACCGCGCGGGACGAAAAGCCACACTGGGGCTGGTTGGGATTGCCTTTCATATAAAGGATCACCGGATTGCCCTCAATCTGCTCTTTGATGGTTTCCATGATATCCATACTGTCTTTACCTCTGGATGGGATCGCCACGAATCGAAGCACTCGCAATAGTCGAGTGGAAAAGTCGGGTATTCTACCCGTTTTTGATATCTTCCGAAACTGATGGACGGCGTCATCAGCGCCCGCCAAGCATTGCAAAGCAACCATGTTGACGATAGTATCGTCCCCTTTTTACGCAGGCAGCTTCCTTACCGGTACCGCTGCCTGTTCTGCTTTTGGCGTCAGGCAACCCTGTCTGGTTGATGAAAAACATTGGCGAAGCTGTCGATGTGAGGCCAAAGCGGGCAAACGGCTGGATTTCACAGAGTAACGTTCAACCGGAGTAAATGAGCAGGGCAGGCCCCGCGAAGCGCTTGGGTCCCGCGAGCCCGTTCTTAACGAAGCATCGACAATGCAGGTGGTTCTTCAGCGACCTGCTAACTGGATTTGGTGGAGTTGGCCCATGGCTACCCAAGCACTGATGAACACCTACGGCACCCGCAGCCTGACCATCGCCCGCGGCGAGGGTGCGACAGTATGGGATGATGACGGCAAGGCCTACCTGGATGCGCTCGCCGGGATCGCGGTGTGCGGCCTCGGCCATGCCCACCCGGCGGTGACCCGCGCCATCACTGCCCAGGCGGAGACCCTGGTGCACTGCTCCAATCTCTATAACATTCCCATCCAGCAGCGGTTGGCCGAACAGCTGTGCCAGCTCGCGGGAATGACCAATGTCTTCTTCGGCAACTCCGGCGCCGAGGCCAACGAAGCGGCAATCAAGCTGGCCCGGCTCTACGGTAACCAGCGCAAGGTCAAGCTGCCGACCATCATCGTCATGGAGCACGCCTTCCACGGTCGCACCCTGGCAACCCTCACCGCCACCGGCAACCGCAAGGTTCAGGCCGGTTTCGAACCGCTGGTGAACGGTTTCATCCGCGCTCCCTACGACGATATGGCCGCGCTCAGGACCATCGCCGGCAACAATACCGATGTCGTCGCCGTGCTGCTGGAGCCGATCCAGGGCGAGGGCGGCGTGTATGTACCGGACAGCGACTACCTCCGGCAGCTGCGCGCCCTGTGCGACGAACACCAGTGGCTGCTGATGCTCGATGAGGTCCAGACCGGCAACGGGCGCACCGGCACCTTCTTCAACTACCAGCAGAGCGGCATCCTGCCCGACGTGGTGACCACCGCCAAGGGACTTGCCAACGGCTTCCCCCTGGGCGCCTGCCTCGCCTCCGGCATCGCCGCGACGCTGATGGCGCCCGGCAACCACGGCTCCACCTTTGGCGGCAACCCCGTGGCCTGCGCCGCCGCCCTGGCGACGCTGGAGACCATCGTCGCCGAAGATCTCTGCGCCCGCGCCGCTGCGCTCGGCGCCCGCATCAGGTCCGCTTTTGCCGCGGCCCTCGCCGGCTGCCCTGAAATCAAGGACATTCGCGGCAGCGGGCTGATGATCGGTATCGAACTCGATCGCCCGTGCGCCGAGCTGGTGGCGCAGGCGGCCGATGCCGGCCTGCTGATCAATGTCACCGCCGAGCGGGTGGTGCGCCTGTTGCCGCCACTGATCCTCAGCGACGCCGACGCCGACCGGCTGGTGGCGATCCTGGCGCCGCTGATCAAGACCTTCGTCAATCATTGATGACGACAACCTAAAGACAATGACCTACAGCAAAGGGCTGCCGCCATGGCCGTGAGACATTTTCTGACCCTCAAGGACCTCACCCCCGCTGAGCTCGATCAACTCATCGCCCGGGCCATCGAGCTCAAGACCCAGCACAAACTGGGTACTGCCGGGACCCCGCTGCGCGGCAAGGTGCTGGGCATGATCTTCGAGAAGGCCTCGACCCGCACCCGGGTATCCTTCGAGGCCGGCATGGCCCAATTGGGGGGCAGCGCCATCTTCCTCTCGCCCACGGATACCCAGCTCGGACGCGGCGAACCGGTCGAGGACACCGCCCGTGTGCTGTCGCGGATGGTGGATATCGTCATGATCCGCACCTTCGGCCACGACAAGCTGGAAACCTTTGCCTCCTATGCCACGGTGCCGGTGATCAACGCGCTGACCGACAGTTTCCATCCCTGCCAGCTGCTGGCCGACATCCAGACCTTCGTCGAACATCGCGGCGCCATCCGCGGCAAGACCGTGGCCTGGGTGGGAGATGGCAACAACATGGCCAATTCCTACATCAACGCCGCCGCCCAGTTCGACTTCCAGCTGCGCATCGCCTGCCCCGAGGGCTATGAACCGGACGCCGGCCTGCTGGC
The DNA here is from genome assembly GCA_041655035.1 of Porticoccaceae bacterium. GTDB lineage: Bacteria > Pseudomonadota > Gammaproteobacteria > Pseudomonadales > Porticoccaceae > NAT127. The sequence continues at coordinate 6,575 of JBAZCN010000044.1, read as the reverse complement.
GCTGCACGCCGACCGCATCCACCTCACCCGTTCGCCGGAAGACGCGGTCCGGGGCGCCCACCTGGTGGTCACCGACACCTGGGCCTCGATGGGCCAGGAAGAGGAAAAGCAGCAGCGTCTCACCGCCTTTGCCGGCTACCAGGTCAACCACCGGTTGATGGAGAACGCCGCGGCGGATGCTCTGTTCATGCACTGCCTGCCGGCCTACCGGGGCATGGAAGTCAGCAGCGAACTGATGGAAGACCCGATCTACTCAGTGATCTGGGACGAGGCGGAAAACCGCCTCCACGCCCAGAAAGCGCTGATGGAATTCCTGCTCTCCTGAGCCCTGGGCAGCACGATCAGACCGAACGGCCCGACGGGCTGGCGGTGAAATTGCTCAGGTTCTCCGCCACATGGGGCATGTGGGAAATGTACCCCCCGTCCACCACGATCACCTGGCCGGTGACGAAACGCGCATCATCGGAGGCGAGATACGCCACTGCCGCGGCGATGTCCCGGGGCTCGCCCAGTTGAGGGGTCAGCGAATGTGACCGGATCCGCTCCAGCTGCTCCCCGGTATTGTTGTCACGGGCAGTGGGAGTCAGGATCAGCCCCGGCGATACCGCATTGCAGCGGATGTTCCGCGAGCCATACTGGGTGGCCACATACTGGCCGAGGCAGTTGATGGCCGCCTTCGACGACGCATAGGCCGGCGCGTAGAAGTCGCCGCGCAGGGAGGCGCCGGAACTGGTGTTGACGATCGAACCACCCCCCGCGGCGAGCATGATGGGCAGGACATGCTTGATCATCAGCATGGTGCCGCGCACATTGATATGGAACGCCCGATCCCAGATGTCCGGGTCCATGTGCTCGATGGCCATATCGCCCGCCATCTGCTCCAGGCGGGTATCGGCGGCGTTGTTGTGGAGAATGTCCACGGTGCCGAAGCGCTCCACCACCCCGGCAAACAACGCGGCGATGCTGTCGACACTTCCCAGGTCCAGCTGCACAGCCGCAGCCTCGCCCCCGGCGGCGAGCACCGCCTCGGCGACACCGGTCGCGCCCGCCAGATCGGCGTCCGCCACCACCACTTTCGCGCCCTCGGCGGCCAGCCTCAGCGCCGTCGCGCCGCCAATCGCCTGCGCATCCCGCGCGCCGGAAACGATCGCTACCTTTCCGTCCAGTCTTTTCATGATGCATACCTCTTATCGTTAGATGTAATCTGTACAACCTCCACCCCCTGCCCGGGCGGGTCGCGCCCCGCGAGGATCTCCGGCAGGGAAACGACACCGACCACCAGGCGCCGCCGAGCCGCTCTCGGCGAGTGCCTCCGCGACGACAATAACGGGAGCACCCTATGATAAAACTCATGACCCTGGTCAAATCCCCTACCGATATCGCATTGGATGACTTCCGCGACTTCTGGCGCAGCGCCTTCTTCCCGGCGATGCACGCCATTCCCGCGGTGCGATCCCACCTGGTGAAGGCCGTCCACCACCACGCCCTGCCCATGGAAATCCGCCACGAGGAAGGCATTGAAAATGCCCGCTGGGCCGGGGTCGGCACTTACTATTTCGACAGTCGCGCCGGCGTCGAGAAAGTGCTGGCGGACAGCCGCTACCAGCAACTGCTCGGCTCGGATCCGCAAGTCATCACCGAGACCGTCAATCTGCTGGTGGACGAAGTGTGGATACACAACCGCGACAAATCCCACCTGCCGGTCAAGGCCTTTGCCTTTTTCAAGCGGCGGCCCGAACTGTCCCGTCTCGACGCCCTGCAGTATTACCAGGATGTCCACGCCCCCTTTGGCGATTCCGAAACCATCAACAGGGGTCGGACGGTGCGCTACATCCAGAATCATGTGCTGCTCGACCACCACCATCCCGATCCGCGCTACGATTTCGACGGAGGCCCGGAAATATGGTTCAAGTCCCTGGACATCGCCCTCGACCTGTTCGGCGACCAGGAGGCCATGGCGACCCTGGCGGAGGATGAAGCCCGCTTCGTGATCCGCGAGGATCTGATCCACTTCCTCAGCGACGAGGTGCCGGTGTTCGCCGGCGACGATCCGTGCTGAGGGGATAGGCGGTCATTCATCCCCGCCCCGCCACCGCGAGGTGGCGGTCGGTGATGAAGGTGAGCATCTCCTCGGGCTTGCTGAATTTCTGTTCGTCGGGACGCACGATGGCCATGTATTGGTCGTTGCCGTAGGCGGCGAGCAGCTCATCGATGCCGACCGCCCCCATATCGGCGCACATCGGGAAGAACTGGTAGGGGCAAAGCCATCCGGCAAGCCCTTCGCCGGAAATTTCCCGGCCGTGGACCTGCACATAGAGGGTGAGCCGGTTCCAGGTATCCGGGGCCCGCTGTGCCACCACCGGGTGGACGTCGTTCCAGTAGCGCTGCGCGTCCTCCACCGCCATGCCATCGACGACATGGCCGGCGACCGTCATCCGCACCCCGGTGGCGGCGCTGTCATCGGGCTTTTTGGGACGCACCTCGCCGAGAAAGGCGGCGCTGTCGCTGGGGTCCACCCACGCGTCCAGCCGGGCGCCGGCCGACGCCCGGGACAGGTCGGCGAGGGCTTCTGCGGCACTCTGATGATCGGCGTAATACAGTTCGACGAGGGCATCGAATCGCGGCGGAAAGACTTCCGCCAGTTCGGTGCCGGCGAGATCCAGGGGCAGGTTGACCAGCAGCTTTTCCAGACCCGCCTGTTGACCGGCGACGCACGGCCCCCAGACGTCGACCAGATGGCCGAGAAAATCCTCGCTGCCGATATCAGCCTTGCGCTTGAGAAAAGCGGTAATGCGCCACATGGGTTGCTCCCGTAGTTATTGTCGACAATAGCCGCTATTGTGCATCAGCGTTCAGCCGCCGTATACAACGGCGGCACTCCTCCCCCACGGCTACAGGAATTCCGGCAATTGCCGGCGAATCCGTTCGAGACTTTCAGTCACTACGTTCACCGACCTGTCCGCCACCAGGGCGGCGGTGGCGGGGTGAAACTCCTTGCGCAACATACCGAGAAACTCCGGTGGTGCCAGGACATACAGCCTGTCCACCGATCCCGCGAGAGCTTCGCGATTGAGCAGTTCGGCCACTTCCCGGGCGAACACCACGACCGCCTGCCGGTGGGGCTCTCCATCGCCGAGACTGTGGACGCCACCGCCGCGCCCGCGATCCCGCCCCTGGCGATCGCTGACCAGGTCCCGCGGGCGCTGCCGGGAGGCGGTGTGCACCCTGCTGTCGATTTCGCGCAATGCCCCGTTGGCCTTGTCCGCGGCAAAATAACGCAGCCGACCGGCATCACAAACGGCGATCCTGATCTTCATTCTCAACCTCCTCGCACTGATGGCATCGATAATCCGGCGCCCATCTCCCGGCCGCCGGGCCGGACGATGGGTAGTCCTTCCGGGACTGCGGATCGTCGTTATCGTTCCACTGCCCGCAGTGCGGCCACCAGGGCGCCATCGAGACGATAGATATCGGGGCGGAATTCCAGTTCCCCCTCGCCATCCACGCCAACCGTCAGATAGGCCATCAACAGGGGTACGGGAGACGGCAGGTCGACATTGCGGGTGCGCCCGCTGGCCTTGATGGCGGCGATCCTCGCCAATTCCTCGTCACCGGCCCCGGCGAACAGCAGATCGGCAAGGGTCATCGCGCTCTCCACCCTGACGCAGCCGGAGCTGAACATCCGTTGATGACTGGCAAACAACTGCTGGTTGGGGGTGTCATGCAGGTACACCGCAAAGGGATTGGGGAAACGGAAGGCCACCAGTCCCAGGGCGCTTTTCGGGCCGGCGTCCTGGCGCAGGACAATGGCCCCGGGCGCATTCCAGTCGATGCCATGGGGGTCCAGCTCGCGGCCATCGCGATCCAGCACACGGATGCGATTTTTGGCCAGATAGCCGATGTCTTTGCGGATTTCCGGGAGCTTGTCGTGGCGGTAGATGGTCGGCGGCACTGTCCAGGGGGGATTGAAGGTCAGGTGAGTGATATGGGACTTGAGGGCCGGCGTCGGCCTCGAGCCCATGCCCACCTGCGCCCGCGCCTCCCACACCGCTTCGCCGCCCTGGTAGTAGCTCACCCCGGCGCCGGCGATATCCACCAGCACCATGCGCGGCGCCATGTCGCGCCACAACCAGCGCAACCGCTCCAGGTTGGCGCGGATCTGGTCCTGGCGAAAGGCCCTCGGCAAATTCATTTCACGCAGCGTCTCACCCCCGACGATACCGTCGACCTTGAGGCGGTAGCGGCGCTGGAAATCCTCGACCGCCTTCGCCAGGCCGTCATCGAAATGGGCCTGTTCCGCGACTGGCCCGCCACTTCCCGGGTTGTCGGCCCCCGCCCGCACCAAGCCCTCGGCCGCCAATCGCGCCCGCAACACAGGTATCCGGGCGTCGTCCATGCCCGGCTTCAGCGCCGCGCCCGGCGGCAGTTCGGGCCAGTTGACGAAGCGCAGCCGCTCCCGCCAGGCGCCGTGGGCGGCGCGCAAGCGGTGGTAGCGGACCATATCCGGGCGCGCCCGCTGGAACGCCGCGGCGACATCCACCAGGCCTTCTTCTGCAAGGGTTGTCAGGGCATCGGCGGGCGCGGGGAAGAGATCGGCGACATTCGCGCGGGCATCGCGCCACAGCGGCTCGAGTGCCTGGCCATCGAGCACGCCGTGGTTGAGGTGATGCAGGGCTGTGAGATAGGCGCGGGAGGCGAGCAGATCGCGACAGATCAGCTCCGCGTCGCCACCCGCCTGCCCCCTCAACTGGCGCAGGCGCAGCACCCCGTAGGCGGCGGGATCGAGGCCGTCGTCCACCAGGCCATCCAGGGCCCCGATCAGGGCTTCGTAACGCTCTTCATCGCGCCACAGAAGCGCATAATCAGCAACGCCATAAAGACTGTCGAGCAAGGCTGTCTCGCGGTGGCGGGCATCGCCGGCGGCGATGCCACAATCGCCGGGCGGAGCCGCCAGGGCCGACTGCAGAGCCGCCGCCGATGTCGAGGCGACACCTGCGAGCACCGATGGCGCCGCCCCGGCGGCCAGCGCCATCGCCGCCAGCAGCCAGAAGGAACACAGCAAACCTTTCCTGTACAACGGTTTTTCTCCAGCCTCCTGCCTGTTAGAATCCCCCGCAACGATTTTGTCGATCGCTGCATGGCGGCTTTAGTGCGCACTTTATCACTAACCACGCACTTGCCCCAAAGACCGGTTCCCGCACGGGAGCGCAAAACAGAGAGACCATACCAATGCCATCGCTGCGTTGTCTGCTCGCCGTCGCCGTTCTGGCCGCCACCCCGCTCCTCGCCGCTGCGGCCGGCGTCATTCCCGGCAAGGCTGAAGCCCGCGCGCCCAGCTCCCTGCTCGAAGCCCTCGCGGGGAAGGCCCCGGCGCTCAGCAAAACAGTGCTCTCCCGGGCCATCGGCGCGATGGACTGCGCCATCGGAGAGGGCATACCCGCGGCCAGGCGGCTGGCGGTCATCGACTTTTCCCTGCCCTCGTCCAAACCCCGGATGTGGATTTTCGACCTGGCGCGCAAAACCCTGCTGCTCGAGGAACTGGTGGCCCACGGCAAAAATTCCGGCGACGACCTGGCCACCATCTTTTCCAACCGCGAGGGCAGCCATCAGTCGAGCATCGGCCTGTTCCTCGCCGCTGAAAGCTATGTCGGACGCCACGGCTACTCGCTGCGCATGGACGGCCTGGAGCCCGGGATCAACGACAAGGCCCGTGACCGGGCCATCGTCATCCATGGCGCCGACTACGTCGATTCCGGCTGGATCGAACGCCACGGCCGGATAGGCCGCAGCCAGGGGTGCCCTGCCGTTCGCCCGGAAGTGGCCGACCAGGTAGTGGACAGCCTCAAGGACGGCCAGTTCGTGTTTTCCTATTACCCGGACGAAGAGTGGCTGGCATCGTCGCCCTACCTCAACTGCCGCCCGGAACAGGTCGCCGGAACCACCGCGCCGCTTCCCGACAGCGACAGCTGACCCCGCAGCCGGCCCCTGGCACTACTGTGGGAATGACGCTACAGTAGCCGGAGCCTGTTAACGATAATCAGGAGTCAGCATGTCTCTATCCCCGCAACTCCAGCACGAAATCCATATTCTGTCCCTGTTCAATCCCGACACCACGTTCACCGGCATCAAGGTCCACCAGGATGCCGGCGCGGAGGCCATCGCCGCCACCCGGCGGCTTTACGACAAGGGCCTGATCACCCTGGTCGATGGCGGTTATCCCACGGCCCTGGGCCAGGAGGCGGTGCAACACATCGATAGCCTGCTGAGCATCCTCGCCGCCCAGGGGGCCACAGCGGCGCCTCGACCCGCCATCTAGCAAATGGGCGATGTCCAGCGCAGACAACCATGGTTACCGGCCCGGCGTCCTCGCGCCATCTGTCCAGCCCGCCGGCGGCTGGACAGACAGGCAACGATTGGCTAGCGTATCAACCCCTCCTTCGGAGGGGTCTGCCCAACCGGAACCGACAAACAGGAAAGGAATATGAGCGAATCCACACAATTCGACATCAACAAGGTCATTGCCGACGCCAGGCTGGTACTTACCAACCCATCGGCCTACTACCAGAATATGCCCA
>JBAZCN010000043.1:0-23393 GCA_041655035.1 Porticoccaceae bacterium | reverse complement strand
CGTGGCGGCGATGGCTTCGCGGATTTTGCGGTGGGATTTGAAGGCGGTGAAATCCACCGGACTGTCGGGTAGCAGCCGGCTGGCGATGTCGCAGAGGATGGCGACTTCCGGCCGCACGTTATCGAGTCGGGTGATGCCACCGTCGCTCAGGCGCACATAGTTGAACATGGATTCCTGGGTGGTGGGCTGCCATTCCTCATCGCGGGCGGTGACCGGCAGCACCAGGGCCTCGCCGCCGCCGTGGCCGTGAAAGTGGCCGCGATTGAGGGTGGTGGTGAGAAAGACCTTGAAGGGGATTCGCGCCAGGGCGCGTTCCGCCCAGGCGGAATGCGGGGTCGCTTCGTAGAGGTTGCCGCCCATCATCAGCGCCGCGGCGATATCGCCAGCGGCGGCGGCTTCGAGACAGGCGAGGGTGTCCATGCCCTTGGTGTCGGGCAGGGTGAGGCCGAAAGCCGTTTCCATCCGCGCCAGTACCTCGGAGGAGAGCAGCGGCTTGACGCCGATGGTGCCGATACCCTGGACATTGCTGTGGCCCCGCAACGGCAGCAGCCCGGCGCAGCGGCGGCCCACCATGCCGCGCAACAGCGCCAGGTTGGCGATGGCCTCGACGTTGTCGACACCGCGGCGGTGATGGGTGATGCCCATACCCCAGGCGAACACGGCATTTTCGGCCTTGGCGTAGAGGGCGGCGATGCGTTCGATCTCGCTCTGCTCGATGGCACACTGGGCAGTGATCTTGGCCCAGGGGGTGGTGCACAGGTCCGCGCAGTATGCCGCGAAGCCGTCGGTGTGGTTGGCAATAAATGTGTCGTCCACGGCATCGGCTTCGATCAGCGCCTTGGCCATTCCCTTGAGCAGCGCCAGATCGCTGCCGATGTTGGGTTGCAGGTACTGGGTGGCGATCCGGCTGCCGCCGGCAATCAATGATTTGGCGCTTTTGGGCACGGCGAAACGCACCAGACCGGGTTCCTTGGCTGGATTGACGACGATCACTTGCCCGCCGCGTTCGACGCAGGCCTTGAGCTTATAGATGAAGCGCGGGTGGTTGGACGCCGGGTTGGCGCCGATCAGGAAGACGAGGTCGCAGCCGTCGAGATCCTCCAGTTCCACCGTGGCGGTGCCGGTTCCTATGCTGTTGCCAAGGCCGACGCCGGTGGCCTGGTGGCAGTAGTAGGAGCAGTTGTTGACGTTGTTGGTGCCGTACAGCCGCGCCAGCAGTTGCAGCACGAAGCCCGCTTCGTTGGAGGAGCGGCCGGAGGAGTAGAAGAATGTGCGCTCGGGAGCGACGGCGGCGAACCGGCGTGCAGCCAGGGCAAATGCGTCATCCCAGTCGATGGGCTGGTAATGCTCGCTGGCGGCGGCTTTGTACAGCGGTGTATTGAGGCGGCCGAGGTGCTCCAACTGGTGGCCGGAGAGTTCGCGGAAATCCGCCAGGGTATGGTTGAAGAGTTCCGCGGGAATGGGTTGCTGGATATCGGTGGACTGGGCCTGGATGCTCTTGTTGCACACCGAGGGAAAGGCCCCCTGTTCATCGGTCATGCCGCCGCGCTGGCCGCCCATGCCGAGGCCGCAGGCCTTGCAGGCGTTCCCGCTGTTGAGGGCCTTGGCGGAGTTGAGCAGACCCATGCGACGCACAGTCTTCAGGGTGTAGAGAATCTTTTTGGCGCCGCCGCCGATGATCTGTTCTGTCATATGGCTACCTGGAGGTATCGGTTTGCGCCGGACTGGGGCGTCACGCAGGCCGCTGCCCGGCGCGTGGCCTGGCGCCGGGATCCTCCATTTTGCAGCTGCCGCACAGGCCGTGCAGCTCCAACTGCGGGCTGCTGAGAAAAAATCCTGCGGCCTGAACGCTGTCGCGCAGGGCCTGGATGGTCTCGTTGCGAATGGCGATCTCGCTGACCCGATGACACCTGTCGCAAATAAGGAATTGCGGGGTTTCGTGCTGGTGATCGCAGGCGATGTGGGAACAGGCAATGTACTTGTTGGTGGAGCTGAGCTTGTGGGCGAGGTTTTCTTCCTGCAGGAAGTCCAGCATCCGGTACACCGACATAGGTGGGATCACCTCGTCGAATGACTGCCGGTACAGTTCGGCGACCTCGTAGGCCGACAGGGGAACCGCGGAGCTGAGCAGGGTGGCGAGGACATTCTTGCGCTTGGCTGTCAGTTTTACCCCGGCCTGTCCGCAACGGTCTTCCGCCTTGTCAATCGCTCTTGAAATATGGGTCTTGGCCATTCGCAACTCCTGACCGGTGGTGCTTGTGCGGCGGTGTCCGATCCGGCGGGATCGACGCCTGAAAACAGAATGATAACTGCCCCCCATGGATATGGCCATGGGGGGTTGCGCAACGAATGATATGATGTATCATATTTTTGGTTGGGCCAGTTCGCTCGGGGCAAGGGCCCATCTGCGGGAGCGTTCACCACAAGAACATCCCACGTCAAAAATACTTCAACAAAGGAAGGAGTCTCCATGCGTTGCAAAGTACATTCGTTGTCCATGGCTGTGAGTGCCGTACTGGGTGGCGCCCTGGCGACCGCATCGCCTGTTGGGCTGGCACAGGGCGGGCCATCCCGGGAGGTGATCCACGAGATCGAGGTCAGGGCGCTGGGCGTGCGCGAGGACCCTGGCAGGATCGCGTCGCCATTCAGCATCGTCGATGGCCAGCGATTGCTGGAAAGCGGTGGCGCGACTCTGGGCGATGCCCTCGCCGGCCAACCCGGCGTCCACGCCGACACCTTTGGCGCTGGCGCCAGCCGCCCGGTCATTCGCGGGCAGGCCGCGCCGCGGGTTGCGGTGCTCAGCGATGGTGTCTCGATTGCCGACGCCTCGGCCATCTCGCCCGACCACGCGGTCACTGCGGATCCCCTGCTGGCGCACAGGGTCGAGGTGTTGCGCGGCCCCGCGGCCCTGCTCTACGGTGGGGGCGCGATCGGCGGGGTCGTCAATGTCGTCGATGGCAAGATTCCGACATCCATGCCGGAAGATCCGGCGCAAGGCTTCGTCGTGCTGCGCGGCGACAGCGTCGCCGATGAACGGGCCGCCGCCCTGAGTCTCACCGCCAGGGCGACGGACCATCTGGCATTTCATGTCGAGGGCAGTCACCGCGAGGCGGACGACTACCGGGTACCGGATTGGGAGGAATCCCGGGTGCACGGCTCCTATGCCGACAGCGACAACTACAGCGGCGGGCTGTCCTGGATCGATGGCGAAGACTATATCGGCCTGGCCTATTCCTACCGCCGCGACGAGTACGGCTTGCCCGGGCACGACCACGAGTACGACGGTTGTCACCCCCATGGCAGCGCTCTGCACTGCGGCGGCCACGACGATCACGACCATGACCACGGGCATGGCCACGATCACGATCACGACCACGAGGCGGCCCCTTATATCGACCTCGCGAGCCGGCGCGTCGACCTGAGGGCCGAGTTCAACCAGCCCTTCGCCGGCGCCGAGCGGGTTCGCCTGCGGGCCGCTCACACGGATTACCGCCACCATGAGATCGAAGGCGATGAGATCGGCACGACCTTTACCAACAAGGGCTACGAGGGCCGCATCGAGATTCAGCATGTGCCGCTGGCGGGCTGGAGCGGAGTGGTCGGTCTCCAGTACGCCAATGCGGACTTGGGTGCCACCGGGGTGGAGGCATTCATCCCCACCACCGAAAGTGAAAATCTCGCGATCTTCCTGGTGGAGCACCGGGAGCTGGGTGAGCGCTGGCATCTGGAACTGGGCGCCCGCCACGAACGCCAGGACCTGCGGCCGCGGAACGACCCGCGCAACCGCCCGGCGATCGACGATCACGCCACCTCGATCTCCGCCGCGGCGATCTGGGCATTTGCGCCGGATTACAGCCTGACGTTTTCCGCGGCCCGCTCCCAGCGTCTGGCCCAGGCCCAGGAGCTCTATGCTCGGGGGGTCCACCTCGCCACCAATACGTACGAGTGCGGCCTGGTTGCTCATCCGCTGACCTGCGGAGGTGCAGACAACAATGCCGATATCGAGCGGGAGACATCCCATAACGTCGAAATCAGGTTGCGCAAGACCCGTGGCGACCTGACCTTCAGCCTGGGGGCCTTCCACAACGAGATCGACAACTACATCCATGCCCGCACGCTGGACCGCTACGAGGATTTCCGCCTGATCAAATACACCCAGCGGGACGCCGCTTTTACCGGTGGGGAGGCCGAAGCGACCTACCACTTCTCGGAGCAGTGGGCAGTCACCGTGTTCGGCGATATCGTCCGCGCCGAATTCGACGGCGGCGACAACCTGCCGCGCATCTCCCCGGCCCGCTATGGCGGCCGGCTCAACGCCAGCTATCGGATGATCGACGGGGAACTGGAGTATTACCGGGTCGCTCGCCAGGGCGATGTGGCCGACTATGAGGAAAAAACCCCCGGTTACGACATGCTCAATATGACCCTGAGCTACCGTTTTGGCGGGGACGAGCGTTACACGCTGTTTCTGCGGGGCAGCAACCTGCTCGACGACGAGGTGTGGAACCATACCTCCTTCCTCGCCAATGTGGTTCCTCTGCCCGGTCGCAACCTGAGTGCCGGTTTGAAAGTGGCATTCTGAGCCGGCTCCGTGGCGGCGGGGCGGTTCAGGCCTTGCGCCGGCTCCGCTTCGCCACCGGTGCCCCGGCTTTTTCGAGGACGGGCTTGAGGAACCTCCCGGTGTGAGAGACCTTCTGTACAGCGATCTCCTCCGGAGTGCCGGTGGCGATGATCCGGCCGCCGCCGGAGCCGCCCTCGGGGCCGAGATCGACGATCCAGTCCGCGGTCTTGATCACGTCGAGGTTGTGCTCGATCACCACCACGGTGTTGCCGTGGTCGGCGAGACGGTGCAGCACGGTGAGCAGTTGCTGGATGTCGTGGAAGTGCAGGCCGGTGGTGGGTTCGTCGAGAATATACAGGGTGCTGCCGGTGTCGCGTTTCGACAGCTCGCGGGAGAGCTTGACCCGCTGCGCCTCGCCGCCGGACAGGGTGGTGGCCGACTGGCCGAGGCGGATGTAGGACAGCCCCACGTCCATCAGGGTCTGCAGCCGGTTGGCCACGGCGGGAATGGCGTCGAAAAATTGCCGGGCATCCTCCACGGTCATGTCCAGCACCTCGTGGATGTTCTTGCCCTTGTAGCGGACTTCCAGGGTTTCCCGGTTGTAGCGCTGGCCCTTGCAGACGTCGCAGGACACGTAGATGTCGGGCAGAAAGTGCATCTCGACCTTGGTGACGCCATCGCCCTGGCAGGCTTCGCAGCGCCCGCCCTTGACGTTGAAGGAGAAACGCCCCGGCTGGTAGCCCCGGGAGCGGGATTCCTGGGTGCCGGCGAACAGTTCGCGGATGGGGGTAAAGATGCCGGTGTAGGTGGCCGGGTTCGAACGCGGGGTCCGCCCGATCGGACTCTGGTCGATGTCGACGCACTTGTCGAGGTGTTCCAGCCCGCCGACAGCCTTGTGGGGTGCGGCCTTCAGGGTAGTGGCCTTGTTGAGGGCGGTGGCGGCTAGGGGGTACAAGGTCTCGTTGATCAGCGTCGACTTGCCGGAGCCGGACACCCCGGTGACACAGGTAAAGACGCCGATGGGGACATCGAGGGTCACGTCCTGCAGATTGTTGCCGCTGGCGCCGGTGATGGTGAGGCGCCTGTTGTCGCCGCCGCGGCGTTTGCCCGGCACCGCGATGGCCTTCTTGCCGGACAAGTACTGGCCGGTGAGCGAGCCCGGCGCCTTGATTATATCGGCGACCTTGCCCTGGGCGATGATGCGGCCGCCGTGCACCCCGGCGCCGGGACCGATGTCCACCACGTGGTCGGCGGCGCGGATGGCATCTTCGTCGTGCTCCACCACGATCACCGTGTTGCCCAGGTTGCGCAGCCGGGTGAGGGTGTTGAGCAACCGCTCGTTGTCGCGCTGGTGCAGGCCGATGGAGGGTTCGTCGAGAATGTACATGACCCCCACCAGCCCGGCACCGATCTGGCTCGCCAGGCGGATGCGCTGGGCCTCGCCGCCGGACAGAGTGTCGGCGCTGCGGTCGAGGGTCAAGTAGTTCAGGCCGACGTCCACCAGAAAATGGAGGCGATCGCGGATTTCCTTGAGGATCTTGTCGGCGATCTCGCCCTTGCGGCCCCTGAGCCTGAGTTTGGCATAGTAGGTCGCCAGGGTGCCCACCGGGTGGGCGGTGATTTCCGGCAGGCTTTTCTCCTCGATGAAGACGTGGCGGGCGGCCTTCTTCAGCCGCGCGCCGTCGCATTCGGGACAGTGCTGGGTGCTGATGTATTTGGACAGCTCGTCGCGCACCGACTGGGATTCGGTGTCGCGGTAGCGGCGCTCCATATTGGGGATGATGCCTTCGAAGTGGTGGCGGCGCTTGAAGATGGTGCCCTTGTCGTTGACGTAGTTGAAGGTGATCTCTTCGTCGCCGGTGCCGAACAGGATCACCTGCTGGTGGCTGGCCTTGAGCTTCTTGAAGGGCGTGTCGATGTCGAAGCCATAGTGGTCCGCCAGGGAGCTGAGCATGTTGAAGTAGAACAGGTTGCGCCGGTCCCAGCCGCGGATGGCTCCCTCCGCGAGGGTCGCCTGTTGATCCTGGATGACCCGGTCGACGTCGAAGAATTGTTTTACCCCGAGGCCATCGCAGGACGGGCAGGCGCCGGCGGGGTTGTTGAAGGAGAACAGCCTGGGCTCCAGCTCACTGATGCTGTAGTCGCATACAGGGCAGGCGAAGCGCGACGAAAACAGATGCTCCTGTGCCGCCGTGTCCTTGTCCATCGGCGCGATGATGGCGATGCCCGAGGACAGGTTCAGCGCCGTTTCGAAGGACTCCGCGAGGCGCAGGCCGATGTCGTCGCGGACCTTGAAGCGGTCCACCACCGCCTCGATACTGTGCTTTTTGTTTTTTACCAGCTTCGGCACCTCGTCGAGCTCGTAGACCCGGCCGTCGACCCGCACCCGCACGAAGCCCTGGGCCTTCAATTGGTCGAACACGTGGAGGTGCTCGCCCTTGCGGTCGCGAATCAGCGGTGCGAGCAGCAGCAGGCGGCTGTCTCCCGGCAGGCCCAGCACGTGGTCGACCATCTGGCTGACGGTCTGGGCGGTGAGGGGCTCACCGTGATCCGGGCAGCGGGGCTCCCCGACCCGGGCGTAGAGCAGGCGCAGATAGTCGTAGATCTCGGTGATGGTGCCGACCGTGGAGCGGGGGTTGTGGGAGGTGGATTTCTGCTCGATGGAAATGGCCGGCGACAGGCCTTCGATGTGCTCGACGTCGGGCTTTTCCATGATCGACAGGAATTGCCTGGCATAGGCCGACAGGGATTCCACATAGCGCCGTTGCCCCTCCGCGTAGAGCGTGTCGAAGGCGAGGGAGGACTTTCCCGAGCCGGACAGGCCGGTGATGACGATGAGCTTGTCGCGGGGCAGGTCCAGATCCACGTTCTTGAGGTTGTGGGTTTTGGCGCCTCTGATGCTGATGGTATCCATGGTATCCGCGTATGGTGGGCAAACACGGAATGATGGGGCAAGGGTGTGTCGGAAAGCAACCGGGCAGAGCATCTGGCAGCAAGACAGTTACCGCGGGATGTTGGCAGTGAAACACGGTAGTTGTGTGATAGCATTTACCGCACAGCGGATGGTAAAGGACTGACGAGGGTGACAAACAAGGTTCTGGTCACGGGCGGTGCAGGCTATATTGGCAGCCATACGGCGGTGGCGTTGCAGCAGGCCGGTTACGACGTCCTGGTGCTCGACAACTTCAGCAACAGCAGCCCCCGGGTTTTCGATCGCATTGCACGGATCACCGGCACGGCGCCCGGGTGGATCGAGGGCGATATTCGCGATGCCGCGGTGCTCGACCGGATCTTCGGTGACCAGGCGATCGACGGCGTGATTCATTTTGCCGGCCTCAAAGCCGTCGGCGAATCGGTAGCGGAACCCTTGCGCTATTACCGGAACAACATCGCCGGTTCCCTGACGCTGTTCGAGGCCATGGCCCGCCACGGCTGCCGGCGCCTGGTATTCAGTTCATCGGCGACGGTCTATGGCGATCCTGCAGCCGTTCCGATCCGCGAGGATTTCCCGCTGACGGCGACCAACCCCTATGGTCGTTCCAAGCTGATGATCGAGGACATCCTGCGCGATCTCGCCGCCAGCGACCCAGCCTGGCAGGTGTTTGCCCTGCGTTATTTCAACCCCGTGGGCGCCCATCCCAGCGGACTCATCGGCGAGGATCCGGCCGGCATCCCCAACAATCTGCTGCCGTTTGTCGCCCAGGTGGCGGTGGGCAAGCTGCCGGCGCTCAAGGTGTTTGGCGGCGATTACCCGACACGGGATGGCACCGGTGTGCGGGACTATCTCCATGTGGTCGACCTTGCCCTGGGCCATCTGGCCGCCCTGCAACGCCTTGCTCCGGGGTGCCGGGCCTGTAATCTGGGTACCGGGAGGGGCCATTCCGTACTCGAGGTGGTGGCGGCTTTCGCCCGGGCTGCGGATCGCGAGATCCCTTATGATATCGTTGCCCGCCGCCCCGGGGATATTGCCGAGTGTTACGCTGACACCCGCCTCAGCAGAGAGCTCCTGGGCTGGGTGGCGGAACGGGATATCGAGACCATGGTACGGGATCACTGGCGCTGGCAGCGCACCAATCCCGATGGTTACGGCCGCGATCCCGGCTAGCATTGGAAAATACCAATATGCGAAACTTTCTTTAAGAGCGTCCTACAAGGAATCCGGCACGTGATACAGACCTTCTCGAGCAGCACCACCATCGCGGTGATCGGCCTCGGCTATGTGGGCTTGCCCCTGGCCGTGGAATTTGGCAAACACAACCCGACCATCGGGTTTGATATCAGCCAGCAGCGGATCGCCGCCCTGGACCGGGGGGTCGACGACACCCTCGAGGTCACTGGTGACGAACTGCGGGCTGCATCCGGGCTGAGTTTCAGCGCCGAACCCGACGCGCTCCGCGCCGCCTCGGTGTACATCGTCACGGTGCCGACCCCGGTGAACGATCACAACCAGCCGGATCTGACGCCCCTGCGCAAGGCGTCCCGCACCGTCGGCCATGTCCTCAAGCGCGGCGACGTGGTCATTTTCGAATCGACGGTCTATCCCGGCGCCACCGAGGAAGAGTGCGTGCCGGTCATCGAGGCGGAGTCGGGCCTCACTTTCAATGTCGATTTCTTTGTCGGCTACAGCCCCGAGCGCATCAATCCCGGCGACCGTCAGCACCGCCTGCCGAACATCGTCAAGGTCACCTCCGGCTCCACCCCGGAGGCGGCGCAGTTTGTCGATGCGCTGTATCGCAGCATCATCAGCGCCGGCACCCACCTGGCGTCGTCCATCAAGGTGGCCGAAGCCGCCAAGGTGATCGAGAATACCCAGCGCGACGTCAATATCGCCCTGATCAACGAGCTGGCGGTCATCTTCAACCGGCTCGGGATCGATACCGAGGAAGTGTTGAAGGCGGCCGGCACCAAGTGGAACTTCCTGCCCTTCCGTCCGGGCCTGGTGGGTGGACACTGCATCGGTGTCGATCCCTATTACCTGACCTACAAGGCCCAGGCCATCGGCTACCATCCGGAGGTGATCCTCGCCGGTCGCCGCATCAATGACGACATGGGCCGTTTCGTGGTGGCGCAGATGGTCAAGCGGATGCTGCGCCAGCGCATCCAGGTGGAGGGCGCGCGCGTACTGGTGCTGGGGCTGACCTTCAAGGAAAACTGCCCGGATATCCGCAATACCAAGGTGGTCGATGTGGTGACCGAATTGCAGGATTACGGCGTGCGCGTGGATGTTCACGATCCGTGGGTCAAGCCGGAGGAGGCGCGCCATGAGTACGGCATCGACTTGATCGATCGATTGGAGCCGGGCAGTTACGACGGCGTGATCCTGGCGGTGGCCCACGACCGCTTCCGCGATATGCGCGCCGACGGTGTGCGCGCGTTGTTGCGTGAAAGCGGCGTGCTGTATGACCTCAAGCATCTGTTCCCGGCCCATGCGGCGGACCTGCGGCTTTGATCGAGTGGGCGTGGGAGTGGGACCATCCCTCGTCTCCCGCTTGCTGACCGCCGTTCCGCCCCGATGCGAATATAAAGGAATCCCGTGACCCGGTACCAACAAGCCCTTCGCGACCTGCAGGCCCGCCCCACCACCTGGCTGATCACCGGCGTCGCCGGCTTTATCGGTTCCAACCTCCTCGAAACCCTGCTCAAGGCCGATCAGGCGGTGGTCGGTCTCGACAGCTTCGCCACCGGGCATCGCCACAACCTCGATGAAGTCAGGGGTTTGGCCAGTGACGACCAGTGGCGGCGTTTCAGGTTCATCGAGGGGGATATTCGCAATGCCGACGATTGCCGCCGGGCAGTGGCCGGGGTGGACCATGTGCTGCACCAGGCGGCCCTCGGCTCCGTGCCCCGTTCGATCGCCGACCCTGTCACCACCAATGAGGCCAATATCGACGGCTTTCTCAATATGCTGGTGGCGGCTCGGGATGCGCAGGTGAAAAGTTTTACCTACGCGGCGTCAAGCTCCACCTACGGTGACCATCCGGCGCTGCCCAAGGTCGAGGACAACATCGGCAAGCCCCTGTCGCCCTACGCGGTCACAAAGTATGTGAACGAACTGTACGCCGAGGTGTTTTCCGGCAGTTACGGTTTTCACAGTACGGGGCTGCGTTACTTCAATGTATTCGGACCCCGTCAGGACCCGAACGGCGCCTATGCGGCGGTCATTCCCAAGTGGACCGCGGCAATGATTGCCGGGGACGAGGTACGGATCAACGGCGATGGCGAGACCAGCCGCGATTTCTGCTATATCGCCAATGCGGTGCAGGCCAACATCCTTGCGGCCATTTCACCGCCGCGCGATGCCAGCCGGGTCTTCAACGTCGCGGTGGGAGACCGCACCAGTCTCAACGAGCTGTTTGAAGCGATTCGCGATGCCTTGGCCGACAATGGCATCCGCTACCCACACCTCCCGGTGTACGGCGATTTCCGCCCCGGCGATGTGCGCCATTCCCAGGCCGATATCAGCCGTGTTCGGGAGGCGCTGGGTTATCAGCCGACCCACCGGATCGCCGCGGGCATCGACGAGGCCATGTCCTGGTATATAGGCCATGGCTGAGGTGCCGGCCAGCCCTGCGCGTCGTCGACAATGAGCGCTGCGGTGCGATGACCCCGAGCCTCGGGCGCATGTGCAGGCAGCTGGATCCGCCGGGGAGGATCGCCGCCGCACCGCGGCGGCGCTTGCCGTTTGCGCTCCGGCCGGCCGGACCATCCCGGCCATGGCCGGAACGGGCGAGAGCCCTTATAATGCGGTCCCACTTGCGATCGCATCTCACTGTCATTTAATGAATTCACTGGAAATCCGCAGCCTCATCGGCCTGGTCTCTCTCTATGCCACGCGCATGCTGGGGCTGTTCATGGTGCTGCCGGTAATGAGCCTTTATGGCGGCGATTACACCGGCAGTACGACGATGCTGGTGGGGGTGGCCCTGGGCATCTATGGCCTGACCCAGGGGCTGTTCCAGATCCCCCTGGGAATGCTCTCAGACCGACTGGGACGCAAGACCATCATCGTCGGCGGCATGGTGGTGTTTCTGCTGGGCAGCCTGGTGGCCGCGACAGCCGAAAGTATCCACGGGTTGATCATCGGCCGGGCCTTGCAGGGTGCGGGGGCGGTGGCCAGCACAATCATGGCGCTGTTGTCCGACCTCACCACCGAGCAGAACCGTACCAAGGCGATGGCGGCAGTGGGCGGCAGTATCGGGCTGTCCTTTGCCTTGGCGATGATCGTCGGCCCGGCCATCGCCTCGTCCTTTGGCATGAACGCCATCTTCTGGCTCACTGCGGCGCTCGCCATCGCCGGTATCCTGGTGGTGATCTACTGGATTCCGACACCGGTGGCGATGAACCGCCTGAGTTCGCGGGAAGCGCTCGCCATGCCGGCTTTGTTCGGCCGCACCCTTGCCAATCGCGAACTGCTGCGCCTCGATGCCGGGATATTTCTGCTCCATATGATCCAGATGGCGAGCTGGGTATCGGTGCCATTCGTGCTCAGCAATGTGCTGGCGTTCGAGCTGTCCAGGCACTGGTGGCTTTACCTGCTGACCATGGGGTTTGGTTTCGTCGCCATGCTGCCCTTCATGATCGTTGCCGAACGCAAGCGGATCCTCAAATGGGTGTTCGTCGGCGCCGTGGCGGTGCTGGCGGTGGCGGAATTGCTGATGTATACGGCGGGGCAGCGGTTTGGCGTGTTCGTCACCGGGTTGTTCCTGTTTTTCATGGCTTTCAATCTGCTGGAGGCCTGCCTGCCATCGCTGGTCAGCAAGGCGGCCCCCAGCGGCACCCGGGGCACGGCCATGGGGATCTACTCCAGCAGCCAGTTTCTCGGCGCCTTTGTCGGCGGCATCGCGGGTGGTACCCTGGCCCAGGTCGTGGGTGCCGAGGCGGTCTTCCTGTTTTCGGCGGCAATGGCCATTGTATGGGTGCTCATCGCCGCCACCATGCCGCGGCCGCGTCACTGGGCCAGCGTGGTGATCCCGCTGCTGGACGGCGAACAGGTACCCAATGGCGCCAGTATTCGCGACCGGGTGGCCGGCGTCGAGGACGTGCTGCTGATCCCGGATCAGCGCCTCGTCTACCTTCGGGTGGACAAGGGGCTGTTCGACCAGCCGGCGCTGGAGAAGCTGTTGGGCCGTCCGCTGGTCGCCTAGCAGCAAGCCATGACAGGTCTGGAGAGAGCGAGTAAACTCCCGTGTTACCTGTTTCGAAAATCATCAGTTGGAGTGCTTCATGGCAAGGGGAATCAACAAAGTCATTCTGGTGGGCAACCTGGGCCAGGACCCGGAAACCCGCTACATGCCAAGCGGCGGCGCGGTGACCAATGTCACCCTGGCCACCAGCGAAACCTGGAAGGACAAGCAGACCGGGCAACCCCAGGAGCGTACCGAATGGCACCGCGTGGTGTTTTTCAACAAGCTGGGGGAGATTGCCGCCCAATATCTGAAGAAGGGCTCAAAAGTCTATGTCGAGGGCTCGCTGCGCACCCGCAAGTGGCAGGGACAGGATGGCCAGGATCGTTACACCACGGAAATCGTCGCCAGCGAGATGCAAATGCTCGATGGTCGAGGCGGCTCCGGCGGGGGGGACTATTCGCCACCCGCTGACAATAACTACAGCCAGCCGAAAAACCGGCCGGCCCCTCAGCAACCGCAGCAGAACCAGCCCCAGCCGCCGGCGGACAGTGGTGGTTTCAGCGATTTCGACGACGATATTCCATTCTAGTTCCTGCGGTGCGCTTCGTTCCTCAGCGCACCCTATGCTCTTCATCCCTGAAGTAGGCTGCCAAGTAGCTTCGTTCCTCGACACACCCTGGGCCTTTTCATCGGGTGTGTCGAGGCAGGAGCGTCAACTGATCATAGGCAAGCAGAGCCCGTTCCGACGGTGGTCGCGAACCGATAGCAAAAAACCCCTGGGGAAGACCCCAGGGGTTTTTGGATGGGAGGCTGGCCGGATGTTGGTCAGCGATAGGGTTGTCAGCGGTACTTCTGCAGCACCAGGGCGGCATTGGTGCCGCCGAAGCCGAAACTGTTGGATAGCACCCGCTCCAGCTTCACGTTGTCGCGCAGTTCGGTGACGATGGGCATGTCGGCGGCATCCGGGTCCATGCTGGTGATGTTGATGGAGGGAGCGATAAAATCGTTTTCCATCATCAGCAGGCTGTAGATGGCCTCGTGGACGCCGGCGGCGCCGAGGGAGTGGCCGGTGAGGGACTTGGTCGACGCCAGCGGCGGGCACTGACTGCCAAACACTTCGCGAATGCCCTTGAGCTCCTGTACATCACCCACCGGGGTGCTGGTGCCGTGGGTGTTGATATAGTCGATAGGGCCGTCGACGGTGGAGAGGGCCTGCTGCATGCAGCGCACCGCACCTTCGCCGGATGGAGCCACCATGTCGTAGCCGTCGGAATTGGCGCCGTAGCCGACGATCTCGGCGTAGATGTGGGCGCCGCGGGCCAGCGCATGTTCAAGCTCTTCGACCACCACGCAGCCGGCGCCGCAGGACATCACGAAGCCGTCGCGGCCGGCGTCGTAGGTGCGGGATGCCAGCGCCGGGGTATCGTTGTATTTGGAGGAGAGGGCGCCCATGGCGTCGAACATGCAAGCCATAGACCAGTGTTCCTCCTCCGAGCCGCCGGCGAACAGGATGTCCTGCTTGCCGAGCTGGATCTGCTCCACCGCAGCGCCGATGCAGTGGGCGCTGGTGGCGCAGGCGGAGGCAATAGAGAAGTTGAGGCCCTTGATCTGGAAGGGGGTGGCGAGGCAGGCGGATACGGTGCTGGCCATGATCTGAGTGACACGGTAGGGGCCGGCACGCTTGACGCCCTTTTCCCGGACCACGTCGATGGTCTCGACAAATTTCTCGCCGGATACGCCGCCGGATCCCATGATGATGCCGGTGCGGGGGTTGGAGACCTGTTCGGGTTTGAGGGCCGAGTCCTCGATGGCGCGCTGCATGGCGATATAGGCATAGGCGGCGGCGTTGCCCATGAAGCGGAGGTGTTTGCGATCAATGAGATCGGCGGGGTCGATGTCGATCTGTCCTGCAACGTTGCTGCGCAGGCCCATTTCCTTGTACTGCTCTTTGAAACTGATGCCAGAGCGGCCGGCTTTCAGGGCGCTGGTAACGGTTTGCTTGTCATGGCCTATGCAGGAAACCACTCCCAGTCCAGTGATAACAGCACGTCTCATGGGGACTCCTCGAAATATGTCTTGCGCTTGCGCCAGATTGTAAAGTTGACTTGAGGGCTAGTGTACTAAATGCACCTAGAAATTGTCAGTGGAGGTAAACAGGCCCACCCGGAGATCCTTGGCGCTATAGATTTCGCGGCCATCGACCTCGACGGAGCCATCGGAGATGGCCATCACCAGCTTGCGCTCGATGATCCGGGAGATATCCAGGCGGTAGGTGACCGTCTTGGCGCTCGGCAGCACCTGGCCAAAAAACTTCACTTCACCGGCGCCCAGGGCGCGGCCGCGGCCTTTGTTGCCTCGCCAGGCGAGGAAGAAACCGGTGAGCTGCCACAGGGCGTCGAGACCGAGACAGCCGGGCATCACCGGGTCGGTGGGAAAGTGGCAGTCGAAAAACCACAGGTCCGGGTGAATGTCCAGTTCGGCGACCAGTTGCCCTTTGCCGTAGCTGCCGCCCTGGTCGCTGATGAGGGTGATGCGGTCGAGCATCAGCATGTTGGGGGCGGGGAGGCGGGCCCGTTCCGGACCGAAGAGCTCGCCGCGACTCGAGGCCAGAATCTCTTCTTTCGAGAAGGCGTTTTGACGATTTGAGTTATCCATTCAGGACCATTTCCTCGGTGGTCGGCTCCCAGTTTGGCTGGCAGGCAAAATGACGCGACATTCTAGCGGAATCGTCCGTTATGTCCAGTAAAACGGCCGGCGCCGCGTCATCGCTGGCTCTGTTTTCGCCCGCTGACATATAATCGTCAACGGCTCGCCACACCATCGCAGTGGAACCTGGGGGCCTGGAGACGGTCTCAATAGCGCCTTTAAAGTCCATCCTACATGAATCAGGAGTCTTGATGATACGGAAATGTCTGTTCCCTGTTGCCGGCTATGGCACGCGGTTTCTGCCCGCGACCAAGGCGATGCCCAAGGAGATGCTGCCGGTGGTCAACAAGCCGCTGGTGCAATACGGGGTCGAGGAGGCGATCTCGGCCGGCCTTACCCAGATCGGTTTCGTCACTGGCCGCGGCAAGCGCGCCATCAACGACCACTTCGATGTCAGCTACGAACTGGAGCACCAGGTGGCTGGCACTGACAAGGAAAAACACCTGTCCTGTGTCCGTGAAGTCATCCACAAGGCCAGCTTTTCCTCCACCCGCCAACCGGAGATGAAAGGCCTTGGCCACGCCATCCTGGTGGGTGAGTTGCTGATCGGCTACGAGCCGTTCGGGGTGATTCTCGCCGACGACCTGTGCCTGGTGGAAGAGGGCGAGGAGTCAGTGATGTCGCAACTGGTGGCGATCTATCGGCGTTTTGGCAAGTCGGTGGTGGCTATTACCGAGGTTCCCACGGACCAGGTGTCCAAGTTCGGGGTGATTGCCGCGGAGGAGATGGAGCCGGGCCTCTATACCGTGTCCGACATGGTCGAAAAGCCGAAACCCGAAGAAGCGCCGAGCAATCTCGCGATCATCGGCCGCTATGTCCTCACCCCGGATATTTTCGAGGCGCTGCGCCATACCGAACCCGGCAAGAACGGCGAAATCCAGATCACCGACGCCCTGTGGCGCCTGGCCCAGCGGGGGCGGGTGCTGGCCTACAAGTTCAAGGGCCTGCGTTTCGATTGCGGCAGCGTCGACGGCTACGTCGAAGCCACCAATTACGTTTACCAGAACATCTACCTCAAGAATCCCAAATGATTGCTCCCCTGGACTGTTTCAAGGCATATGACATCCGCGGCCGGGTGCCCGACCAGATCAATGAGACCATCGCCTACCGTATCGGTCGCGCCTTTGCCCAGGTGCTCGATGCCCGCCGGATCGTGGTCGGTCACGACATCCGGCTGACCAGCCCGGCGCTGTGCGAGGCCGTGGCGAACGGCATTCGCGATGCCGGCTGCGATGTCACCTGGATAGGCCAGTGCGGCACCGAGGAAATCTATTTCGCCACCTTCGATGGCGGTTACGATGGCGGGCTGGTGGTGACCGCGAGCCATAACCCGATCGATTACAATGGCATCAAGTTCGTCCGCGAGGGCGCGCGGCCGGTGAGTGGCGACGACGGCCTGCCGGAAATCCGCGCCCTGGCGGAAAGCGGCGATTTTCACGAGCCGGCAAAACGCGGCGCACTCGGCCACGACGGGGATAAAGGCCGCTACATCGATCATCTGCTGGGGTATGTACAGCGCGACCGTCTCCGGCCCTTGAAGCTGGTGGTCAACGCCGGTAATGGCGGCGCGGGAATGGTCGTCGACCTGCTTGAACCCCACCTGCCCTTTGACTTTATCCGGGTGCATCACCAGGCGGACGGCACCTTTCCCAATGGGATACCCAACCCGTTGTTGCCGGAAAATCGCGCCGCCACCGCCCAGGCGGTGCTTGCCAGCGGAGCCGATATGGGGATCGCCTGGGATGGGGATTTCGATCGCTGCTTCTTCTTCGATGAGCAGGGAAGGTTTGTCGAGGGGTATTACCTGGTGGGTATGCTGGCCGAGGCGTTCCTGCTCAAGCATCCGGGCGGCGCCATCGTCCACGATCCGCGGCTGACCTGGAACACCATCGAGATGGTGAACGAACTGGGCGGCAGGGCGATCCAGAGCAAGACGGGGCACTCGTTCATCAAGCACACCATGCGCCAGCACGATGCCCTCTACGGCGGTGAGATGAGCGCCCACCACTATTTCCGCGATTTTGCCTATTGCGACAGCGGCATGATCCCCTGGCTGCTGGTGGCGGAGCTGATATCGGTGTCGGGAAAGTCCCTGTCACAGTGGCTGGAGGAGCGTATCGCTTCTTTTCCCTGTTCGGGCGAGATCAACAGCGAAGTGGCCGACCCCAGGGCGGTGCTGGCGGCCATCGAGGCCCACTACCGCTCACAGGACCCGGCCATCGACCGCACCGACGGGCTCAGCATGGCGTTCGCCGACTGGCGGTTCAATGTGCGCCTGTCCAATACCGAACCGGTGGTGCGGCTCAACGTGGAGAGTCGCGCAAACCCTGAGCTGTTGGCGCAGAAAACCCGCGAACTGCTGGCGCTGGTCAGGGCGCGGCCTTGATGGTGCGGACAGCCAAGTAACAATGGGAAAAAGCTCTGACAAAAAAAGCCCCAAATGTTGGAGGGATGTCCAACTTTTGGGGTGCAGTTCAGTATTGGCGGGGCTTTTTTCATAGGGTGCGCTGACGCAGGAAGCGCACCGGCAGGATGGATCGGAGTGGTGCGCTTCCTGCGTCAGCGCACCCTATGGCCTTTTCCCCACAATTCCGTGTGGGCACCGGAAGTCTTGGGTCACCTACGCCTGGTTCAGCGCAGTGGTGATATCGATAACCGCTTTTTTGCCATCACCGTAGACCATCAGGGTATTGTCCATGGCAAACAGCGGATTGGGCAGGCCGGCAAAGCCAGAGCCCAGGGAGCGCTTGATGACCACCACGGTTCTGGCCTTGTCGACATTGAGGATCGGCATGCCGTAGATCGGGCTGCCTTTGTCCTCGCGGGCCATCGGGTTGACCACGTCGTTGGCGCCGATCACGATGGCCACGTCGGTCTGCTCGAAAGTGGGGTTGATGCGATCCATCTCCACCAGCTTGTCGTAGGATACCTCGGCTTCCGCCAGCAGTACGTTCATGTGGCCGGGCATCCTGCCGGCTACCGGGTGAATGGCGTACTCCACTTCGCAACCGCGTCCTTCGAGCACGTCGGCCAACTCCCGCACCGCATGCTGGGCCTGCGCCATCGCCATACCAAAGCCGGGAACGATGACGACCCGCTGAGCGGTTTCGAGGATCATGGCGATTTCTTCCGCCTGGGCGCTCTTCACCTTGCCGGCGTAGATGGCGTCGGCATCGATGGTTTCACCGCCGGCGCCCATCACACCAAACAGCACGTTGGTGAGCGAACGGTTCATCGCCACGCACATGATCTTGGTGAGGATGATCCCGGAAGCGCCCACCAGGGAGCCGGTGACGATCAGCGCGGAATTGCCCATGATGAAACCGGCGCAGGCGGCGGCAATACCGGAGTAGGAGTTCAGCAGGGAGATCACTACCGGCATGTCGGCGCCACCGATGGGCAGCACCAGGGTGATACCGAGCAGTGCCGAGACGACCACCAGCGCCCAGAACAGGGTCTCGTGCTCCGGGTTGCCGCAGAGGATGGCGGTGAGCGCCAGGGAAGCGATGAACAGCGCGCCGTTGAGGAACTTCATGCCGACAAAGCCGATCGACTTGCCGGAGATGAGTTCCTGCAACTTGGCAAAGGCCACCAGGCTGCCGGTAAGCGTCACGGCGCCGATCAGAATGGTGATCATCACGAAGAACACGGCGACCATGCCGATGACATCGGTGGTATAGCCCTCGCCGCCCATGACTACCAGATATTCGGCCATGGCCACGCCGAGGGAACCACCGCCGCCAAAACCGTTGAGCAGGGCGACCATCTGGGGCATGGAGGTCATTTTGACCCTTGCGGCCATGATGGCGCCGATCAGTCCGCCGACCGCCAGGCCGATGGCGATGAGGCGATAGTCGATGATGCTGCGGTCGAGCAATGTCACCACGATGGCGATGAGCATGCCGAGGGCTGACAACAGGTTGCCGCGCACCGCGGTTTTGGGTTTGGTGAGCCCCTTGATGCCGAGGATGAACAGGACCGCGGCGATCAGGTAGATCAGGTTGACTAGCGTAATATTCATGAATTAATTCTTCCTTTTGAACATGGCCAGCATACGGTTGGTGACGAGATAACCGCCAACCACGTTCAGGGTGGCCAGCACCACGGCAGTAAAGCCGAGGATATTGACCAGAAGTGTATTGCCCTCCTTGCCGGCCACCAGCAGCGCGCCGACCAGGGTGATACCGGAGATGGCGTTGGTACCTGACATCAGCGGCGTGTGCAGGGTGGGCGGCACCTTGGTGATCAATTCGACGCCGAGAAAGAGTGACAGCACGAACAGTGCCAGCAACATCACGATTGTGTTCAGATCCATCGGAGAATCCCCTCAGTTGGTTTGGGCGCCCGCCGCTTCGGGAGCGGGGGCTTTGACGATGGGTTCCAGTCCGAGCATGGCGCGCACCCGGGTATGGGGGACATCGCCGTCGTGGGCGATTACGGTTTCGTAGATGATCTCATCCTCGAAGTCCAGGTTGAGCTTGCCTTCGCCATCGAGCAGGTGGCCGAGCAGCACCTCCATGTTCTTGCCGTACATCTGGCTGGCGTGATTGGGGATGGTCGAGGGCAGGTTATCCGGCCCGATGACGGTCACCCCGTGGGCGACGACGGTCTGGCCGAGTTGGGTCAACTCGCAGTTGCCTCCGCGCTCGGCGGCGAGGTCGACGATCACGGCGCCCGGCTTCATGGCCTTGACCATGTCCTCGGTGACCAGGATCGGTGACTTGGCGCCAGGGATCGCGGCGGTGGTGATGACGATATCCTGTTGGGCGAGCACTTCGGTCATCAGCTCCCGCTGGCGGCGCAGGAAGTCTTCGCCCTGGGCCTTGGCATAGCCGCCCTTGTCCTCGGCGGCCTGGGTCTCGAGCTCCGGGAACTCGACGGGCTTGGCGCCCACGGAGATGATCTGCTCGCGAGCGGCGGGGCGCACGTCATAGGCCTCGACCACGGCGCCGAGGCGCTTGGCAGTGGCACAGGCCTGCAGGCCGGCGACACCGACACCCATGATGAACACCCGGGCGGGCTGCAGGGTGCCGGCGGCGGTCATCAGCATTGGCAGAATGCGCGGCAGGGCGGACGCCCCGAGCACTACGGCCTTGTAGCCGGCGAGGGTGGCCATCGACGACAGCACGTCCATCGACTGGGCGCGGCTGATACGCGGCACCAGCTCCATGGCAAACGCGGTGACCTTGTGCTCTGCCAGGATCCGCGCGGCGTCGGTCGAGGCCAGCGGATCCATCATGCCGGCAATGATCTGGCCTTGCCGGAGCAGGGGCAGGTCGTTGCTGCTGTTTTCAGTGTTGGCGCCGAACGACTGCACTTGAAGCACGATATCCGCCTTGGCAAATAACTCCTCGCGACTTCCGACGATCTGGGCGCCAGCCTGTTCGTAATCACTGTCCAGAAAGCCAGCTGCCTGTCCGGCGTTGGATTCGATAAGGACCGTGACACCTTTTCGGGTGCAGGCGGGAACGTTGCCGGGAGTAAAGGCAACGCGCTTTTCGCCTGTCTTGAGTTCCAGTGGTACACCAATAATCACGAAGTGTCTCCGTCAATCGATGGTTGTTTTTGGGGCGGCTACTCTAAACCGAATAATACCGCCCATGCAAAGAAATCATTCATGGATTTGTCGTGAATATCGTCAATCTTTAGCGCATAAAGGACAAAAAATACAGGAATTGTCTTTATTGTGTCGTTTTTTCTCTGCTCTTTCCGGTCAGGAAGTGCGCTCGACGGCGAAGCGGGCGAGGTCCCTGAGGGCGCCCGCGATCGCGGACTCGGGTACTGCTTCGAGCGCCTCGAGCGCTTGCGCCGCGTGCTCAGCGGCAAGGCCCAGAGTGTAGTTCAGAGCGCCGGTGGCGGCGATCGCCGCGAGTATCGCATCGAGCTCGTCGAGGCCGCCTTCGCGGATCGCGCGGCGAACCAGTTCGGCCTGCTCGCTGCTGCCTTTATTGATGATGTGGATCAGCGGCAGGGTGGGCTTGCCCTCGGCGAGATCGTCGCCGATATTCTTGCCCAGTTGAGCGCTGTCACTGCTGTAGTCGAGGGCGTCGTCGACCAACTGAAAAGCCATGCCGAGGTGGTGGCCGTAGCGGGTCATGGCTGCCACCAGGGTCGGGTCCGCGCCCGCGGCCACCGCGCCGCAGCGGGCGGCGGCCTCGAACAGCTTGGCGGTCTTCTTGTCGATCACCTGCAGGTAGTCCTGCTCGCTGGTCTGTTCGTTGCGGGCATTGAGCAGCTGTTGTACTTCACCTTCGGAGATGGTGTTGGTGGTAGTGGCGAGGATCGCCATGATCTCCATGTTGTCGAGGGCAACCATCATCTGGAAGGCGCGGGAGTAAAGAAAGTCGCCCACCAGTACGCTCGGGGCGTTGCCCCAGCGGGCGTTGGCGGTCAGCCGCCCGCGGCGCAGATCGGAGGTGTCCACCACGTCGTCGTGGAGCAGGGTGGCGGTATGGATGAACTCGATGATGGCGGCGAGGCTGATATGATCCTCGCCCCGATAGCCGCAGGCCCGGGCAGAAAGCAGCACCAGCAGGGGGCGCAAGCGCTTGCCGCCGGCCTCGACCAGGTACTGGCCGATGTTCTCCACCAGTGAGACTTCGGAATACAGCTCCTTGAGGATGCGCTGGTTGACGGCCTCGAACTCATCCTTCACGACGTGATGGAAAGACAGCATGGGATGGCTTTGGGTGGTGAGTGTTGGCCGGCATCCTAGGGTTGCGCTCGGGAGGTGTCAAGAATCGGGTGGGCGGTGCGACCCCCGCGCTCCGGTAAATAATCCGGGCTCCGCTTGCAGTGCCGGGCCTATTGGCATAGAATTCGCGCCCTCATAAAACGGTCCTGGGTCATGGTGGCCCCGGGCGAGTAGAACAGCCGTCAATCCGGAGCAGATATATGTACGCAGTTATTGTCAGCGGTGGCAAGCAGCACCGTGTCGTCGAAGGGGAATTCCTTCGACTTGAAAAACTTGAAGTCGCCACTGGCGAGTCGATCGATTTCGACAAAGTGCTGATGGTCGCCGATGGCGACAGCATCAAGGTCGGCGCCCCCTATGTGGAGGGTGGCAGCGTCACCGCCGAGGTGGTCAGCCACGGCCGCGGTGAGAAAGTGCGGATCATCAAGTTCCGTCGCCGCAAGCACTCCCGCAAGCAGCAGGGCCATCGCCAATGGTTCACTGAAGTCAAAATTACGGGCATCAAGGCTGGCTGAGGCCGGCGATCTGGAGGAGTAGAGACTCATGGCACACAAGAAAGCTGGTGGTAGTACCCGTAACGGACGCGATTCCGAAAGCAAGCGCCTCGGCGTCAAGCGCTTTGGCGGTGAGCAGGTATTGGCAGGCAACATCATCATTCGCCAGCGCGGTACCCGTGTTCACGCCGGTGTCAACGTCGGCATGGGTCGCGACCATACTCTGTTCGCCACCGCCGACGGCCAGGTGAAGTTCGTTACCCGTGGTCCGAAAAACCGCAAGTACATCGACATCGTCACTGCCTGACAGCGGCTGATCTGTCGCCAGAAAGCCCCGCACGCGGGGCTTTTTTTATTTCACCATGACTCCAGCACCGAAATTCGCTGGACTACGCCCCAGCCCGATACAGCAAGTTTATCAATAGTTTAGGGCGATCCATCATATGCCGGTGCTTTCTGAAACTTGACCCGGCTTCCATCCGCTTGGCTCCTAACAGGCTCCTGGAATCGGGTCTTTCCGAGGAGTCATCATGGCTAAGATCAAGCTCACCAAGTCCGCAGTCGATGCGGCACAACCCCAAGCGCAACCCATTGAACTGCGCGACACCCTTGTTCCCGGCTTCCTGTGCAAGATTACCCCGGCAGGTCGCAAGGTGTTCATGCTTCAGTACCGAACCAATGCGGGCGAACGCCGCAAACCCGCTTTGGGCTTGTATGGGGAATTGACCGTCGAGCAGGCCCGGTCGTTGGCGCAGGAGTGGCTGGCGCAAGTTCGCCGGGGTGGCGATCCTGCGGCAGAGAAGGCAGCGGCC
>JBAZCN010000042.1:0-23872 GCA_041655035.1 Porticoccaceae bacterium | reverse complement strand
TGACGCTTCCTCTTATTGCCAGATCGTGCCAGACAAAAAAAGAAAAAAGCCCGCAATTACGCGGGCTTATCGGCTTTTTTTGCCTTCAGGTGCCTGGCTGTGCCAGACGCGGGATCATTCCCACTCGATAGTAGCCGGCGGCTTACTCGAAATATCATAAGTAACCCGTGATATCCCGCTGATTTCATTGATGATCCGGTTCGAGACCTTCTCCAGCAGCTCATAGGGTAGATGCGCCCAGCGGGCAGTCATGAAGTCGACCGTCTCCACCGCGCGCAGGGCGATGACGTATTCGTAGCGGCGGGCGTCGCCCACTACGCCGACGGATTTCACCGGCAGGAAGACGGCGAAGGCCTGGCTGGTTTTGTGGTACCAGTCGGCGCTGTGCAGCTCTTCGATAAAGATGGCGTCGGCTTCGCGGAGGATGTCGGCGTAGGTTTTCTTCACTTCGCCGAGGATGCGCACTCCAAGGCCGGGGCCGGGGAAGGGATGGCGGTAGACCATATCGTAGGGCAGGCCGAGCTCGAGGCCGATCTTGCGCACCTCGTCCTTGAACAGTTCCCGCAGGGGCTCCACCAGGGACATTTTCATATCGTCCGGCAGGCCGCCGACGTTGTGGTGGGATTTGATCACGTGGGCCTTGCCTGTTTTGGAGGCGGCGGATTCGATCACGTCGGGGTAGATGGTGCCTTGGGCCAGCCAGTTGACGTCCCGCAGTTTTCCGGCCTCTTCATCGAAAATCTCGATAAAGGTATTGCCGATGATCTTGCGTTTGGCCTCGGGGTCGGCAACGCCTGCCAGTTTGCCGAGGAACAGGGCTTCGGCATCGACGCGGATCACCTTCACCCCCATGTTCCTGGCGAACATATCCATCACCTGGTCGCCCTCGTGCTTGCGCAGCAGGCCGTTGTCGACGAACACACAGGTGAGCTGGTCGCCGATGGCGCGGTGCAGCAGTGCCGCCACCACGGAGGAGTCGACGCCGCCGGAGAGGCCGAGCAGCACCTTGTCGGTGCCCACCTGGTCGCGCACCTGGGCGATGGCGTCGTCGATGATATTGGCGGCGGTCCACAGGGGTCGGCAGTGGCAGATCTGCAGGGCGAAATGCTCGAATATGCGCTTGCCCTGGAGGGTGTGGGTCACCTCGGGGTGGAACTGGATGCCGTAGAAGGGCTTGCTGGTGGAATAGATGCCGGCGATGGGACAGCTCGCCGTGGAGGCCATCAGCGCAAAGCCCTCGGGCATCGCCGCCACTTTATCGCCATGGCTCATCCACACGTCGAGCAGGCTGGCGCAGTCATCGTGGTCGACGTGATCCCTGATGTCGCGCAACAGGTCGCTGTCGCCGTGGACCTTGACCTGCGCGTAGCCGAATTCCCGCAGCTCCGAGCTCTGCACCTTGCCGCCGAAGTACTCCGCCATGGCCTGCATGCCATAGCAGATACCGAGCACCGGCACCCCCAGTTCGAACACCAGATTCGATACCCGCGGCGCATCGCCTACCGTCACCGACTCGGGGCCACCGGAGAGGATGATACCCCGCGGCTGGAAATCACCAATGTCCGCCGCCGTCACGTCATGGGGGTAGATCTCGCAGTAGACACCGATCTCGCGAATGCGACGAGCGATCAGCTGCGTGTACTGGGAGCCGAAATCGAGGATAAGGATCTTGTGGGCGTGGATATCGTGGCTCATGGTGACGTGTTTTGCCTGCTGGTGATTGGTGCGTTTCCGGGAAGGAAAACGGGGCTGTAAGAAGCCCCGCTGATCCTTTTAATTCAACTGCTTAGCAACGATTTGCATATTCAACAATTAAACTGATTCCTGCCTCAGCGGCTGCCCACCGGGTAGTTGGGAGCTTCCTTGGTGATCGCCACGTCGTGGACATGGCTCTCGCCCATGCCGGCGGCGGTCACCCGCACGAAGCTCGGCCGGGTGCGCATCGCGTCGATATCGAGGCAACCGGTGTAACCCATGGCGGAGCGCACGCCACCCATCAGCTGATGGATGATGGCCGATATCGGCCCCTTGTAGGGCACCCGACCTTCGATGCCTTCCGGCACCAGCTTTTCGACCCCGGCGCTGGAATCCTGAAAATAGCGATCGCTGGAGCCCTGGGTGCGCGACATGGCGCCGAGCGAACCCATGCCCCGGTACGCCTTGTAGGTGCGGCCCTGGTAGAGTTCGATTTCGCCGGGCGCCTCTTCAGTGCCGGCAAACATGGAGCCCATCATCACCGCGTGGGCGCCGGCGGCAATCGCCTTGGCGATATCGCCGGAAAAACGGATGCCGCCATCGGAAATCACCGGGACGTCGCGCCCGTCGAGTGCCCGAACAACTTCGGAAATCGCTGAAATCTGCGGGACACCCACTCCTGTCACGATACGGGTGGTACAGATGGAGCCCGGCCCGATACCGACCTTGACGGCGTCGACGCCCGCTTCGACAAGGGCTATCGCCGCGTCACCGCTGGCGATGTTGCCGCCGATCACCTGAATGCCGGGATACTGGTTCTTGATGCGCCGCACCCGGTCGAGCACATTGCGGGAGTGGCCGTGGGCGGTATCCACCACCAGCACGTCGACACCGGCGGCGACCAGGGCATCGACACGATCGTCGGTGTCGGGGCTGGTGCCCACCGAGGCGCCGACCCGCAACTGTCCCTCGTCGTCCTTGCAGGAGTTGGGAAAACGCTGGGCCTTGTCGATATCCTTGACGGTAATGAGGCCCTTCAACTCGAACTGGTCATTGACCACCAGTACTTTCTCGATCCGGTAACGGTGCAGCAGACCCTTGACCTGCTCGGATTCGGCACCCTCCTGGACAGTCACCAGGCGGTCCTTGGCGGTCATCACATCGGCAACCTTGGCATCGAGATTGGTTTCGAAACGCACGTCGCGGCGGGTGACGATACCCACCAGCTCGCCATTGCGCAGTACCGGCACGCCGGAGATGTTGTGCGCTCCGGTCAGGGTGATCAGGTCGCGGATGGTGTCCTCGGCGTCGATGCAGATCGGATCCCTGACCACACCACTTTCGTACTTTTTGACCGCCCGCACTTCGAGCGCCTGCTGTTCGACACTCATGCTCTTGTGGATGATGCCGATGCCGCCCTCCTGGGCGAGGGCGATCGCCAAGCGGGATTCGGTCACAGTGTCCATGGCGGCGGACAACAGCGGGATATTGAGGTAAATGTCGCGGGTGAGACGGGTCCTGAGGCTGACATCCTTCGCCACCACCTCGGAATAGCCAGGCACCAGTAACACATCATCGAACGTCAGGGCTTCGTAGGCGATTCTCGGCATAACCAATACATCCTGGGGTGTTTCAGGAAACGGGCAATTATATCGGTGCGGCCAGTCGCGGTAAACCGGAAGTTACGCGGGAGTGCATATGCGGACCGCGGGTTTGTTCCACTCCCGAAACCGGAGACCAGCACAATAACCCGTTACCTCACCGTTTCGGCCGGCGCGCTGCTGGCCTACAATGGCACCATGACACAAGCATCGCACGACCGCCAGATCCTCACCATCTCGCAGCTCAACCGCCGGGCACGGCAGTTGCTGGAAACCCATTTTTCGCTGCTCTGGGTCAGGGGCGAGATTTCCAACCTGTCGCGGCCGAGTTCGGGGCATTGGTATTTCACCCTCAAGGACAACGATGCCCAGATTCGCTGCGCGATGTTCCGCAACCGCAACAGCCTGGTGGCCAGCGCGCCACGGGATGGCGATCAAGTGCTGGTGCGCGGCCGGGTCAGCCTCTATGAAAACCGCGGCGACTACCAGCTGATCGCCGAGCACCTGGAGCCCGACGGCGCCGGCCTGCTGCAGCAGCGCTTCGAGGAACTGAAAAGACGCCTCGCCGCCGAGGGCCTGTTCAGCGAGGAGCGCAAGCGCCCGCTGCCCCTCCACCCGGCGCGGATCGGGGTGATCACTTCGCCCACCGGGGCGGCGATCCGCGACATCCTCCATGTGCTGGCGCGCCGGGCACCGTGGATTCCGGTTGCCCTCTACCCCGCAGCCGTCCAGGGGCGGGATGCCCCGAATGAGTTGATGTCCGCTATCGAAGCTGCCAACCAGGACGGTCGCTGCGACGTATTGCTGCTCGCCCGGGGGGGCGGTTCCATCGAGGATCTGTGGGCTTTCAATGATGAACGGCTGGCCAGGGCGATCGTCGCCAGCCGGCTGCCAGTGATCAGCGCTGTAGGTCATGAGACCGATTTCACCATCGCCGACTTCGTCGCCGACTGGCGGGCGCCGACTCCCTCGGCGGCGGCAGAGCTGGTCAGTCCCGACGGCGCGCAGCTACTGGCGCAGTTCGAGCAGCGCGAAACAGCTCTGGCAGTACGGATGCGCGGCCGGCTCGCGCTGCTCCACCAGCAACTGGCATGGCTCGGCAAACGCCTGCGCAGCCCGTCCGACCAGCTACGGGAGCAAACGCAGCATCTCGATCACCTGGAAATCCGGCTGGTACGGGCCATTCATCGCCAACTGGACCACTACCGGGCGCGCCTGGTCCAGGCAGACGCGGGACTGCAGAGCGCCGGCCCCGGCAAGCGCTACAGCCTGTACAGCGTGCAGCTCGGCAACCTGGATGAGCGCCTGATGCGCACCCTCCGCCACCAGCTCAGCTACCGGAGTGAACGGCTGCGCGCCCTGGCGGCGACGCTCCACGCCGTGAGCCCTCTCGCCACCCTGGACCGGGGCTATGCAATTGCAAGGGACGCCAACAATAACCTGGTGCGCACCACCGGAGCGGTAGCGGCGGGTGATCCGCTCAGGCTGATGGTTGCAGACGGGGATATCCTCTGCACCGTCGACGGCACCGTCCCTGGCGCCAGACGCTGACTCAGAAACTGTAGGTAAGCCCCACGCTGCTCAGCGTGTCGGTATTCTTGGTACCCACGGGCACGTCGGTATTGTGCTTGACGGTGTAGGCGACCTTGAGCGCGAGGCGGGAATTGATCTTGACACGGATCCCCATCAGCCCTTCGACATAGGTATTGTCGTCACCGGCCTCGGCGTTGAGGTTGCTTTCGAAGCGGGTGGTTTCGGTCAGTTCACGGTGATACTTGCCGGCCAGCAGCAGGATCGCCTCGTTGAACGTTTCGCCGGTATTCTGCTCTTCACTGCGCCGATAACCGGCGCCGCCTTCGAGATCGAACAAGGCCTTGTCGGTGGCGATGACATGGACCCCCACACCCATGGTGAGCGCGGCCTGGTACTCGTAGCCGCTGAAGCGGTTATCCTCGTAACGGCCGTTGCCAAAGGTGTAGTAGCGGTCGGTGATGTCGTAGGCCGTCTTGCCTCTCAGGGTATAGGCTTCGGCGCTGCGGGTATCGTCTTCCGAGGCGTTGACCGCCTCGATCTGTCCGCTGTAGGTCCAGCGGTGCACGCTGTAGGACAGCAGCAGCTTGGCGCGCAGGGTCGCGTTGCGCGAGTTGCCCGAGGATTTGCTGAAGGCGAGATCGCCTTCGCCGCTCCACGGACTCTCGGTCGCACCCTCCGCGGCAACCAGGGGGCCAATCGTCAGGAGTGCCAGAGGCAGCCATTTCTTCATCATCGGTTTCTCCTTGTCATCAACTACAGCACCGCGCTCCGCCTGCGGCAGTCCGGAATGGACTTGGGAGTGGTTTTGGGGCGAAGCTATTTGCGGCCTTTGACATGCTTCATGAGACGTCGTTTCTTGGCGACCTGGCGGGCGGTAAGGACGTTCTTCTTGCCCGCGTAGGGGTTTTCGCTGGAACGGAATTCGATCTTGACCGGCGTCCCATGGAGCTCGAGAGCGCGGCGGTAGGTTTTTTCCAGATAGCGGATGTAGTGGTTGGGAACATCCTCGGTCTGGTTGCCGTGGATGATGATCAGCGGCGGGTTGCGGCCGCCGGCGTGGGCATAGCGCAGCTTGATGCGCCGCCCGTTGACCAGGGGCGGCGGGTGATCGCTGATCGCATCTTCCAGAATACGGGTGAGGTGATTGGTGCTGAGCTTGTTGGTGGCGGCGGCATAGGCCTTGTGTACCGACTTGTAGAGGTTGCCAACGCCGCTGCCGTGCAGCGCGGAGATAAAGTGGATATCGGCAAAATCCACAAACCGCAGGCGGCGTTCCAGCTCGACCTTGACCCAGTCCTTCTGCTGCTGTTCGAGGCCATCCCATTTGTTGACCGCCACCACCAGCGCCCGGCCCGCGTCGACCACGTAGCCCATCAGGTGCATGTCCTGATCGACCAGCCCCTCGCTGGCGTCGATCAACAGGATCACCACGTTGGCGTCGCTCACCGCCTGCAGTGTCTTGACGATGGAAAACTTTTCGACCGTCAACGAGATGTTTTTGCGGCGGCGAATGCCGGCCGTGTCGATCAGCGTGTAGTGCCTGCCATCGCGCTCGAAATCGATGTAGATACTGTCGCGGGTGGTGCCGGGCTGGTCGTAGACCACCACCCGGTCCTCGCCGAGCATCCGATTGACCAGGGTCGACTTACCCACATTGGGGCGGCCGACGATGGCGATCTTGATGCCTCTGTCCTGCTGTTCGTCCGGCTCGCCGGTCGCTTCGGCAGCAGCCTCCAACTCCTCGGCGGCGTCGCCGGGGAAGGCTTCCAGCACCACCTGCATCAGCGCCGAGATACCGCGCCCGTGGGTCGCCGTGGTGGCAAACACCCGCTCGAAGCCAAGGCGGTAGAAATCCGCCAGGGCAATATCGGGATTGAGACCATCGATCTTGTTGGCCACCAGAAAAAATGTCTTGCCGCTTTCCCGCAGATGACGCGCCAGGGCCTCGTCGGTGGAGGTCAGACCATCGCGGCAGTCGACCATGAACAGCACCACATCGGCCTCGTCCATGGCCATCATCGACTGCGCGGCCATGGCGGCATCGATCCCCGCTTCCTCGCCGGTAATCCCCCCGGTGTCCACCACCATGAAGCGCCGGCCGTTGAGCTCCCCTTCCCCGTATTTGCGGTCGCGGGTCAAGCCGGTATAGTTGGCCACCAGGGCGTCCCGGGTGCGGGTAAGGCGGTTGAACAGGGTGGATTTGCCCACGTTGGGGCGGCCCACGAGGGCGATTACAGGTAGCATGGATTGGTCAACAGTGGCGGGTATATGGGATTGGCGCGTATTTTACATGTAAAACCGTACGTTTATAAAATCAGCGCCCGTTTTCATCGAAAAGAAGCATAAAAGATATCCGGCACTGCCGTCGGCCGCGAAATACCTTCCCGCCACACCGATATCACCCTCAGGCGCCGGCGCGGCCGGGCGATGCCAATTGACGGCAACCGGCCGCGTTGATGGCGCAGCCGGCGGTGATCCGCAAGGTAACGGGCCGCAGGGCCCGGCGAGAGCGGGCGACGTCCCGCCGGCTACCGGTTGACCCGATTGGCAATCAATTCCTCCACCACCACCGGATCGGCGAGGGTCGAGGTATCGCCCAGGGTATCGAGCTCATTGCAGGCCACCTTGCGCAGAATCCGCCGCATGATCTTGCCTGACCGGGTCTTGGGCAGCCCCGGCGCCCACTGGATGATGTCGGGCTTGGCGATATGGCCGATTTCCTCGGCACAGAGGGCGATCAGCGCCCGACGCAGCTCATCGTCGGGCTCCACGCCATCCATCAGGGTGACGAACGCATAGACGCCCTGGCCCTTGATGTCGTGCGGATAGCCCACCACAGCGGCTTCGGCGACCTTCTCGTGCAGCACCAGGGCACTTTCGATCTCCGCGGTGCCGAGGCGATGGCCGGAGACATTGAGCACATCGTCGACCCGCCCGGTGATCCAGTAGTAGCCGTCCTCGTCGCGCCGCGCGCCGTCGCCGCTGAAGTAATACCCTGGATAGGTGCTGAAATAGGTGTCCACCAGGCGCTGGTGATCGCCGTACACCGTGCGGATCTGTGCCGGCCAGGAGGCTTTCATCACCAGCACGCCCTGACCCGGACCGTCGATTTCCTTGCCCTGCTCGTCGAGGATGGCGGGCTGGACACCAAAGAACGGTTGCGATGCCGACCCCGGCTTGAGATCCGTAGCCCCCGGCAGCGGCGTGATCATGTGGGCGCCGGTCTCGGTCTGCCACCAGGTGTCGACCACCGGGCAGCGCTCGCGGCCCACCACCCGATAATACCACTCCCAGGCCTCGGGATTGATCGGCTCGCCCACGGAACCGAGCAACTTCAGCGATGCCAGGGAATGTTTGTCGACGAAGTGGTCGCCCGCCCCCATCAGTGCGCGAATGGCCGTGGGCGCGGTATAGAACTGGTTGACCTTGTGCTTGTCGATGACCTGCCAGAACCGGGAGGCATCCGGATAGGTGGGCACCCCTTCGAAGATCAGGCTGGTGGCGCCATTGCACAGAGGGCCGTAGACGATGTAAGAGTGGCCGGTGACCCAACCTACGTCGGCGGTGCACCAGAAGATATCGCCCTCGTGGTAATCGAAGGTGTAGCGATGGGTCATGGCGGACTGCAGCAGGTAGCCGCCGGTGGTGTGGACCACGCCTTTGGGCATGCCGGTGGAGCCCGAGGTATAGAGGATGAACAGTGGATCCTCGGCATCCATGCTCTCCGCGGGACATTCGCTGGACACCGCGGATACCGCATCGTCGTACCACAGGTCGC
This sequence comes from Porticoccaceae bacterium, assembly GCA_041655035.1. Taxonomy (GTDB): domain Bacteria; phylum Pseudomonadota; class Gammaproteobacteria; order Pseudomonadales; family Porticoccaceae; genus NAT127. The sequence continues at coordinate 15,265 of JBAZCN010000042.1, read as the reverse complement.
GCCCCTCCCGCCACTTTACCTCGCCGCCAGTGCGACGCACGACCAGGCAGGTATGGACATTCGGGCACTGGGCCATGGCCTTGTCGGCGTTGGCCTTGAGGGGCAGAGCGCGACCGCCGCGCATGCCCTCATCGGCGGTAATCATCACCCGGCAGTCGGAGTCGAGAATACGGTCGCGAATGGCGTCGGAGGAAAACCCGCCAAACACCACTGAATGAATGGCACCGATGCGGGCACAGGCGAGCATCGCGTAGGTGGCCTCGGGAACCATCGGCATGTAGATGCACACCCGATCCCCTTTCTTCACACCGCGAATGCGCAGTACGTTGGCCAGCCGGCCCACCTCGTCGTGCAGCTCCTGGTAGCTGATGTGCCGGGACTGCGCCGGATCGTCACCTTCCCAGATGAAGGCGGTCTGCCGGGCGCGGTCCGGGAGATGGCGATCGATGCAATTGACCGCGACGTTGAGCTTGCCACCGGCGAACCACTCCACCGAGCCGGTGCGCATGTCGGCGCTGCAGACCTTGTCCCAGGGCTTGTCCCAGAGCAGAAAGCGCTGTGCCTGCTCGGCCCAGAATTCCTCGGGTTGCTCCACCGACCGCTGGTACATCTCCCGGTAGCGCTTGTCATCCACGTAGGCGCTTTCTCGCCACGCCTCTGAAACCGGATGGACGGAAAACTCACTCATGTGCTCCCCCTGTACTCATTATTCACTCGTTTACAATAGCACGTGGGCGGGATGGTCGTCCTATCCCGCCGGCGGCCTGGCAAAACAAGTGGTGTGGTCAGGCTCCTGTCAGGAGGCAACCTGGACGGGAATGGTATTGGATGTGCGGTCGACGGTGTTGTCGGCGTTGAGATAGACCAGCTTGGGCTTGTGTTGCGACATTTCCTTGTCGTCGTACTGAGCATAGGTGGCGATGATCACCCGATCGCCGACCTGAACCCTGCGCGCCGCGGCGCCATTCATCGAGATGGTCCCCGAGCCGGGCTCGGCCTTGATGATATAGGTGGTGAAACGCTCGCCATTGTTGACGTTGTAGATGTCGATTTGCTCGAACTCGCTCAAGCCCGCCAGATCGAGCAGAGCGGAATCAATGGCACAGGAGCCGTCGTACCACAATTCAGCCTGGGTGACGGTGGCCATGTGCAACTTCGCTTTCAACAGTGTACTCAGCATGGGGTTAGCCTCGGTTTTCAAGGGTGAGGGAGACATTGTCGATAAGCCTGGCGGCACTGGTGTAGATCGCCCCCAGTATCGTGATCTCCCTGTCATCAAGAGCCGCGGGGGCCAGGGTCCTGCTGTTACGCACAGCAAGATAGTCGACCTGGAAACCCGCAGTCTCTATCCGCTCCCCGCCTTCCCTTTCCAGAGCGGAGAAATCATGACTCCCTTCACGGATGCTTTGCGCCATCCATTGCAGGGTGTTGTACAGCACATTGACCCTGGGTCTTTCGGCGGCGCTAATATAGCCATTTCGCGAACTCATTGCCAGACCATCCGGCTCCCGATGAATGGGCGCCGCGGTAATCGTCACCGGGATGCACAAATCCTCCGCCATCCGCCGAATCACTGCGAGTTGCTGAAAATCCTTGATGCCGAACACCGCCTCGTCGGGCTGAACGATGTTGAACAACTTGGTGACCACCGTGGTGACCCCCTCGAAATGTCCAGGCCTGCTGGCGCCGCAGAGCACGTCGGTCATGGTCGGGCACACTACCCGGGTCTGACCATCGAGGCCGTTGGGGTACATTTCGTTATCACTGGGGTGGAACAGAAAATCGCAGCCGGCGCCGGCGAGCTTGCGGATATCGTCTTCGATGGTGCGCGGATAGCGATCCCAATCCTCGTTGAGCCCGAACTGCAAGGCGTTGACGAAGATCGACGTCACCACCACATCGCAGTGCTGGCGGGCGATATCCACCAGTTCGAGGTGGGCGTCGTGGAGGTTGCCCATGGTCGGGACCAGACCGATGCGCCGCCCCCTGGCCCGCTCCACGGCCAGCGCCTCGCGAAGCCCCTTGATCGTATGAAATGTCTGCATAAATGCGGATACCTGCTGCAATGCCTGAGGACGGGGTGCGCGCGATTATTGGCCTTCGCCAAAATAGTCCTTGACGAGATTTTCAAAGCGGGTGTACTTGCCGAGAAATGCCAGCCGGCAGGTGCCGATGGGGCCGTTGCGCTGCTTGCCGATGATGATCTCGGCGACCCCCTTGTCCTGGCTGTCCTCGTGATAAACCTCGTCCCGGTAGATAAACACGATGACGTCGGCGTCCTGCTCGATGGCCCCCGATTCGCGGAGATCCGAGTTCACCGGGCGCTTGTTGGGGCGCTGCTCGACGTTCCGGCTCAACTGGGACAGGGCGATCACCGGGCAACCAAACTCTCTGGCGATGGTCTTCAGCTCCCTGGAGATCTGTGAAATTTCCTGCACGCGGCCGTCGCCGGGGACACTGGCGCTCATCAACTGCAGATAGTCGACCATCACCAGGGCGGGCATGCTCAGTTCGTCGAGCTGTTCGAGGTTGAGATCCGGATGCTGCTGGCGCACCACCTCCCGCCGCTCGCGCATCAGCTGGCGGATGCGATTGCGCAATTCCAGCGGGGTAATGCCCGGGGTATCGTCGATATACAGCGGGCGGTCCTTGAGGCGCTGGGCGGCATTCGACAGGCGCGGCCAGTCGTCCTCGGTGAGATTGCCGCCGCGGATATGCGTCTGGTCGATCTTGCCGATCGACGACAGCATGCGGATCACCAACTGGTTGGCCGGCATCTCGAGGCTGAACACCAGCACCGGCCTCGGCTGATGCAAGGTGGCATGCTCCACCATGTTCATGGCGAAAGTCGTCTTGCCCATCGACGGGCGACCGGCGACGATCACCAGATCGGCCTTTTGCCATCCCGAGGTCATCTGGTCGAGATCGCTGAACCCGGTACTGAGGCCGGTGATGTCGGTGTCGCTGTTGAACAGCTCATCGATCCGTTCCACCGCCTGGCGGAGCAATTCGTTGACATGGATGAACCCGCCCTGCTTCGGCCGGCTTTCCATGATTTCAGTGAGGCGCTGCTCCGCTTCGGCGAGCAGTTTGGCACTGTCCCAGCCGAGAGGATTGTAGCCCTTGCGGGCGATTTCACTGGTGGCGATGATCAGTTGGCGAACAATCGAGCGCTCGAGAACGATCTGGGCATACGCCTGGAGGTTGGCGGCGCTGGGCGTGCTGTTCGCCAGCTCGGCCAGGTAGGCGTCCCCGCCCGCGGCGGCGAGCTCGTCATGCTGCTTGAGGGTTTCCGACAGGGTGATGGGGTCGAAGGGCTTGTCCTCCGCCGCCAGCCGATGCATGGTGCGGAACAACAACTGGTGATCCTGGCCGTGAAAATCCTCCTCGCGCAGGACGGCGGCCACAGTATCGAACAGCTCGTTGGCCAGCATCAGGCCGCCGAGGACTGCCTGCTCGGCCTCTAGGGAATGGGGTAGCTGTTGTCCATTGATGGCATTTCGCGACAGGTCGGTCATGGAACCCCTACCGGAAAAAAAGACGAAACGGCGCCATCCGCAATGGCTGGCGCCGCGTGTCGCAGATTGAAGTTACGCGGTTACCCGGCGACGACCACAACCTTGACGGGCTGGATGACATCGCTGTGCAGCTGGATGTCGATCTCGAACTCGCCCACTTCGCGCAGTGCGCCTTCCGGCAGCCTGACTTCGCTCTTGCTCACTTCGACGCCAGCGGAGGAAATGGCGTCGGCGATATCGCGGGAACCGATCGAACCGAACAGCTTGCCTTCATCACCGGCGTTGGCGGTGATGGTGATGGCAGCCAGTCCGGCCAGCTTGGTGCCGCGGGCTTCGGCTTCGGCGCGGCGTTCGGCGGCGGCCTGCTCGAGCTCGGCACGACGCTGTTCGAAGGCGGCGATGTTGTCGGCGGTGGCAAAAATCGCCTTGCCGCTGGGGATCAGGTAGTTGCGGCCGTAACCGGAACGCACGGTGACCTTGCTGCCGATACCGCCCAATTTGCCCACTTTTTCCAGAAGAATGACTTCCATCTTGAATACCTCTTGTTCAGTAACCCCGGCTACTTGCCCTTGCGGGCCGGAATCCGGGCTCTAAAATCGAAAAAACTATCGAGAAAACCGATCCCGATCAGCACCATACTCAGAGGGCCGAACACCAACAGCCCGATATACAACAGTACCAGCCACTGTACACCCAAATGCCAAAACTGCACCACGTGGTGGACCAGCCCGAGCCCGGCGAGCAACAAAGGCACGCCGAGAAGGCTCACCCAGGTGCTGTAGTCGGAGCTGCCCAGGTTGCAGGCCATGATCCCCACCACCAGCCCGGTAGCCAGGGCCCGGTCAAAACGCAGGCCGTGAAACTCGGCGCGGAAACCTCCCGGGTTGTACAGCAGCGCCTGCCACCAGCGCGCCAGCAACAACGTCGCCACCGCCTGCATCGCCACCAGCCAGGACAGGAAACCGAGCACAAACGCCGCACTCACCTGTTCGAGACCAAGCCCTACGGCCGTGGCCGCCATCAGCAGGTAGAAAACCGACTGGGGGCCGTCGCTATCGCCGCTCTTGAGCGCCACCAGCACCTGCTGAAGATCCGTCAGCAGCAGTTCCAGCTGCGGCCCGGCGAGCAGCCCCGCCAGCACACAACCGCCGGCGCTGACCGCCAGCGACACCATCAGCGCCAATGGCCAGGACATCGCGCGCCGCAGGGTCTCCGACGCCGGGATCACCGCTACCAGCCCGATCAGGGAGGTGACGGCAAGGAGCGGATTGACATCGCTCAGGTACAGCATCACCACCAGCGGCAGCGCCGCCCACAACGCGACCAGAAGCCCTTCCTGCAGCGAGTGCCGCAGAGTGACCAACCCCACCGTGGCGGGGCTGACCAGTGGCAGCAGGTTGCCCAACAGCGCCACCACGGAGGCCTGCCAGCGCCCACGCATGATGAATTCGGCAAGGGCGCGCATCAGCAGCTACCGGTGAACCTTACTTGTGGCTGTCGGTATAGGGCAGCAGGGCCAGGTGGCGGGCGCGCTTGATGGCAGTTGCCAGTTCCCGCTGGTAACGGGCCTTGGTACCGGTGATGCGGCTGGGGACAATCTTCCCGGTTTCGGAAATATAGCCCTTCAGCGTCTCGAGATCCTTGTAATCGATCTCGGGAGCACCTTCGGCGGAAAAACGGCAGAACTTGCGGCGACGATTAAAACGCTGTTGCATGATTACTCCTCCCCTGACTCTTCACTGGAACTGTCATCGGCACTGACAGCCTGCTCGGCTTCCTGAGCGGCCTTGGCGACGCGCTCGGCTTCGCGGCGCTCACGGCTCTCCTTGTCGGCCCGCTCGGAACGCTCGGCCTTCATGATCGGCGTCTCGCCGGTCTTGGCTTCGTCGCACTTGATCACCAGGTTGCGCAGTACGGCGTCGTTGTAGCGGAAGTTGGAGGACAGCTCGTCGATGACGTCCTGGCCGCATTCGATATTCATCAGCACGTAGTGTGCCTTGTGAATCTTCTCGATGGGATAGGCCAGTTGGCGACGGCCCCAGTCCTCGAGACGATGGACCTTGCCGTTGCCGGCTTCGACGGTCTTGGAGTAGCGGTCGATCATGCCCGGAACCTGTTCACTCTGGTCCGGGTGGACCATGAAGACTATTTCATAGTGGCGCATTGAGCCTCCTTACGGGTTGTAGCCACCCGCGACTTGCGGTGTGGCAAGGAGCCCTGGGCAAGTGCCCGGGGGTTAAAAGGGTGCGGATTTTAGGCGATGCGCCCGCCGGATGCAAGCATTCCGGAGCCCCGCCCCGGGGTTCTCGGAACCTGTTCAAAGCCTCTCGAGAAGCATCGCGTGAAGCCTCCATCGGGTGCGTTGACGAAGGAAACGCACCACCCGCTGGCAGCAACCCCGCTGCGCTTCGTGCCTAGGCACACCTTGTGCCGGGGATATCGCCTGTCAGCAAGATCGCGAACAGGTTCTCAGGGCTTGCTCCCACGGCGCTCGGCGGCGCGGGCACGCCGCGCGCGCAGTTGCTCTTTGCGCGCCGCCAGGGACGCCCTGGCCCGCCGCGACAGGTTGCGGGCGTGAATGAATGACGGCACATTGTACTGGTTGCGGTCGAGGGTCAGCACGATCAGCACCCCCTCCACGGCGACCCAACCGTGAAAGAAGATCACCGCCCTGAACAGCAGCGAGTGATCGGCGAGGGTCAACAGGTAGTAAGCCGGCGCCAACAGCAATGCCGCGAGCTTGGCGGCCCAGGTATGGTAGCTCGGCAGTTCGCCGAACTTGATCAGGCTGGCGCTGGTCGGCAACAGATAAAATCCCACGCCGAGGACCAGAAACCAGAACTCCCTGGCAAACAGCGCCGGCCAGGCCAGCGACAGGCCGAGCACCATCGCCCCATAGGTGAGCAGATCGCCCCAACTGTCGAGCTTGGCACCGAAATCCGAGGTCTGGCGCAGCAGGCGGGCGAGATAGCCATCGAGAGCATCGGACAGCAGCGCCACCGCCAGCACCGCCAGGAACAACTCCCGCTGCTGCTGCCAGGCACAAACCACCAGCACCGGCACCAGCAGAATCCGCAACCCGCTGAGCAGGTTGGGCACTGTCATCAACCGCCCTGTCATCACCGCCAGGTCTCCCGCCGTCAGTGACCCGTTCGCTGCCGCACCGCCTCGTAAAGACATATACCCGCGGCCACCGACACATTGAGACTGCTCACCGAACCGGCCATCGGCAGGTTCACCAGGCTGTCACAGCATTCCCGGGTCAGCCGGCGCATGCCCTTGCCCTCGGCGCCCATCACCAGTGCCAGCGGCCCCTTGAGATCCGCCCGGTAGACCGTTGCCGGTGCCGAACCATCGGCACCGATGATCCACAGGCCGCTATCCTGGAGCTGCTTGAGGGTGCGGGCGAGATTGGTCACCACCACGAAGGGCACCGTCTCGGCGGCGCCACTGGCCACCTTGCGCACCGTGGCGGTGATACCCGCGGAATTGTCCTTGGGTGCGACCACGATGTCGACACCGGCAGCATCGGCGGTGCGCAGGCAGGCGCCCAGGTTGTGGGGGTCGGTGACCCCGTCGAGCACCAGCAGCAGTGGCGGGTGCGCCAACTCCGCGAGGCGGCTGAACAGATAGTGCTCGTCGCGCACCTCGCCGGTTTCACAGAGCGCGACGACGCCCTGGTGATTGCCCGGCGCCAGCGCCTCCAGCTCATCGCGGCTGGCGGCGGTGACCGCAATCTGATGCTGCTCGGCGAGGGCGCGAATCTTGTTGAGCCGCTGGTCGTGGCGCCCCTTCAGCAGGCGCAGTTCCAACACCCGGCCGGGCTCTGTCTTGAGCAGGGCCTGGACGGAATGCAGCCCGTAGAGCCATTCGCCCGCTTTTGCCTTGGTCGACTGACTGGCCATACGCTAGCCCCGACCTCCTTTCCTGCCGCCTCTGGGCCTGGACGCCGACTTGGCGCCCTTACCCGCCGGAGGCTCCCCGCCAGGCGCTGGGTTTGCCCCGGCGCCGCTGGCGGCCTTGGGTTTTTTGCGCCCCTTGCCGCGGCCCTCACCCTGCTCCGTCGCCGTGCGGCGCGGCTCGGCGCCAGCCTTGCGCTTTGACGCCTTGCCGCGGCTGTCCTCGAGCAGATCGAAGTCCACTTTGCGCTCCTCGAGATCGACCCGGCTGACCCGCACCCGTACCCGATCCCCAAGGCGGAACACTCGCCGGGTGCGCTCTCCCACCAGGCGGTGATGGGCGGCTTCGTGATAGTAATAATCCTTGGGCAGGCCGGTGATATGGATCAGCCCCTCGACAAACAGGTCGTCCAGCTCGACGAACAGGCCAAAGCCCACCACCGCGGTCACCACCCCGGCGAACTCTTCGCCCACCTTGTCGAGCAGATATTCACATTTGAGCCAGGTTTCGACATCGCGGGTGGCTTCGTCGGCGCGGCGCTCGGTAAAGGAGGCGTGATCGCCGGCCTCCGCCATCCAGGCGCTGTCGTAGGGATAGGATTGCGCCACCGCGAGAGGTTCGGCGCCGGCCGCCCGCAGCAGGTGGCGGCTGCGCTTCTTGCCCCGCAGCAGGCTGCGGATGGCGCGATGCACCAGCAGATCAGGGTAGCGGCGGATCGGCGAGGTAAAGTGGGTATAGGCCTCATAGTTGAGGCCGAAATGGCCGAGGTTGTCGGGGCGGTAATCGGCGCGGCTCATCGAGCGCAGCATCACTTGCTGGATCACATGGGCGTCTGGGCGCCCCGCGACCTGGGTCAGCATCTTTTGATAATCCATCGGCGAGGGCGAAGCGCCACCGCCGAGACCGAAGCCCAACTCGCCGAGAAACTCACGCAAGCGCTCGAGCTTCTCCTCTTTCGGACCTTCATGCACCCGGTACAGTGCCGGCACCTTGCACTTTTCCAGCAATGTCGCCGCGCTGACGTTGGCGGCCAGCATGCACTCCTCGATCAGCATATGGGCTTCGGTGCGCACCTGGGGGATGATCTGCTGGATCTTGCGCTGGTCGTCGAACAGTATCCGGGTTTCGGCGGTTTCAAAGTCGATGGCGCCGCGCTCCTCCCGGGCACCGCGCAACGCCTTGAACAGATCGTAAAGATGATCGATACGCTCCACCACTCCGTGGAACTGTTTGCGGATACCGCTATGGGCGTCGTCGCGCTGGGCGATCATCCCCGCCACCTGGGTATAAGTCAGCCGGGCACGCGAGTGCATCACCGCCTCGAAGAACTTGAAATCCTTGACCACACCGCTCGGCGTCACGTTCATCTCGCAGACCATGCACAGCCGGTCGACGTGGGGGTTCAGGGAGCACAGCCCGTTGGACAGCTTCTCGGGCAGCATCGGCACCACCTGGCCGGGAAAGTACACCGAGGTGCCCCGCCGCCAGGCCTCCTTGTCGAGCACCGAGCCCGGGCGCGTGTAGTGGGACACGTCGGCGATTGCCACCAGCAGCCGCCAGCCGCCCTTGAGGCGGCGCCAGCCACCCGATTTCAGCGGTTCACAGTACACCGCATCGTCGAAATCCCGGGCGTCTTCGCCATCGATGGTCACGAAATCCAGATCGCGCAGATCGACCCGCCCGGCCTTGGCACCCTCCTCCACTTCTTCGGCGATGGCGTCCAGTTCGGGCTGCAGGTCTTCCGGCCACTCGTGGGGAATATTATAGTTGTGCAGGCTCAACTGAATTTCCATGCCCGGTGCGCGATGCTCTCCAAGTACCTGAACGACCCTCCCCATGGGGAGGTGCTGGCGGGAAGGCTGATGGGTGATCGCCGCCACTACCATCTGGCCACTCTCCGCGCCACTGCTGTTCTCCGGCGGGATGATGATGTCCTGGCTGATCCGCGGGTTGTCGGGGCGCACGAAATATATACCGCTCTCGACAAAGTACCGCCCCACCACCTTGGTGGTATTGTGGGCCACCACCTCGACGATCGACCCTTCCGGACGACCGCGCTGATCGTACCCGGCGATCCGCACCAGCACTTCGTCGCCGTCGAACACCCGGCGCATCTGCCGGCTGGTCAGGTAGACATCCTGGGGCTCGCCGGTCACCACGAAGCCAAATCCTTCCGGATGGCCCACGACCCGCCCCTTCAACAGGCTCATCTTGTCGAGCGTGCCGTAGCCACCACGGCGGTTGCGCACCAACTGGCCATCGCGGACCATGGCGCCCAGCCGGCGGCGCAGGGCCTCGACGCCATCATCGCCCGCGATACCGAGCGCGGCACACAGCTCCTCCTGGGTGAGAGGGCCAACACTGGCGCGCAGTTGGTCGAGGATGAACTCACGACTGGGAATGGGGTTTTCGTACTTCGCCGCTTCGCGATCGGCGTAAGGGTCCGGTTTTTTCAAGGAATCTCGCCTGAAAGAAATTAAGGTTCCACAAGAGTAACAGATTTTTTCACTTGAGAATTGACAAGACCGCCAAGCCTCAGTAAAGTGCGCGCCTCGACGGGACGCACACTCCCATCGATGCCCAGATGGCGGAACTGGTAGACGCGCTAGCTTCAGGTGCTAGTGATCGAAAGGTCGTGGAGGTTCAAGTCCTCTTCTGGGCACCAATTGAAGGTCTATAGACAGCCAATAACGTCTATAACTCATTAAAAAATCTATAAAAATCCCCAAGATAGCACCAGGGTGTTCCATTGGCATCCAGGGGAAGCCATGTGCAAATGAGTACATTTTTGAGTACACTGAAAGTTCGAGAACAAAAGTGTACTCACCATGGCTCTCACAGCTCGAGAAATCCAGGCTGCCAAGCCTAAGGAAAAAGCCTATGCTCTCGCCGATGGCGGAGGCCTGTCGCTGTGGGTCACGCCCATAGGCCAAAAGTACTGGCACTTCCGCTATCGGTTCGATGGCAAACAGCCTCGCATTTCATTGGGTGTCTACCCAACCATTTCCCTCCAACTCGCTCGCGAGAAAGCCGCCGAGATGCGTGCACTCGTGGCCCGGGGCGTCGACCCCAGCCAGAAACGCAAACAGGATAAACAGACCTCGACCGAATCGAAGGCCAACCTGTTCGGTGCAGCCGCAGAAGAGTGGTACCAAAGCAAGATCAAGGCTGGCCGCTCCGCCTCAACCCTGGACAAGATGCGGACCTACCTCGACAAGGACATTCTCCCGGTACTCGGCGACAAACATCTTCCCAGCGTATCGAGAGCAGACTGCGCCGCCGTCCAGGCCCGCATCGAGAAACGTGGTGCATTGAATGTCTCCAAGAAGGTGCGGGGCTGGCTGCGCGAAATCTTCAGCCGGGCGATCGCCAAGGGCCTGTGTGAAAACAACCCGGCATCGGAACTGCGCTACATTGCCAAGGAGGCACCGAGGGCCGAACACTACCCCCATTTGCTCGAACCCGAGTTACCGGACTTCCTTCGCAAACTGGACAACTCTACCAGTCGCCTGATCAACCGTACTGCCGCCTGGATGTCCATCCTCACTGCCTCGCGTCCTGGCATGATCCGCTTTGCTGAATGGCATGAAGTCGACCTGGATGATGCGCTTTGGCGTATCGGCGCGGAGAAAATGAAAATGCGCCGTATGCATGTGACGCCGCTCCCCGTTCAAATGGTTGCCATGCTCAAAAAGCTCAGAGAGATTACTGGAAGGCAACCGTACCTCTTTCCAGGCATCGGTACCAAAAACCCCATGATGAGCGAGAACACAGTCAACAAAGTGTTCCGGCTCATTGGTTACAAGGGCCGCATGGTCAGCCACGGTACCCGACATACCGCCAGCACATTACTTCGGGAACATGGTTGGCCCAAGCAGTTCGTGGATGCGCAACTGTCTCACAAGGAAACCGGCATTGCCGGTGACTACAACCACGCCATCTATCTCCCCCAGCGCCGACTGATGATGCAATGGTATGCAGATTATCTGGATGCACTCAAAGCGGGCTTGAAGCCTGAACAGTCGAGAAAGTTTGCCAAACGGGTCAACACTAATGCTCGCCTTGAACCAGCTTTGACAAATAACCCTTCGCACCTTGAATAGAGGCTGTGTGATCTTACCCGGCTATTCTGACAGGGCAATCCATCAAGTCCTGCCACTTAGTGAGTTACCGCCGCTGAGTCACAAAGTTCGTCTACTCGCTGCTTGAGTACAGTGACCCATCTCATCAGCTCGTCGATCCCATCCTTGTCCAACTCATAGATGCGCCATTGCGCCTCCACACGAACTCGTACCAGTTTGGCAACTCGAAGCGCCTTCAGATGTTGGGAAATTGCCGGAGCACTGATCTCGAACTTTTCGGCAATCTCCCCTGACGACAAGGGACCTTGCGCCAAGGTCTCGATGATCTGGCGGCGAGTAGGGTCTGCAAGCGCAGCAAAGCTATTCATTTTATGGTAATGTTGCCTCTACTTAATTAAGTCAATCATACATCGTTTGGCTTGCAGATTACATTCGAAGCGACGCCCTTGCGGAAGGCGGACTGTTGTAAGGGCCATAATCGCACTGCGGTGGCGTCAATCGCGAGGACCTAGCGCATGGAATTACGCCACCTTCGATACTTCATAGCGGTCGCCGAGGAGCTCCATTTCAGTCGTGCCGCCGAGCGTCTGAACATCGAACAGTCCCCGCTATCACGCACCATCAAGCAGCTTGAAACCGAACTCGAAGCGACATTACTGGAACGTACGTCTCGCGGCACACGCCTGACCTGGGCAGGTGAAGTCTTTCTGGAAGATGCCCGCCGCACCCTGCTCTGCATCGATCAAGCCAAGACCAATGTCAAAGCGGCCGCCACCGGCTACCGAGGCACGTTGCGTATCGCACTTTCCGATGGCATTGCACGCAGTCGCCTGACTCCGCTGCTCGCCCTGTGCAGGGAAGAGGAACCTGATGTCGAAATCAGATTGTTCGAGATACCCCTGGCTCAACACCAAAGAGGATTGAGACACGATCTCTATGACGCCGGCTTTGCGCTCTCCAATGACGTGGATGATGACTTGGTTGCCGAGGTAGCCTGGCAAGAATCACTGGTTATCGCTGTCCCGAAACGACACCCATTACTGGCTCACAAGCATGTTCCTCTTGATGAGGTCGTGAAGCACCCCCTGGTTCTCTGTCATCCCGAGTTTTGTGAAGGGTGCAGTCGACAGTTGGAAAGCCTGCTCGCCTCGATTGATTCACCCATCACCGTGGCCGAAAGAGTATCCACCCATGATCTCATGCTGACATTGGTTGCCGCCGGTTACGGTATCGGTTTTTCCAGCGCGGCGCGTATCGAATCGTCGCACCACACAGACATCATTATCAGGCCGCTTGTCGGCCACTCCCACGTGATGACGACTTATTTACTTCGACCTGATACTGAGCCTTCGGATCAACTGCACAATTTCATGCAGCGCGTCGCTCGTATTGGGCTATAGGGTGTCCAGCTGTGGCGATTCTTTTTTTGCATCCAGTCAGACCAGAAAGGTATCAACACCCACAGGTCTCCTTCTGAGATGTACCTGCACACGCGGTGTATTTCGACCCCGAGGCGATGCCGATGTACGTGTGCAGCCTTGGAGAAACTCCAAGCAATTCACATGGGGTAATGTTTTGTCACTGTCCAGACCTGAAAAGTCTTGATGATGATTATTGGCTTCAGAAATTCAGACGCTGACGTCTGATGTCTTTACGGGAGTGCCATGTCTCTCGACACTCAGGCAACATGGGTATGTCTGCACTCATGAAGAGCAGCCTCGTCTATGGGGTGATATAGCGGTCCATAGAAAGCAACGATGACAACTCGTCCTCGGCGCCACCCTGCCCATAGCTGCGTAACCTCCAAGTAGGCATCCGTGCGGTAGCTGCTTGGCTGGGAACTTGTTGACACTTTACCAGGAGGGCCAGATGTCTGGAACGCACCATGGAAAAGAACAACGACTCTCGGCATGCCAAAGTCTTCTATCAGCCCATCGAGGCAGCGATTCGATGGAGTGACTTGATGCCATTTGAAGCCAGAATTCTTCAGGAAGTCACTGGAATCCATGTATTAGGTGAAGGACCGTTTTCGAGATGGCCGACACTGGCACTGAACTTGGAGCGTCTCTTCGACGGCCTCAGAAATGGGGATTTGCCTTACGGAAAATTCGGCATTACCTGCGATGACCCAACGCTACTGGAAAACTCTGAACTGACTATTCGCCACGTCGATCTCAAGGCATGGATGTCCCGGTTCTATCCTGACCAAAAACCTGGCTTCCTGTTCGACGAGATAGAGCGGCAAAGTCACATGGCCATCACTCCCGGTACCATGCAAATCCTGATGGTCGATCGTGAAGCATTGAAGTTAAAGAATGCTGAAATGGAAAAGAATCTCAATTTTCTTGAGGACCAATGCCGACAATTACGAAAAAAAGCAAATCAGAAGAAAACGACTGAGCACGAGATTTCATCCAGAAGCGAAGCCACCTACCTCAACATCGTCGGCGGCTTGTTGACGCTACTGCTTGGCCAATCCCCCAGCGGAAAGCGCTACTCATCGTTTGACACCACAGATTCCATTATCAGTGCTCTGATGACTTACTACCCAGGTCGTCCTGGACTTAGCGAACGCACGTTGTGGTCGAAGTTCAAGGCCGCCAGGCAGCACATCGATACGGAGCCCTACTGACTGCAATTGCAGTCCTGATCTCTGCAATTGCAGTGCAATGTGCAGTGGGTAGGCATGAAATGGCGAGCATGTTCCGCAACACGCTAAAGAGCGTCCAGGAGTGCTCGATATGACTGCACAATCTCTCCCGACTCAACCGGTCGAACGCCGCATCCTGCGCCGTGCCGAGGTCGAGGCCAAGACTGGCTTCAAGCGTGCGCACATCTACAACCTCATGAAAGCGGGCCAATTTCCCAAGGCAATCCGCCTAGGGGTACGCGCCGTGGGTTGGGATGCCGCTGAAATCGATCAGTGGATCGAAGACCGGCTCAACGAACGCACTTGAGATTTCCTTTTCGGAAAAACGGGGAGGAAACCCATGCAAGTCGTATCCATCATTTCCACCAAGGGTGGCGTGGGCAAAACCACCACGGCAGCCAATCTAGGCGGTATCGCAGCCGATGCGGGGCTGCGTGTCCTGCTGCTCGACCTCGACGTGCAGCCCACCTTGTCCAGTTATTTCACCCTGCAACACAGGGCGCCAGGTGGCATCTACGAGTTGCTCGCCTTCAATGAGCAGGATCGAGATCAACTGGTCTCGCACACCGTCATCGATGGCCTGGATCTGATCTTGTCCAATGACGACAAGGGGCAACTGAATACTCTGTTATTGCATGCACCAGACGGTCGGCTGCGGCTGCGCAATCTGTTGCCCGCATTCAGTGCTCACTATGATCTGCTGCTGATCGATACCCAGGGTGCCCGCAGCGTTTTGCTGGAGATGGCGGTACTGGCTTCCGACCTCGCCCTCTCACCGGTCACGCCGGAGATTCTGGCGGCAAGGGAATTCCGCCGAGGCACCCTGCAATTGATGCAGGACATTGCCCCCTATCGGCGTCTTGGTATCGAACCACCGCCGCTGCAACTGCTCATCAACCGAGTGCATCCGGTCTCCAGCAACGCGCGGTTGATCCAGCAGGCATT
Organism: Porticoccaceae bacterium; assembly: GCA_041655035.1. GTDB lineage: Bacteria > Pseudomonadota > Gammaproteobacteria > Pseudomonadales > Porticoccaceae > NAT127. The sequence goes on along the minus strand of JBAZCN010000042.1, from coordinate 170 downwards.
GCGCGACCTGTTCTCTGCCGAACCCGGCATCGTCGTGCTCGACACCCGTATCCCGGCTATCGAAGCGTATCCACGTGCATCGACCCAGTCCCTACCGGTACACCGGGTGGAATACCTCCGACCCAACGGACGCGTCACGCCAGCGGCCTTCGACACCATGCGGTCACTGG
>JBAZCN010000041.1:0-24156 GCA_041655035.1 Porticoccaceae bacterium | reverse complement strand
GTGCATACCGAGAATGGCGGTTTGCGGGGGATTGAGGATCGGCGTCGACAACAGCGACCCGAAGACACCGCCATTGGTGATGGTAAAGGTGCCCCCGGTCATATCCTCGATGGTCAGCTTGCCATCGCGGGCCTTGGAACCGAATTCGACGATGCCGCTCTCGATCTCGGCAATGCCCATCTGGTCGGCGTTGCGCAGCACCGGCACCACCAGTCCCTTGTCAGTGGATACCGCCACACCGATGTCCTGGTAGCCATGATAAACGATATCCTTGCCGTCGATGGAGGCATTGACCGCCGGGAAGCGCTTCAGGGCCTCGACCGCAGCCTTGACGAAAAAGCCCATGAAACCGAGGCGGGTGCCGCCGTGCACCTTGGCGAATTGATCCTTGAACTGGGCCCGCAGGTTCATCACCTGGTGCATGTCGACCTCGTTGAAGGTGGTCAGCATCGCGGTATTCTGCACCACCTGATTGAGCCGCTCGGCGATGCGGGCGCGCATCCGGGTCATCGGCACGCGCTTCTCGACGCGTTCGCCGACGCCGAGCTGTGGCGCCGCCGCCAGCGGGCTCGGCGCTGCCGGCTCAGCCGCCCGGGCGACCGGCTGCTCATGGGCGAGAACGTCCTCCTTGGTGATGCGGCCGTCGCGGCCGGTACCCTGCACCGCGTCGAGCGCCACGCCTTTTTCTTCGGCTATCTTGCGGGCGGCGGGGCTGGCAATGGTTTCGCTCTGGGCGGGCCGGCCAGCGGCGGCGACGGTCCCGCTATCCGCGGCCACCTGGGCATCGTCGGCAACGGCGCCCTGCCCTTCGACCAGCACGGCGATCAGTTCGTTGCTGAGAATCGTCTCACCCTCGGCCTTGAGTATCTTGCTCAGTACGCCACTCACCGGCGCCACGACTTCGAGGACCACCTTGTCGGTTTCGATATCCACCAACAGTTCATCCCTAGATACTGCGTCGCCCACCTTCTTGTGCCAGCCGGCAATTGAACCTTCCTGCACCGATTCGGGAAATGTGGGCGCTTTGATTTCAATGGTCATCAGTCAATCCTGTCTCTAATTGCCTATGGTTAGCGCTTTGTCGATAAACCGCTTCTGTTCCTCGAGATGTACCGACATATAGCCTGAGGCCGGGGCCGCGGAGGCCTCCCGCCCGGCATAAATCAGCGGCAGTTTGGCGTTGTGGGCGGCCAGCACCTTGCGCATGTGGTGCTGGCTGCTGTACCAGACGCCCTGATTGATGGGCTCTTCCTGACACCAGACCACGTCCCTGATCTTTTTGTAGGAAGCGACGACTTTCCCCAGGCCCGTATCATCGAAGGGATACAGCTGTTCGACGCGGATGATGGCGATGTCGTCGATCCCTCTGGCCTGGCGCTCTTCGTAGAGGTGGTAATAGACCTTGCCGGTACAAAATACCAGGCGCTTGGCCTTGGCCGGATCGACCTCGGTATCCGCGAGCACGGTCTGGAAGCTGCCTTCGGCGAGATCCTCCAGGGTCGACGTGGCCAGCTTGTGGCGCAGGATCCATTTGGGACTCATCACCACCAGCGGGCGGCGCATCGGGCGGATCGCCTGGCGGCGCATCAGGTGGAACATCTGTGCCGGTGTGGTGGGCACGCATACCTGGATATTGTGCTCGGCACAAAGCTGCAGGAAGCGTTCGAGCCGCGCCGAGGAGTGCTCGGGGCCCTGACCTTCATAGCCGTGCGGCAGCAGCATGACGAGGCCGCACAGACGCCCCCATTTGTGCTCGCCGCTGGTGATGAACTGGTCGATCACCACCTGGGCGCCGTTGGCAAAATCACCGAACTGCGCTTCCCAGATGACCAGGCCCTGGGGCGCCGTGGTGGCATAGCCGTACTCGAACGCCAGCACGGCCTCTTCCGACAACAGCGAGTCGTAGAGATGAAATGGCGGCTGTCCTTCCGCCAGGTGTTCCATCGGTACGTAGGTGCTGCCATCCTTCTGGTTGTAGAGTACCGCATGGCGATGGGAGAAAGTGCCGCGACCGGAGTCCTGCCCGGTCATGCGAATCGGATAGCCGTCCTCGAGCAGCGTCGCATAGGCGAGCAGCTCCGCCATTCCCCAGTTGATGGGCAGGGCGCCGGCGGCCATCTTGCGCCGATCCTCATAGATTTTCTCCACCTGCTTCTGGACCAGCAGCCCTTCGGGGATACGCATCATGCGATAAGCCACATCCTGCAGTTTCTGCAGGTCGTAGCGGGTGTCGATGGCAATGTTCCAGTCGTGGCCAAGGTAGGGCGTCCAGTCGACAAAGAGCTTCTTGTCGGGCGCCGACACCAGTTTGTTGACCACGTACTCCCCGCGGTCGAGGCTGTCCCGATAGTTGTCGAGCAACTCGTTGGATTGCTCGACACTGATCACCTGCTCGGCGATCAGTTTTTCGGCGTACAAGGTGCGTGTCGATTTGTGCTGGCGAATCTGCTGGTACATCAGCGGCTGGGTGGCCGAAGGCTCATCGGTCTCGTTGTGGCCGCGCCGGCGGTAGCACACGAGATCGATCACCACGTCCTTCTTGAACTGATAGCGGTAATCCATGGCCAGCAGGGTGACAAACATCACCGCGTCCGGGTCGTCGCCATTGACGTGGAAGATCGGCGCCTGGATCATCTTCGCGACGTCGGTGCAGTATTCGGTGGAGCGGGCGTCATCCTGGCGACTGGTGGTGAACCCCACCTGATTGTTGAGCACGATATGGATCGTGCCGCCGGTCTTGTAGGCCCGGGTCTGGGACATCTGGAACGTCTCCATCACCACGCCCTGTCCGGCGAACGCCGCGTCGCCGTGGATGATGAGCGGCACCACCTGGTCGAAGTTTTCGTCGTTGCGGCGATCCTGGCGGGCGCGGGCGGAACCGATGACCACCGGCGCGACGATCTCCAGATGGGAAGGGTTGAAGCCGAGCGCCAGGTGCAGTTCGCCGCCGCTGGTCAGCCGGTTGGAGGAGAAACCCTGGTGGTACTTGACGTCGCCGGAGGTATTGATCAGCCGCTTGCCGGCAAACTCGTCGAACAGCTCCGCCGGATTCTTGCCCATGATGTTGATCAGCACATTCAGCCGGCCGCGGTGCGCCATGCCGAGCACGATTTCCTTGGCGCCATAGCCGCCGGCGCGATCGATCAGCCCGTCGAGCATGGGAATCAGGCTCTCGCCGCCTTCCAGGCCGAAGCGCTTGGTGCCGGGAAACTTGGAATCCAGGTGCTTTTCAAGGCCTTCGGCAGCGGTCAGTCGCTGGAGTACCTCGATCCGGTCACTGTCGCTGTACGACGGATTCGAGCGCACACTTTCACAGCGCTGCCGCAGCCACTGGACTTCATTGAATGAGGTGATGTGCATCAGCTCGATGCCGACATGGCCGCAATAGGTGGCTTTGAGGGCGTCGAGGATCTCTCCCAGGGTGGCCTCTTCCTTGCCGATGTAGAGGGTGGCGGCCTGGAAGGTGGTATCGAGATCTGCCTCGGTCAGGCCGTGGAACTGGAGGTTGAGGTCGGGGACATCCTCGCGCACCATCAGCCCCAGCGGGTCGAGTTTGGCCAGCTTGTGGCCCCGGTTCCGATAGGCGCTGATCAGTTGCAGAACCTTGACCTGCTTGCGCTCGTGCTCGATGTTGACGCCGCCGGAACCCGGCGCCGGAATCGGCCGGGCGCGGCGGCGGCCGAGCAGTTCGAAATGGTTGCGGATGGTTTCGTGGGACACGTCAGCGGCGGCGCCATCGACTCCGGGCAGGGAGTCGAAAAAGGCGCGCCATTGATCGGGCAAGGCATTGGCATCGTGCAGGTAGGTCTCATACAAATCCTCGATATACTCGGCATTTGCGCCAGAGAATATCGAGGTCCGGTAAAAGTGCTCCATGATGCTGTCGTGCATCGTTACTCCCTGAAAGCCGCTGGATAGATGTTGATAGGGCGAATCCTCACGCAATTAGATAAACCGCCTCATCCTATCAGGTTCCACTGCGCAACAACATGTTGCGGATGTGGCCGATGGCGCGGGTTGGATTGAGGCCTTTTGGACATACCGCCACGCAGTTCTGGATACCGTGGCAACGAAACACGCTGAAGGGGTCATCGAGCTTGGCGAGACGATCCTCGGTGGCGGTATCGCGGCTGTCCGCCAGGAACCGGTAAGCCTGCAACAGGCCTGCGGGACCGATGAACTTGTCGGGATTCCACCAGAACGACGGGCAGCTGGTGGAGCAGCACGCACAGAGAATGCACTCGTACAGCCCATCGAGTTTGGCGCGCTCTTCCGGCGACTGAAGGCGCTCGATGGCCGGCGCGGGGGTGTTGTTGAGCAGATAGGGCTGAACCTTCTCGTACTGCGCGTAGAACTGGCTCATATCCACCACCAGGTCGCGAATCACCGGCAGACCGGGCAGCGGGCGCAGCACCAGACGGTTGTTCTTGACGCAGGCAGACAGTGGCGTGACACAGGCCAGGCCATTCTTGCCGGCGATGTTGATGCCGTCGGAACCACAAACTCCCTCGCGGCACGAGCGGCGGTAGGCCAGGGTCGGGTCCTGGGCCTTGAGCAGCTCCAGCACGTCGAGAACCATCAGATCCTTGCCACCGGTGTCGAGTTCGTAGTCCCGCATGCCGGGAGCGCTATCGGTTTCAGGGTTGTAACGGTAGATACTCACTTTCAACATAAAAAGTTCCCTTGCCAATCAGTAGGTGCGCGTTTTCGGCTCGAAAGCGGGACGGGTCTTGGGCGCAAAGTTCACATGGCGCTTGCCGACCGACTTGTCGGTCGGGAAATAGACCGAATGGCACAGCCAGTTGGTATCGTCGCGCTCGGTGAAATCTTCGCGGGCGTGAGCGCCCCGGCTCTCCTTGCGCTCCTCCGCGGCGATGGCGGTCGCCTCGGCCACTTCCAGCAGATTCTGCAGTTCGAGGGCCTCGATCCGCGCGGTGTTGTAGGCGCTGCTCTTGTCCTGCAGATAGACGTTCTCGATGCGCGGACGCAGCTCGCCGAGCTTCTTGATGCCCTCCTGCATGTAATCGCCGCGGCGGAATACACCGAAATAGTTCTGCATGATGTTCTGCAGTTCCTTGCGCAGCACCGCGGCACCTTCACCCTGGGTGGAGCTGTTGATGCGGTTGAGACGGGTCATCGCGGCGTCGATATCGCTGGCGCTGGCATCGCGCTGCTCGATACCTTCGCGCAGGGCCTGCTCGATGTAAAGGCCGGAGGCGCGACCGAACACCACCAGATCGAGCAGCGAGTTACCGCCCAGGCGGTTGGCGCCGTGAACGGATACACAGGCGACCTCACCGCAGGCGAACAGCCCCTCGATGACCTTGTCGTTGCCGTCGGCATCGATCGTCAGGGCCTGGCCGTGGACGTTGGTGGGGATACCGCCCATCATATAGTGGCAGGTCGGCACCACCGGGATCGGCTCCTTGACGGGGTCGGCATGGGCGAAGGTGATGGAGAGCTCGCAGATACCGGGCAGGCGGCTGTGGAGAACCTCCTCGCCCAGATGGTCGAGCTTGAGGTAGACGTGATCCCCTTCGGGACCGCAGCCGCGGCCCTCGAGGATTTCGAGCACCATCGACCGGGCCACCACGTCGCGGCCGGCGAGATCCTTGGCGTTGGGCGCATAGCGCTCCATGAAACGTTCGCCATCCTTGTTGACCAGATAACCGCCCTCGCCGCGGCAGCCTTCGGTGACCAGCACCCCGGCGCCGGCGATGCCGGTGGGGTGGAATTGCCACATCTCGATATCCTGGACGGGGAACCCGGCGCGCAGCGCCATGCCGACACCATCGCCGGTGTTGATATGGGCATTGGTCGTCGAGGCGTAGATTCGGCCCGCACCGCCGGTGGCGAACACGGTGGCCTTGGATTTCACGTACACGGTTTCACCGGTTTCCATGTTGATGGCGATCACGCCCACCACCACGTTGTCCTGGTTCTTGACCAGGTCGACGGCAAACCACTCGTTGAGAAACACGGTGTTGTTCTTCAGGTTGCCCTGGTAGAGCGTGTGCAGCAGGGCGTGACCGGTGCGGTCCGCCGCGGCGCAGGTGCGAGCCGCCTGGCCGCCCTCGCCGAAATTCTTCGACTGGCCGCCGAAGGGCCGCTGGTAGATGCGCCCTTCCTCGGTCCGGGAAAACGGCAGGCCCATGTGTTCCAGTTCGAACACCGCTTGCGGGCCCACGGAACACATGTACTCGATCGCGTCCTGGTCGCCGATATAGTCGGAGCCCTTGACGGTATCGTACATGTGCCATTCCCACTGGTCCTGCGGGTCGGCGCTGGCGATGGCGCAGGTGATCCCGCCCTGGGCGGAGACGGTATGGGAGCGTGTCGGAAACACCTTGGTGATCACCGCCGTCTTGTAGCCTGACTGGGCCAGTTGAAGTGCCGCGCGCATACCGGCGCCGCCGCCGCCCACGATAACGCCATCGTAAGAGATCGTTCTAATAGCCATGGATTCAAATTCCCCAGAGAATGTCAATTGCCCAGACCACATAGGCCAGGGTCACGATAATCATGCCCAGTTGCAGGACGATGCGCAGCGGCGTGGCTTTGGGCCCGAGGACGCGCACGGTGATATAGTCGGTGAGCACCGACCACAGGCCGATCCAGGCGTGGGCCGCCACCGAGAGGATCGCGGCGAGGCTGAATACCTTCATCAGGATGTTCTGGTGCAGGCCCGCCCACTGCTGGTAGGTCAGCTCGGGGCTGAACAACAGGTAGGCGACGATGAAAATCGTATAGGCGGCCAGGATTACCGCGGTGACGCGCTGAACCAGCCAGTCGGACAGGCCGCTGCGACCAAAACTCGTTACGTTGGTTACCATACCCAAACTCCCGCGAGAAGAATCAGAACAATCGAAAACGCCATTGTCAGCTTGGCGCCCAGCCGGCCGCCTTCGAGGCTCTCGCCGATACCGAGATCCATGATCAGGTGGCGGATACCGGCAACCATGTGGTAGGCCAGCGCCGCCAGACATGCCCACAGCACGACCTTCGCCACCGGGCTGGTCAGGCAGTCGCGGATGCTGGCGAAGCCCTCGGGACCGGACAGGCTGGTATCCAGCATCCACAGCAGCACGGCGACCACCGCGAACAGAATGACGCCGGAAACGCGATGAAGGATGGAAACAATGGCGGTTATAGGAAAATGGATCGTCCCTATGTCCAGGTTGACAGGTCTTTTTGTAGTCACGATGAGTGGTCCTCTAGGCGCGAACGGGATTGCAAATGCTTAAAACAAAAGAACCAGTCATCACGACTGGTCTCCCCTCTTCAGAAAACGGCACGGATTATAGGGGTCCAGCCCCCCAAATACAATTCGCCGTTAAGGGTCTTGACAAACAAAAATAATGCGTGGCGCGCGATCTTCGGGTGACGGCCGGAAACAGTGGTACAGCCCGGTGGTCACCATTTGCGCAGCGGTGATTATAGAACACTTGGGCGCGTAGAGGTTTTTTTAGGCCATCCCCCCTTCACAGGGCCGCTGCAAATTGACATTGAACGTATTCTGGATATAGTTTGACCCCTCACTTCTCTCGGGGGCCATCCATTGGCCGCCTTTCTGGACCTGCTGGAGATATGCATGAGCAACAAGAAAGCCTACCTCACGATCAACGGGGATGACGCCCCGCTGGAATTCGATATTCTGGAGAGCACATTGGGGCAGGACGTCATCGATATCTCACCACTGCTGGCGCGCGACTACTTCACCTTCGATCCCGGCTACGGCACCACCGCTGCATTCGAAAGCGAGATCACCTATATCGATGGCGCCAAAGGGGTTCTTCTCCACCGCGGCTATCCCATCGAACAGCTTGCCGAGAAGTCCGACTACCTCGAAACCTCCTATCTCCTCCTCAATGGCGAACTGCCCTCCCCGACCGAGAAGTCCGAGTTCGAAAACATCATCCGCATGCACACCATGGTCAACCGCTCCATCGAGAACTTTTTCTCCGGGTTCCGCTATGACGCTCACCCCATGGCCATGCTCTGCGGCGTCGTCGGCGCCATGTCGTCGTTCTACCACGACTCGATGAACATCAACGACCCCGAGCACCGGATGATCACCGCCCACCGCCTGATCGCCAAGATGCCGACCCTCGCGGCAATGTGCCACAAGCACTTCGTCGGCCAGCCCTATATGTATCCGGACAACAATCTCGGCTATTCCGAGAACTTCCTCCACATGATGTTCGGTACGCCCTGCAATCGCAGCACCGAGGTCAATCCCGTCCTGGCCAAGGCCATGGATCTCATCTTCCTGCTCCACGCCGACCACGAACAGAACGCCTCCACCTCCACGGTGCGCCTGGCCGGCTCCTCCGGCGCCAACCCTTTCTCCTGCATCGCCGCCGGCATTGCCGCCCTGTGGGGGCCGGCCCACGGCGGCGCCAACCAGGCGGTGCTGGAAATGCTGAGCCAGATCGGCGACGTGAAAAACATCGATGAGTTCATCAAGCGCGCCAAGGACAAGGACGACCCCTTCCGGCTGATGGGCTTTGGCCACCGCGTCTACAAGAACTTCGACCCCCGCGCCAAGGTCATGAAACAGACCTGTGACGAAGTGCTGGGCGTGCTCGGCCTCGATGACCCACTGCTGAAAATCGCCAAGCGGCTCGAAGAGATCGCCCTCGAAGACGAATACTTCGTCGAGAAGAAGCTCTATCCCAACGTGGATTTCTACTCCGGCATCATCATGAAGGCCATCGGCATCCCCACCGAAATGTTCACGGTGATCTTCGCCACCGGGCGCACCGTGGGCTGGATCTCCCACTGGAACGAGATGCTCAGCCAGCCCTACCGCATCGGTCGCCCCCGGCAGCTCTATCGCGGCCAGCTCCCGCGGGATTATCCCGGCTGATAGAACGCACCAAGTACCTGTCGGTCAATGCCAGTCAGCCTCGCCGCTGACTGGCATTTTTCATATCACCAGACTCCAGCATCGAACTACGCCGAAGACAGATACAGAAACTTTATCAATGACTTGGAGCCTGCTCAAAGCCTTTCTAACAGGGAAGATCCCCCTGCATAGGGTGTGCTGAGGCACCACGCGCACCGGGATTGACGCCAGCCAGCCTCTGCCTTTCCTTCGGCAACACGACCCATGCTGGCTTCATTCGATGCTTCTCGAGAGACTTTGAACAGGCCCCTGAGCGATATCGTGGATGCCGGTGCTTTCCGGAACCTGATCCGTCTTCCCTTTCGCCGGCCCCCGCGAAGCTCCTGGAAGTCGGATCTTTACGGAGTGCTTGCAAGGGATTGGCGCGCACTCTGGAAGCAGCGGAGCCACTACCACCACAGCTGATTCACCGAGCCTGGCTGCCCCAAGACGGTAGCCATGACATGACTGCGTCTGGAGTTAAGGCGAGCTCAGCCTGCTGTTGGCTTATGTAACAGTCCCTCGTTACTTCAACTGAATATTCAATGAGGGGAATCACACATGGCGCGGCCCCATCCCAGACAGTGGAGAAAATTCACCCGATTTCGTGTGTCGCAGGCAGGATCATGCTTGTTGCTGGCGGCATGCTCAGTGGGCGCACTGCCAGTTGCGGCGCTGCCATTACCTATATCGAGGCTTACCAAAACGCTGTCCGGGATCAGCGATGTCGCAGTAAGTCCCGATGGTAAATTTTGTCTACTCAGTCTCTTATGCATCGCATGCGGTCAGTGTCTTTCAACGCGACCTGGAAACAGGGTCGCTGACGTACAGCAGCACGACCACCGGGATCACCAATGCTTTTTCGGTGGATGTCAGCTCGGACAACAAAAGTGTGTATATCGCATCACCCGGCGGGCAGCTCCACGCCTATTCGCGAGACCTGGCCTCGGGCGCATTGACCCCGGTCGGCTCTGTATCTGGCGCACCGACCTCGGGTTTCGTTTCGGTAATTGTCAGCCCTGATGCCAAAACGGTTTACGGCGTGGGCGGCAATCCCAGTGGTCTGGCTGTCTTCAGCCGCGACATGGATACCGGCGCGATTACACTGACTGCTGATTATGCAGATAACGTGGATGGATATGCCTTGGGCCAATATTTTGGCCCCGTAACAAGTCCGCTCAAGAATGTCGCGTCAACCGAGGATGGAAAGTTCGTCTATGTGACGGCAACAGTCGACAATGCCATTACCTTATTCAGCCGTGATTCAACGACAGGAGCCCTGACGCAACTGGCTGTTTATTCGGATGGCGTGGCGGGCGTCGATGGTTTACAGGGGCCTTCGTCGGTGAAGATATCCCCGGATAACAAGCATCTCTATGTCAGCGGCCAAGGTGAATCCTCCATCGCCATATTCAGTTTGAATGGTGCCTCGGGGGCATTGACCTACATTGACAAAGTCACCAATGGAGTCGATGGCATTGCCAATCTGGTAGGTGCGCGCAGTTTGGTCATCAGTCCAGACGGCAGGTATGTTTACGCCGGTGCGATTACTTCCGATTCCGTCACGGTGTTCGATCGCAATCCAGCGACAGGGCTATTGACGCTCGCCACCGTTGCCACCAATGCCGTCGATGGAGTGGCTGGACTGGATGGACCCTCCGGCATGGCCACAGATCCCTTCAACCGCCATCTCTACGTGGCCGGGCAGCTCTCACATTCACTTGTGGTATTTGCATTGGCCACTCCCGCCGTCCAGTTGTCCGTGGGCCAGGTGACCGCAGCGTTCAACGGCGGTGCCAGCATCCTCGATCCGCGGCTGCAGGTGTTTGATGCCGACAGCACCACCCTGAGTTCGGCGACCGTGTCGATCAGCCAGGGCTTCGTTAACACCGACCGGCTCTCCATTCGGACGCCATCAAGCATCACAGCCTCTTACAACGTTTCCACTGGAGTCCTCACCTTGACTGGTTCGGCATCGCCAGCGGTTTATCAAGCCGCGCTTCGCACACTCAGTTTTCGATCGGGCGCTGACCCGTCGGTCCCGCTGGGGGGGTATTCCACCAGAACCATCACCATGACGACGTCGGACGGCGCAAACACAAGCGCAATCTCGTCAATTGTTGTCACCGTTGGCCCTGCGGTGCCTGGCTCTGCGCCCGTCGCTGCCTCCATACCTACCTTGTCCAATTGGGGGCTGATTCTCATGTCTTCAATCGTGGCAATGTGCGGAATCGCTCGGTTGCGCGGCAGACGCAATTCAACGGCTTGCATTACAGGGGCGCCCCAGATGTGATTTGACCTGTTCAATGCATCTTTGATTTAACATCAGGCAAGGAGAGGACATTCGTTTCCGCGGTGCGCTTCGTTCCTCAGCGCACCCTATGCCTGCGATTCTGTGAACCCATAGGGTGTGCCGACGCAGGCGGCCCCAGATGCGATCTGAGCTGTTCAATACATCTTTGATTTAACGTCAGGCAAGGAGAGTGCGTTCCCTTCCACAGTGCGCTTCGTTCCTCAGCGCACCCTATGCCTGCGATTCTGTGAACCCATAGGGTGTGCCGACGCAGGAGGCGCACCGGCTGTCGCAACGGGGTACACCTGCCGCCGCTGCCTGGCCGGCAAAGTCACCCCAGGCGTTAGAGTTCAATCTCCCTCCGCACGGCGATATTTTCCGCGCCGGGCCCCAGAGGCTGGCCGTAGCTGAATTCCACATAATTGCCGTTGGGATCCCGCAAACCGCAGTAATGGCCCACCGGGAAGGGCTCGCTGCGCGGCGCCCAGAGCAGGCAGCCGGCCTGTTCCGCCCTGCGGGCGACATCGTCCACGGCCTCTTCGCTGGCGAGGGCGAAGCCGAAATGGCGATAGTCGTCACCCGGCAGTTGCAGGTCGCGGCCCTTGTTCATCAGCACGAAGATAAAATCCGTTTCCCGTCCCGGTTCCGCCATCCACACGATACGCTTCAGCCCCGATTCACGGCGATGGACCACGTTCATCCCGCAGTAATCCCGGTAAAACTCCACACAGGCGTCCAGGTCGCGGACATGGAGCGCCACATGAGTCATTCTCGGTGTGTGCATCGCTGTTTCCCGGCAACAAGTCACCGAAAGTGTGGGTCGGGATAGCGATTCTGGCAAGGTCGACGGATCGCGCCAAAGCGGGTGCGCGCAGCTGCGGAGCCGGTGCGCCTCCTGCGTCGGCACACCCTAGGCGGTTCTGTGAAGGCATAGGGTGCGCTGAGGAACGAAGCGCACCGCAGGAACCGCGGCCGTGAAATTCAATAGCCTCGACAGCCCCTGGCGCGGCGACCGCAATCGCGCGGTATCTCCTCAAAACCCCTGGGGGCGTCGCGGAGTGGCGGTAGCGAAAATGGCGCGCATCGCCAGAGCATCGGTTTCGGGATCGTCACCGGCCTCGAACAGGGGATGCAAGCGGATTTCGCGCAGGGCGAAGTCCAGGGTTACCGGCAGCACCGGGCAGTCGCCGGCGCGGGCAATACGCGCGAAGCCGGTCTTGAGCCGGGCCACCTTGCGGCGCGTGCCTTCGGGGGTGATGGCGAGGATCATCTCATCCGCTGCCTGCAGCTGGCCGCCGATCTGCTCGGCGACACCCAGGGTATTGCCGCGGTCCACCGCGATACCGCCAAGGCGGCGCATCAGCCCGGCCACCGGCCAGCGGAAGATGCTGTGCTTGCCGAGCCAGTAGATCCTTATGTCGAGGGCGAGCATGGCGGCCACGCCGATGAAGAAATCCCAGTTCGACGTATGCGGGCCAACCGCGAGGATCAACTTGTGCGCCGCGGGCAATTCACCGCGGACACGCCACCCCGAGGCCTCGAGAAACCACCTGGCAAGCCTCCTGACGATGACGCTGCGCCGGGCGCGGTGATGCTCCGGTACGGCCAGGCTGTCCATTCCCCGCCCGCCTAATGCTCCCGGGTGGCGAAGAAGCGCACCTCGGGATGGCGCTCTTCGGTGAGGCCGAGGTTGACCCGGGTCGGAGCCAGATAGGTGAGATGACCGCCGCCGTCGATAGCCAGGTTGTCACCCGCCTTGGCCTTGAGTTTCTCGATATCCCTGGAAGCGCCCTCCACCCAGCGCGCGGTGTGGATATTGACCGCATCGTACAAGGCATCGACGCCGTATTCGTCCTTGAGACGGTAGGCCACCACATCGAACTGCAGCTGGCCCACGGCGCCGACGATCACATCGTTGTTGTTGACGGGGAAGAACACCTGGGTGGAGCCCTCCTCGGACAATTGCTGCAAACCCTTGTGCAGCTGCTTGGCCTTGAGCGGGTCCCGCATGCGTATGCGGCGGAACAACTCCGGCGCGAAGTGAGGCACGCCGGTGAACTTGAGATCTTCGCCATCGGTGAAGGTGTCGCCAATCTGGATGGTGCCGTGGTTGTGCAGGCCGATGATGTCGCCGGCGATGGCCTCGTCGACATGCTCGCGCTCACCGGCGAGGAAGGTCACGGCATCGGCGATGCGCACCTCCTTGCCGAGACGCACGTGGCGCATTTTCATGCCCCGGGCGTAAGTGCCGGAACAGATGCGCATGAAAGCGATCCGGTCGCGGTGCTTGGGGTCCATGTTGGCCTGGATCTTGAACACGAAGCCGCTGAATTTCTCTTCGCTGGCCTCGACCACCCGGGTTGCGGTCGGCCGGTCGAGGGGCGCCGGCGCCCATTCCACGAAGTGATCGAGCATTTCCCTGACCCCGAAATTGCCGAGCGCGGTGCCAAAGAACACCGGCGCCATCTCGCCGCGGCGGTAGGCCTCGAGATCAAACTCCTGCGTTGCTCCGCGCACCAGTTCGATCTGGTCGCAGGTGGTCTGGTAGTCGTAGCCGAGCAGCGCCTTGGCCTCGTCGCTGGCCAGCCCCTGGATGCGGATATCCTCGGGGATGGTGTGGCCCCTGCCCGGCTGGTAGACATGGATGGTGTCGGTGTAGAGGTTGTACACGCCCTTGAACTGCTTGCCCATGTCGAGCGGCCAATTGATCGGCGCGGTGACGATGCCGAGCACCGCCTCGATCTCATCCAATACTTCAACAGGATCTCGAATATCCCTGTCCATCTTATTGATAAAGCCAAAAATAGGTGTATCCCGAAGACGGCATACCTCCATCAGCTTGATGGTGCGATCCTCGACACCCTTGGCGCCGTCGATAACCATCAGCACCGAGTCGACCGCGGTCAGGGTGCGGTAGGTGTCCTCGGAGAAATCCTCGTGGCCAGGCGTGTCCAACAGGTTGACGATACGCCCCCCGTAGGGAAATTGCATCACCGATGAGGTCACGGAAATCCCCCGCTCCTTCTCCATGGCCATCCAGTCGGAAGTCGCGTGGCGATCGCTTTTCTTGCTCTTGACGGTGCCCGCTACCTGGATCAGCTGTCCAAACAGCAGCAGTTTTTCAGTAATGGTGGTCTTACCCGCATCGGGGTGGGAGATGATGGCGAAGGTGCGGCGCTTGGCCAGCTCTTCGTGGTAAGTGCCCATAGAGGATAACGCCCGGTCAAAAGTTCGGGATTATAGCGGCAGACCTCCGCCAGTGGCACTATTTGTCATTTGCCGCGCACTATCCAGCCCCGAGCGGGCAGCATTGAGCGGGAGTGGCCGGACCTCGGGGCGCCACCGGCGCCGTCCTCAGCACTCCGCGGCGATCCGCACCAGGTTGCGGCCGCCGGCCTTGGCGGCATACAGCGCCTCGTCGGCGCGCTGCAGGATGCTCTCGACGCTCTCCCCCGGTTCCGCCAGGCAGGCGCCGACACTGATGGTGACCGGCAGCCCCCTGGCCGCCATCTCGGCCTCGATAACGCTGCGCGCGCGCTCGGCAATGGTCGCCAGGATGGCCCGGTCGCAGGGCGCCAGCAGTACCAGAAACTCGTCCCCGCCCCAGCGACCGGGGTGCTCGTAGGGACGGATACAGGAGCGCAGCAGGCGCGCGACCTCGCACAACGCCAGGTCGCCGACGACATGGCCCCGGGAGTCATTGAGCTCCTTGAAATCGTCGACGTCACACCACAGCACGCCGAAAGGCCGGCCCTCGCGCTCGGCCTGGGCGACCTGCTCGGTCAGCAGTTCGGTCATGCCGCGGCGATTGATCAGGCCGGTCAAGGCGTCGACCCGCGCCAATTGGTGAAGGGCTTCGGTGCGCTCCTGGACCTTGTCTTCCAGTTCCTCCGTATGGACCGCCAGCGCCTCGGCCATGGCCCTGAAATGCGCCACCAGGCGCCCCATCTCGCCCTTGCCCTCCGGGAGGTACTGCGGATGCAGGTTGCCGTCGCGCACCTCGATCATCGCCTTTTCGAGCTGCGCCATCGGGTTGAGCAGGTAGCGCCGCAGCGCCAGCTGCACCAGCAGCAGGCTGATCAGCAGCGTCAAGGCGAACGTCAGCGCCACCGGCGGCGTGAAGTTGTTCAGCGGCATCAGCACATCGAGGTCGAGCAGCGTGATCTCGTACCAATCGATACCCGGCAGATAGGCGATGCCGGCCAGATAGCGCTGGCCACCGACCACGACAAAGTCGCTGCGCACCTGGCCCTCGGGATCGGGACTCGCCTTCAGTTCGGCCATCATCCGCTGCAGCCGCCTGCGGTCCTCCGGATCGTCGAGCAACAGGTCGACTGTTTTCTTCGCCGCGCCAGGGCCGGCGCCAAAGGCCGGATCAGCCGCCGCCGGATCGCGGTACAGCTGGACGGCACCGCTGTGATCGACGAACAGCGTGGTGACTCCGGGCTGCCCGATATCGACGAAGTCGCGGAAAAAGCCGGCCAGTTCGATCCCTGTGCCGGCCACGCCGAGGACGCGCTGGCCATCGCGCATCAGCACGCTGACCCACAGCTTCGCCTCCTGCGCCTCGGCGTCGAGGCTGATATTGAGAGTGAAATCGCGGCCCTGCGCGACGATGGCGTAGAACCAGGCATCGCGGGGATTGTCCGGGCTCAGGTGAAGGCGCAACTGCCGGCCGGCAAAATCGTCGCCGGCGTTGTTGCGGTAGTAAGCCCCGGAATCCAACATCACGACGAAATAACTGCCGGAGTGGAAATTGCGCCGGAAACTCTCCATCTCGGCCAGCGCCAGATCCTTGGTGACCTGGGCGTCGGGATTTAGCGCCCAGGCCTTGAGAATATTCGAGTCGGCCATTTGCCGCGCCAGGGTGATTTCCCTCTCCAGTGGCTTGAGCATCCGCACGCTGTCGTAGCGCACCTGGATTTCGGCAAAGCGCAGCCCCCAGCGCTCGACGGTACCCTCGGCTATGCGCTCGAATACCCACCAGCTGGATAGCGAGGCCACCACTATCAGCAGGGCGGCAAGAAGCAGGAAACGGACTTTCAGGTTCACAACACGTTTTCTCAGGACATCCAGGTCGGTGGAAACGGCACGGCGCGGAGAATATCAGGTTAGCGGGCAAACCGTGGTGATATTTCCGACAGAAATCCAATCCTGAGGTCAAACGGTAGCAGTCCCGGGCAATCGCGGGCCCGGGACTGCCGGTGCCCGCGGCAAGCAGGCCGCTGTCCCCCGAGTCGACGGTGAAGCCGGGCAGGCGCCGGCCCTACCATTCGATAGGCAGCGCCTGGAGGTGATGGATGCTGCCGACAAAGAACGGCACCCGCTCGCCGGCCTTGATGCGGAACTCCGGCACCGCCGCGAACATCTCCTCCATGGCGACCAGGATCTCCCGCCGCGCCAGGTGCAGGCCAAGGCAGCTGTGAATTCCCGAACCGAAGGTGAGGTGGCGGGGCTTGCGGTCGACGCGGATGTCGTTGGGGCTGTCGTATTGGCCGGGGTCCCTTGCCGCCAGCGGGGTGGCCATAGCCACCCGGTCGCCGGGCTTGAAGGTCACCCCGCCGATGTTGTATTCCCGGGTGCAGATGCGGAAGGTGGTGGTCACCGCGTAGGCGCGCAGCAGCTCTTCGATGGCTCCCTTGAGCAGCGCCGGATCGGTCCGCAACTGGCGCTGGGAGTCGGGATGGGCCGCGAGGTGGTAGAAATGCCAGCCGAGCATCGAGGCCACGGTATCGAGACCGCCGATATAGAGGTTGAAGCAGTGGCCGAACACCTCGATATCGGAGATCGGCTTGCCCTCCACCTCGAGGTTCAGGGCGTTGGTGATCAGGTCGGTGCCAGGGTTTTTGCGTTTGTCTTCGATGGCCTCCAGCAGCACCGCCTTGACCGCCCGCACGCCGCTCTGGCGCTGCTCCTGGTCGGCGGAGTGGAGAATCTGGTTTTCCCAGACCAGGAATTCCTCCATGCGGTCGACCGGCAGGCCCAGCAGTTCGAGGAAGATCATCACCGGATAGGGGGTCGCGAAGTCCCTGACAAAATCACACTCGCCGCGGTCCTTGAAGCCGGCCACCAGTTCGCGGGCGCGCTCCCGCACCTTGCCTTCCAGTTCCGCCAGCTTGTTGGGCGTGAACAGGCCGTTGAGGGCGCGGCGAAAGCCGGTGTGACGGGGCGGATCGAGCTCGGTGGGGATCACATCCCAGTCCTCGCCGATCATCGCTGCCATCTGGGTGAAACCCTTCTTTGAAAAATGCTCGTTGTCGTTGTAGATCTCGCGCAGGTAGTCGGCGTCACGCACCACCCAGCCGCCCTGACGTATGGGGAAAACCTCGGTCGAAAAGAATATCTTCGGCCCCTCGTGGACTTTGGCGATCAGCGTGTCATAGGGATTCTCGTAAACCACGGTGCGGGCGCAGAGCGGATAGTGCAGCACCAGCTCCGGCGGCACGTGGGCAGGGACTTTGGGGCGATCGACGGAAACGTTCATTGCTGTTATCTCACTGAAACTTTCTGTTATTTCCCGGCAAACGGCATTGCGGACAGAGGCTCAACCGGGAAGCGAAAGGATGGCGTCCGACGCCCGGGATAGTACCCCATTACCCTTGCCGATCATGGGGAAATAGCCCGAAAACGCCACAGGATGCTCACCTTGCGACAATCCGGTCGGCCGCGCGACAATTGTTCGCCCTACCCGACCGCGGGGATCACTTCCTCGCCGATCCAGCGCAGCCGGTCGAGATAGGCCTCGAAGTCCGTCAACGGCGGCAGCGGCAGGATGGTCTCGGTCACCCCCAATTCGGCCAGCCACTGGCACTGCTCGATGATCAGGCCGGCATCCCAACCACTGCGCCCCCGGGGGTCGTCGGCGCGCCGCTGGTGAGCCGAACCGATGTTGAGCATCTCGAGGGCGTAAAACATCTCTATGGCGCGGCCGTCGTACTCCGGCTGGTCGCGGATCAGCTCCAGGCACTCGGCGAATTTCTCCGGCGCCGTCTGGAACGGCGACCAGCCATGGCCGAACCTCCCCACCCGGCGCAGCACTGCCTCGGCGTCGCCCCCAAACCAGATCGGCAGCGGCTGTTGGACCGGCCTGGGTGAAAAGCCGACATCGGCAAAGGACAGATACCGGCCGGCAAAACGCGGAGCTTCACTGGTCCACAACTCGATCATCGCCGCCACGTATTCATCGCACAACCGGCCCCGCTCGGCGAAGGGTACACCGAGCATCTCGTATTCTTCCCTGATCCAGCCGACACCGAACACCGCACAGGCGCGGCCGCCGCTCAGCCAGTCGAGAGTGGCCCAGGCCTTGGCCTGGACGATGGGGTTCTGCAGCGGCAGGATACTGACCGCCGACGCCAGTTTCAGGCGTCTGGTCTGCCCGGCGGCAAACGCCAGGGCCACGGTGGCATGGAAATAATGATCGCCGGACAGCGGCACATGGGCCCGAGGCACCACGAAATGTTCGCCGAGCATCACCTTGTAGAATCCGAGATCGTCCGCCAGGCGCAACGCCTCGGCCACCTGGCTGCCATCGAGGCCATACTCCCAGGGCTGGGTCATGACCTCCAGATGGATGGAATTCGGGCAGTTGAGATTAATCTTCATGGGTTCTCTCCATGTCCGCCGCCACATGGCGTGCGGCAAGCAGGTAGTGGGCGACCGCCCAGGCATTGATCAGCAGGGTGATGGCCAGCGCCCAGCGCAGGGATTGCGGGCCGCCGATGTAGTCGCTGAGCAGGCCCACCACCAGCGGTCCCATGCCCCAGCTCACCAGATTGGTGCCGATCTGCAGGGTCGACACCGAGAAGCCGCGCACATGGGAACCCACCAGGCCCAGCATCAGGGCATTGGCCGGGCCGTTATGGGCAGTCTTGAACAGCGCATAGACAAACATGAAACCAACAGCCACCAAGGTGGATTGCGCCAGCACCGCCACCATGCCGAAAACAATGGCGAGCAGCGCCGTGGTGGCGCACAACAGGGCGCTGCGCCCCGGGGCCAGCGCCGCGGAACCCTTGTTGAGACGATCGGCGATGAACCCGCAGGCAATGCCGCCCAGCGAGCCGAAGATGCCCAGGCCGATACCGGCCACCATCCCGGCCCGCGCCAGGTCGAGGCCATGGAAGCGGGTGAGGAAGGTCACCATCCAGATCGACATCGCCGACACCGTCGCCGCCGAGAGAATGATGCCCGCCATGCAGTGCATCAGACCGCGCCGGCGCAGCACATAGGCGGCTCCCTGGCGCAAGCCGAGAGGCTGGCGCTGCGCCTTGCCGCCGGAGTGATCGAGAACCCCGCGCACTGGCTCCCGCAAGGTCAGGAAAATCAGCAGGGCCACCACCAGGCCCGGCGCGCCGGCAAAAAGGAATGTTGCCCGCCAGCCGAACTGCTGGGCCACGAAGCCGCCAAACAGGAAGGTCAGAATGACCGCCAGGGTCGAGCTGCTGTACCAGATGGCAACGGCGGATGCCCGTTCCCTGGGGCCGAAATAGTCCGACAGGATAGACACCCCGGTGGGGGAGCCCCCGGCCTCCGCCGCGCCCACCGACATGCGGCTGAGCAGCAGCATCAGGTAGCTCTGAGCCAGGCCGCAGAACATGGTCAGCCCGCTCCACAGGGCCACGATCAGCGCCAGCAGCTTGCGGCGATTGCAGCGGTCGACCAGCCAGCCCATGGGAATCGCCGCCACCGCGAAGGCAAGGCCAAAGGCGAGGCCGGACAAAAACCCCATCTGGCCATCGGAGAGGCCGAACTCGGCGCGCACCGGCTCGATGACGATACCGATGATGGTGCGATCCATGTAGCTGCACACCTGGGCGGCGGTGAGCAGCGCCAGTACATACCAGCGATAACGCGACCGGCCGGCGACCTGTTGCCCCTCTCCCCCGCCTGCGACCGGCGTCCCGCCCGCCCCGGACATGCTGTGGGTCAACGGTTCTTGTTCATTTCAGCGCTGGTGCGACGGGCCTCGCCAACCGCGCGATTGAGGGCGGTGGTGTTGCCCCAGCCGGCGTAGAAAGCCATGTGCAGCACCATCTCGTCCAGTTCCTCGTCGGTGAACTCACCGTTGAGGATGCCGCCCCGCAGCTGTACTTCCAGCAGGTCGGCGCGGCCCAGCATGGTGGTCGCGCCGATCACCAGCAGGCGGCGGTCGCGGATCGACAGCCCCGGACGGCCCCAGATATCGGCAAACAGGTGGCGGATGGTTTCACTGGTATAGGGCTGGTCGGCCAGGCCGGCCATCTGGGTGGTCAGCGCCGGATCGGCGTACACCTCGTTGACCAGATCCAGGCCGCGGGCAAGTTTTTCATCGTTATCGGACATGATGCTCATTCTCCAGTTTGGGTAGGTTGTCGGCGGATTGCCGGGCAATACCCTAGCGCAAAACCCGCCGCCGGAACTCGACGACTCTGCTGATAGAGGGACGCCATTGTTATTTTCTGGACAGTTGTCATTTTCTGGACAGTTGTTGTTTTCCGGACAGCCGTTGACTGCGAAAGCCGGCGCCCGGCCCGCCATTCGCGCTGCCGGCAGTCCCCTCGGCTCCTACCAGCGATAGGTGACCGTCGCCCCGTAAGTGCGTGGATCGCCGATAACCCAGCTCGCGCTGCCGACGTTGGAATAGAAGTTCACCGCGCTTTTGTAGTATTCCTCGTCCGTCAGGTTTTTCGCCCACAGGGAAAGCTCCCAACGGTTATCCAGGGTGGTGAGTGTCGCCTTGGCGTTGACCAGGGAATAGTCCGGGATGCTCCAGTATTTGCGGGTTTCACGCTGCACTGCCTGTACCGCGGCGCTCTCGTTGGGGTTGACGGAGCTGTCGTTGAACCAGGTCTCGTCCACCCAGTAGTAGTCCAGATGGAGGTCGAGCATCCCGAGGCCGGTGGCGAAAGTCTGGGTGGCCCCGACCGTGAACGTCACCTCCGGGGCCTGGGGCGCCTTCTGGCCACTGTGATCGACGACCGAAACCACTCCGCCCACCGCCTCCTCGACATCGTACTCATCGTATTTCACTTCGAGCAGCGACAGCGAACTGTTGACGATCATGCCCTCCCAGGGCAGCCAGGTCAGCTCGAACTCAGCGCCGTAGCCATGGGATTTGCCGGCGTTGCGGGCGTACTGTGTGGTGTAGCCGACGCCATCACCGTCGGGGTCCACGTAGCCATTGATGGCGCGCTGCTGATCCTTCGCCTTCCAGTAGAAGAAGGCGCCGTTGAGTCTCAGGGTATTGTCCAGGAGGTCCGACTTGAAGCCGAACTCCAGGTCGACGACGTCCTCCGGCTTGAAGGAGGGCACGGTGGCGTCGCGGATGTTCCAGCCCCCGGCCATCGAGGCGCCACTGGTCTTGGCATACAGAAACAGACTGTCGCTGAACTGGTAGTCGAGCCCCAGCACCCAGGCCGGATAGTCGTAATCCACCTCGCGCTGCTTGCGGCAGACACCCGGAATGTCCAGTTCCTCGGGGGGAATCCGGCACTCCCAGGCGACGGGAGCGCCGGTCACCGGGTGAACCTGCCCGTCCTCGGGCGCCTGGCTGCGAATCAGCACCTCGCGAGTGTCGCGGGTATAGCGCAGGCCGATGGTGCCGCGCAAAGCCTCGGTAAAGTCGTAGTTGACCTGAAAGAACGCCCCCTTCGAGGTATTGTCGGCGATGCCGTCGTTGGTTTCCGTATAGCGCGGCTGGCGCCAGGGCACGCCGCTGTTGGCCGGATTCCCCGTTACCAGGGCCAGGTCCACCAGCGCGAAATCGGCAAAGGTCCGCGACACGGCGAAATCGGTGGCGGTTTCCTGGAAATAATACAGTCCGGCAATCCAGTCGAGCTGCTCGCCGAAGGAGCCACTCAGCTGGAATTCCTGGCTCACCTGGTGCTGATCATACTGGCTGGAAAAATCCAGGAAGCGCAGCGGCATGCCGTCGAGGTCGACGGTGGCGTCGGTCTTGAGTTCACGATAGGCGGTGATGGATTTGAACTGCTGATCGCCGAGGTCGACATCCAGATCCAGGTAGGCTCCGGACGACTTGTTGATACTCCGCGGTGTCTTCAGGCGACTGTCGTCGTAGAGCAGGTCGCTGACGCTGCTGTTGTCCGCCGCCGCATGGGTACGGCCATGGCCCTGTTGCGCCACGAAATGGACCGGGTCGAACCCGGCACTGGACATGATCCTGCCGGCGAAGCCACCGGCGGCAGCGGGATTGATGGCCCTGACCTGGAAGGCCTGGCCGCTGTCCCGGTACTCGCTCCAGTCCGCTCCCAGAGTGGCGGCAAAATTCAGGTCGGCGGGTTCCCAGCGCACTTTCACCCGGCCGATATTGTTGTCCTCCACTGCCTGGGGCGCGCCGCGCAGGCCGTCCCACGAAAAGCCATCGGGGAGCACCGTGCCAGCCACCGGACTCCGGTAACCGCGAAAGGAACTGTAGCCATCGTGCTCGGTGGACTTGAAGGCGATTCTGGCCGCCAGTTCATCCCCCCGGATGGGGATATTCAAGACCCCTTCGTAGTGGCGGCTCCCATAGTTGCCGGCCCCGCCCTTGAGGTAGCCCTCGAATTCACCGGTGGGCGCATTGGTCCTGATATTGAATGCCCCGCCGGTGGTATTGCGGCCGAACAGCGTGCCCTGGGGGCCCCGCAGGATCTCCGCCTGGGCAACGTCGAACAGGTCCATATTGCCGCCGGTGGGCCGGGCGTAATACACGCCGTCGATATAGGTGCCGACGGCGGGGTCCTGGGTACTGCCGGCGCCGACCTGGGAGTTGCCGCGGATCCCCAGGTAGACCAGTGACGACGAACCCGGCCCGCCGGTCATGATGGACAGGCTCGGCGCCATGCGCCGCAAGTCGGCGACTTCCAGCACCTGGGCGCTCAACAGCATCTCCTGGTTCAACGCCGTTACCGCCACGGGGGTGGATTGCAGGCTTTCCTCCGCCTTGCGGGCAGTGACCACGATTTCCTCGAGGGACTGTCTCCCGGCCGGGCCACTGGCAGCATCGCGGGCTTCGGCCGACGCGGCGCCGACTACGGTCGCAATCGCCACAGCCATGCCGAGACCGGCGGGCCGCATTTTACGGCAATGAATCGTTATCATTATTTTCTCTCCCAATGCGGGTTATTAAAGTAATTCATCCTGTGGCCGGTGTTACCCGCACCCGCAAGGATCGCCATGGCCAAGACTACCGAAGATGCCCGCGCGCTCAACCGCAAAGTCATTCGCGAAATTCACATGCTGTTTCCAGGTGGACATTCTCTGAAACCGATCGTCTTTCAGACTTGTATTTGTGTACCGAAAGGCTCTTTTGTCGTTGGCGCGACATTCCCGCCCACCGCCAGGCAGACGACTTATGGCCAACCGGCGCGAGAAGACGGAAGATACCCCTGTGCCGGGACAGTGAATCGGGTCCGCCGCACTGTCACTCGCACCACGATTGCGCACCATGACTAAATGCCGGGAAAAACATAAAAGGCATGACACTTTCTCAGGACGGCCGCCCCGGGGTGGCCGCACCACCTGACAGCCATGCCATCTCCAACCAATCCCGAGCAAGGCCTTGTGTCGACAAGATCAGGACAGACTATGTACATGACTGCCCCGGAACAAAATCTGCACGCCCCTCGCCTCGGCCATCCGGAACCGGAAGTAGCGACGTTCATACCCCGCCTGCTTTCCAGCTATCAGATCGAAGGCCGGATTTCGCGGCCAGGGGTGACCATAGAAATCCGCTCGTACAGTTGGGATGAACCCATTGCCCAGCGATGCTTCAAGCTCGACGTCTGCTATCTGAGTCTCGCGCTGATTCCCAGGCCCGCCCGGGGTGGCGAGGTCGCCTATCTGTATCGCGACAGCCCGTCGTTGTTTACACCCTTTGGCGATTGCAGTTTCATGCCGTCCGGACGCAATGCCTACGTTCGGGGATGCCGGGGCAAGCACCGCGACATTACCTGTCTTTTCGATATGTCCGTGCTCCGTCCCCATATCGACTGGG
>JBAZCN010000040.1:0-24396 GCA_041655035.1 Porticoccaceae bacterium | reverse complement strand
GATCCAGAACCAAGCTGGCCGTCTCTCGCCGAAAATCTATACTGAACGATCGTCTCATCATCAAACACCTCATAGTGACGGTAGCATACCGCCTTGTGGAGGTGTCCTAAATCATTAAGCCACTACATATTCGTATACACACTTCCCTGGTAGTAATAATCAGCGCCGAGCACGACATCTCCCAAGCCATCCGCCACATTCATCTGATATCGCAACCCGACACCCAGTTTATTTTTTGGCGCGTTGGGAATCCTACTGTCGCTCACATCGACACACCCATCAACAAAATTGTCGTAACTCGCTTCGTCGTAGCTGTAGTATGTGGACAACATGAGCCTTTCCGTCAACTCGGCGGTCAATTCCAATTCCAGCCCGTAAAACTTCGCCTCGGCGGCATTCACCACCCTGCGCACGCCGATTGTGCCAGGGCTTATGCTCCTCTGGAGATCGTCGCTTTTCGCATAATAGACGGCCATGTTGGTGCGAACAGGTATTTCGCCCACAAACAAATCACTTTTGAGCCCGATTTCAACGTCTGTCACCTTCTCCTGATCAAAAGGAGGAAACGCCGTGACATCATCCCTCGCTGTTATATTGAACCCTCCGGATCGATACCCTCTGCGCGTTACAATATAGGACAGCACCTGCTCGGTGATCTGATAATCCAGGCCTACCGACCAGGTCGGGGAGGTAAAACCTTCATCGTCTCTTACTGAACAGGGATCAGCCGGCAGCCCTCCTAACAGGAATGCACAGCTGTCATCGGGAAATGTCGGCCGGTAGTCGATATAGCGGGTGTCCCAGGTATAGCGCGCACCTATCGTCAGGCTCAGATCGGGAATGGCTGAAAACCTGTATGTACCTTGACCAAAAACAGATTTGCTGACATTTTTCGCCCTGCCGCCGTTGGTAAAGGCCAGCGACCCCGCCAGCCCCTCCAGGGGAGTAAAATCACTCCCTTTTTCAGTGAAGTAATAGCCACCGATTATCCATTCGACAGCCTTGTCCAGGGACGTGCCTTGCACCTGGAATTCCTCGCTGAACTGTTCAGCCTTGCCTATCAATCCGGAGTGAAGTATGGGGAATGGCGACCCATCGAGATCGTTGAAGGCATTCAATTCTGTTCTCCTCCATCCAACGATGTTTTTTATAGTGATATCTTCCAATTCCAGGGTTGTGGTATTGGCCAGCCCCTGAACATCCACTTTTGAATACGTCTCTGCGTCCAGCGCAACCTTATGGGCACCACGTCTGTTTTGCTCGGAAAGCTCGTCGATTATTCCGGGGAAAAATATCGGCCCCAGCCCGGCAGGACGTATGGCGCTAAGCACGGAACTCGTTCCACTGTCATCTGCACTGTAACTGTCGTAGACAAGGTGGTTTTCAAGCCTGTCATTTGGCCGGTATAGTACCGCTGCCCGCAATGAGTAATTGTCTACTTCATCCAGCTTATCCCCGGTCAGAAGATTCTTCGTAAAGCCGTCCCTCTTCGCCTTGCGTCCCGCCAACCGCACCGCCAGTTCATCAGTGACAGGGAGATTCAGCACACCCGTCGCGATCCGGCTGTCGTAATTCCCCATCTCCATTTCCAACGATCCTTCCAGATCATGTGACGGACGATTAGGCTGTATAAGCATGGCGCCGCCTGTGGTGTTTCTTCCAAACAGCGTCCCCTGAGGGCCCTTGAGTACCTGGATCGATTCAAGGTCGTAGAGCCCCTGGTTGATGCCATAAGGGCGCGCCATCGTCACTTCCGAAAAATACACGGCAACGGATGGGTCCTGATCCAGTCGTGACTGGATATTTTGCTGTGAGCGGATCCCCAAGGTCACAGTATCGCGCCGACCGGTGGCGGGCGTCATATAGAGTGACGGCACCTTCTGCCTTAAATCTTCAGTGGTGACCATCGCCTGTTGACGCAATACGTCACCGCTCAGTGCTGTAACTGCGAGGGGAACCTCCTGCAGTGATTCGTCGCGGCGGCGAGCCTGAACGATGATCTCCTCTATTTGCCTGCCGGCGCTGTGGTTTACGGTTCCTTGGTCATCACTTTCCACTTGCGCCATTGACTCCGCCACGTTCCATAGCAGCATACCGGCAACAAGTATCTTCTTATTAAAATTCATATGATTACCTCGAATATTATTAGGGTTTGGCATCATAAAAATATGAACACGCGTTCACATTTATACAATGGAATCACGCTCCCCATAATTTTTCAAGCTTTTTATAGATCCCTGGCCGATGATGTTGGAGTCAGGGAACGACTGCAGAGTCCCTCGACAACGCATCGCGACGCTGCTCCACGCCACAGACCATGGCTGTCAAGAGCAATCGGTTTGCTCCGAACACATGACGACAGTCACGACGATTGGACGGTTATCTGTGTGGTGCGGACAACAAATAGCCTGTCATGGCGGTTCCGCCAGGATTGGGAACAGGGGAAATACAGGGTGAAATCTGCTCGGAGACTGCCAGCTACACGTCGGCAGCCGGCTTATCTCAGCGATTATTCCACAGGGGATGCCAGGGAAAGGAACTCCGCAATGATTGCGTCAGATCAGGCATTTGATAGAAAGATATCACTCGCAGGAATATGCAGTCGACATCCTCAAGGTGTCCAGGCGACCTCTCCGAGGACCAGTCGTGCGGCAAAATCTGCCGTTCTTTCCGGTTCCAGTTGGGCTCTGTTGACCATGATCGCCCCCATTTCAATGGCGATCCCCATGATGGCGGCGGCAAGCATCTCCGTATCCACAGGTGCAATGAGCTTGCGCTTGACCGCCATATCCAAATCATTCCGCAACGATTCGAGTCCTTGGATATGGGCGGGGCTATCTACAATTCGACGAATGAAGTCGGCATTTCTTTTGAATAGCTCAAAATAGCTGGGATCGTGCGCAACCTGCTCAAAGAATATCTTGAAATGTTCATGAATCAGCTTGGAAAAGGAATCGGCGGATTCCCGGCGTTTATGCTGAATGGGGATCGATTTCTTTTTCTTGAGTTCCAGTAACTCACGAAAAATGGATTCTTTATCAGCGAAGTGGTTATAGAACGTGCCAATGCCAAGCTCCCCCCGATTGACGATATCCCTGATGGTAACCTCCTCATAGGGTCTCTCCCGGAACAGCGATTGTGCCGCCATAAGGAGGGTCTTTCGGTTTTTTACCGCCACGGCGGTACGTCCATCCTGCTGCTTCTTTTCGGAGAAATCATCCTTCCTGTCAGCTTGCGAAAGCTTTGCCATAAATATCGATCCGTTTGGTAAATCGCTCCGTTTGTTACAAGGCCATTGCTGCGAGACTCTTGCTACGGGCTGTTGCTACAAGACTACGTTCCAAAGCTCCAGCAACAACCGCGCTCGCAGCAGGCGGCAGATATCACCCATCATGGCCACCATTGTTCATAGGGTGTGCTGAGGCACGAAGCGCACCGGCGGGGTGGATCGGAGCGGTGTCCTTCCTGCGGCGGCACACCCTCCGCTCTTGCCGGGGGGATTTGCCGCGCTCACAGCAGCAACCGGCGGATATCCTCCAGCATGGCCACCAGGTCGCTGAAAAACGCCCCGGCGTCGGCGCCGTTGATCAGCCGGTGGTCGTACGTCAGGCTCAGCGGCAACAGCTGCCGCGGCATAAACGCCTCGCCATTCCACACCGGCTGCGTCCCGGCTTTGGAAACACCGAGAATCGCCGCCTCCGGCGCGTTGACCAGGGGCGTGAAACCCCGACCGCCGAGGGCGCCGAGACTGGAGATCGAAAAACCACCGCCCTGCATGTCGGTGGCGGCGAGCTTCCCATCCCGGGCTTGTTGCGCCACCGCGGCGCTTTCCGCCGCCAGCTCCCACAGGCCTTTCTTGTCGACGTCGCGGATCACCGGCACCAGCAGCCCCCGCGGGGTGTTCACCGCCATGCCGATATGCACGAACCGCTTCTGGATCACCTTCTCGCCGCTGCTGTGCCAGGAGCGGTTGATCACCGGATGGGCAACCAGCGCCCGGGCGCAGGCCAGCAGCAGGAACGCCACCGGGGTCAGCTTGACCCCGCGGGTCTCCGCCTCGGCCTTGAGGCGGGCGCGGAAGGCCTCCAGCTCGGTGATGTCGGCATCGTCGAACTGGGTCACCGCCGGCACATTGAGCCAGGTCCGCGTCATATTGGCGGCGGTCAGTTTGGCGATGCGGCTCAGGGGAATGGCCTCGATCTCGCCAAACTGGCTGTAGTCGACATCGGGGATCACCGGTATGCCCGCCCCCACGGCGGCGCCAGCCGGCGAACCCGGCGCCCCGGAGGACAGCGCCTGTTTCACATAGCCCTGCACGTCCTCCCGGGTGATCCGGCCCTTGTCGCCACTGCCCTTGACGTTGCGCAGGTCGACGCCCAGCTCGCGGGCGAACTGGCGCACCATCGGCCCGGCGTAGACCGCGGCGGCGGGCGCTTCGGCCTCGTTCAGCGCCCCGGGCGCCGAGGGAGACGGCGCGGCGACGTCTGCCGGTGCCGGCTTGTGGGCAGTGGCGGGGGGCGCTTTGTCCGGCGTTTCCCGGGCGGCGGCGCGTTCTTCGTCCGGTGCCGGCGCGTCAGGTTCTGCCCGGGCTGGCGCCGGCACCGCCATCTCCGCCACCGCGTCGCCGGACCGGACCTTGCCCCCCTCCTGCACCAGCAGCGCGGTGACCGTGCCGCTGTAGGGGCTCGGCACGTCCATCGTCGCCTTGTCGCCCTCCAGGGTCATCAGCGTCTCGCCCGCCGCCACCGCAGCGCCCACCGCGACGGCGAGCTCGATGATGTCCACCGCCTCGCCGGTGCCCAGGTCCGGCAGCGCGACCGTCTGCGCGGTAGTCGGGGCCGCTGCGTCCGCTGGCGCAGCGGCCGGTTGTTCAGGCGCAGCGGCGGTTGCGGGCGATGGCTCGGGCGGTGTCGTGTCGTCGGCCTCGGGGGTCTGCGCCGCGGTATCGGCGACAGCATCCCCGGCCACCTCGATCTCGACGATGGCGCTGCCCTGCGAGACACTGTCGCCAACCGTGACCAGCACCGCCGTCACCGTCCCCGCCCGCGGCGACGGCACGTCCATCGACGCCTTGTCCGATTCCAGCACCACCAGGGTGTCCTCGACCGCGATCTCATCGCCGGCCTTGACCCCGATCTCGATCACCTCCACCTCGCCGGCACCACCCAGGTCCGGCACGTTGATCGTTTCTCTCGCCATAGCGGGCCCCTTACACAAAAAGCGGATTGGATTTGTCGGGATCAATGCCAAAATCGGCAATGGCCTGGGTGACCACGGCGCTGGCGATCACCCCCTGCTGCGCCAGACCGTAGAGCGCCGTCACCGCAATATAGCGGCGGTCCACCTCGAAGAAGTCCCGCAGCCGGGTGCGGGTGTCGCTGCGCCCGTAGCCGTCGGTGCCGAGCACGTGGTAGTCGCCCGGAATGAACGGCCGCAGCTGGTCGCTGTAGCTCTTCAGGTAGTCGGTGGCAATCACGAACGGCCCGCCCCGGTCGGCCAGCGCCCGGGTGATATAGGGCACCCGCGCCGCCTCCCCCGGGTGCAGGCGGTTCCAGCGCAGCGCCGCCTGGCCGTCGCGGGCCAGCTCGTTGACGCTGGTGACGCTCCACACATCGGACTCGACCTGGTAGTTCGCCTTGAGCAGCGCCGCCGCCGCCAGCACCTCGTTGAGAATGGTGCCGGCACCGAGCAGCTGCACCCGCGGCGTGCCCTTGGCGCTCTTGGCTCCCTTGGCGTTCTTGGCGCCCTCCTGCAGCGGGTAGAGGCCGCGGATGATGCCCTCCTCAACCCCCGCCGGCATCGCCGGCTGCACGTAGTTCTCGTTCATCGTGGTGATGTAGTAGTAGCAGTTCTCCTTGTCGCCATACATCCGCTTCAGGCCGTCCTGGACGATCACCGCCAGCTCGTAGCCGTAGGCCGGATCGTAGGAGCGGCAGTTGGGAATGGTGCTCGCCAGCAGGTGGCTGTGGCCGTCCTGGTGCTGCAGGCCCTCGCCGTTCAGCGTGGTCCGCCCCGCCGTGGCGCCGATCAGAAAGCCCCGCGCCTGGCTGTCGCCCGCCGCCCACGCCAGATCGCCGATGCGCTGGAAACCGAACATCGAGTAGAAAATGTAGAACGGAATCATCGGGCAGTCGTAATTGCTGTAGGCCGTCGCCAGGGCGATCCACGCCGACATCGCCCCGGCCTCGTTGATGCCCTCCTCGAGAATCTGGCCCTTCTTGTCCTCCTTGTAATACATGATCTGGTCGGAGTCGTGGGGCACGTATTTCTGGCCCTGGGACGAGTAGATCCCCAGCTGCCGGAACATCCCCTCCATGCCGAAGGTCCGCGCCTCGTCCGGCACGATCGGCACCACCCGCGCGCCGATGTCCTTGTCCTTGACCAGCGCCGTCAGCAGCCGCACAAACACCATGGTGGTCGAGATCTGGCGCTCGCCACTGCTCTCCAGCTGCTTCTGGAAGGCCGACAGCGCCGGCACCTTGAGCGCCGGAAAGTCCGCCTGCCGCGCCGGAATCACCCCGCCCAGCGCCTCCCGGCGCTTGCGCATGTAGGTGATCTCCGGACTGTCCGCCGGCGGCCGGTAGTACGGCACCGTCGCCAACTGGTCGTCGGGGATCGGGATGCCGAAGCGGTCGCGGAAGTTCTTGAGACTCTCCAGGTCGAGCTTCTTCACCGAGTGGGTGTCGTTGGCCGCTTCCCCCGCCGCGCCCATGCCGTAGCCTTTCACCGTCATCGCCAGAATCACCGTCGGCTTGCCGCTGCTCTCCATCGCCTGGGCGTAGGCCGCGTAGACCTTGTAGGGGTCGTGGCCGCCGCGGTTGAGGTACTGGATGTCCTTGTCGGTCAGGTCCTTGACCAGCTCCTTGAGCTCCGGGTACTTGCCGAAGAAGTGCTCGCGCACATAGCCGCCGCCGTTGTTCTTGCAGTTCTGCAACTCGCCGTCGCAGACCTCGTTCATCACCTTCTGCAACAGCCCGCTCTTGTCGCGCTCCAGCAGCGGGTCCCACAGCCGCCCCCACACCACCTTGATGACGTTCCACCCGGCGCCGCGGAACACCCCTTCCAGCTCCTGGATGATCTTGCCGTTGCCGCGCACCGGACCGTCGAGCCGCTGCAGGTTGCAGTTGACCACGAACACCAGGTTCTCCAGGCGCTCGCGCCCGGCCAGCGAGATCGCGCCCAGGCTCTCCGGCTCGTCGCACTCGCCGTCGCCGAGGAACGCCCACACCTTGCGGTCGCCGCGCGGCACCAGCCCGCGGGCCGACAGGTAGCGCATCACGTGGGCCTGGTAGATCGCCTGGATCGGGCCGAGGCCCATCGACACCGTGGGGAACTGCCAGTAGTCCGGCATCAGCCACGGGTGGGGGTAGGAGGACAGGCCGTTGCCGCCCACTTCGCGGCGGAAGTTGTCGAGCTGGGCCTCGTCGAAGCGGCCCTCGAGGAACGAGCGGGCGTAGATGCCCGGCGAGCTGTGGCCCTGGAAGTAGATCAGGTCGTCGAGGTGCTGGTCGTTGCGGCCGCGGAAGAAGTAGTTGAAGCCGACGTCGTAGAGGGTGGCGGCGGAGGAGAAGGTGGAGATATGGCCGCCGAGGCCGTCGTCGTTGTTGTTGGCGCGCATCACCATGGCGAGGGCGTTCCAGCGCACCAGGGAGCGGATGCGGCGCTCCATGAACAGGTCGCCGGGCATGCGTTTCTCGAGGGCGGGGGGGATGGTGTTGTGAAACGGCGTGGTGATGGCGTTCGGGGTGGGGATGCCGGCATCGGCGGCCTTGTCGAGAAGTTGTTTGACCAGGAAGCCTGCCCGCTCCTCGCCCTGAAATTTAATGACAGACTCCAACGCCTCGAGCCATTCCCGGGTTTCCATCGGATCAGTATCTTGGTGCATTACTTTTCAACTACCTCGCAAGTCAAAAACGTTTTCATTCTACAGAGTTTTGGCGCTAAACACGATGTCGCTCCCGGGAGAAACCATCGCCCGAAGGCCATCCCCCGGCGCGATACCCGGCTCTGATCGGGCCATGAATGGGTTGAGGAACGAGGGCCGCCACCGTTAGCGGCCCCGACCATTGCGGTCAAAGGCGAGGGCACTCTACTGGGGATAGCTGAATACGCCCTCTACTACAGCATCCCGGGCCTCGCGGTCCAGCACCTGATGAGCTTCATCCCGGGAAGACAGCAGCCACAGGCCTTCCTGGCGATCATCGAAAACTCGCTGGTAGGCCGCTTGCAGATCATCGACCCCTACCACTCTGATAGCTTCCGCCAGTTGCTCGCGGAAGTCGAACCCATTGTAACCCAGGTGAAGGGATTCGAGGTGACGCCCCGCGAGTTCCATCAGATTTTTTGGCTTTTCCTCGATATCGGCGAGCACTGCCTGGCGGATACGCTCGAGCGCCGTTTCGTCGAGCGCGGCGATCTGCGCCTCCTGGCGGTGGAAAAAACCCTCGATTTCGTCGCGTAGGCCAGCGCTGTCCCGGGTCGGGGACTGGACATAGAACATGAGACCCGGCACCCGGTGCATGGGCGAAATGCTGCTGCCCACCACGTAGCCGAGTTGCCGCTCGGTGCGCAAGTCGGAATAGAACGGCGCCTCGGTCACTTTTTGCAGCAGGGCGAACCGCGCCCGCTCCTCCAGGGTGTCCTCATGTCCCTGCAGGAACAACAGCGCGACATTGTCGGAGTGATCGACATAGACATCAAAGGCCGGCAGCGGGCTCAAGGAGGCCAGATTGTTGACCCGATAGCGGATTTCGATGGCGTCGGAACCGGCGGCATGGAGCTTGAGGCCGCCGTTGACACTGCCCGCCAGTGCCTCCGCTACCGTCCTGTCGAGGTTGCCGCCGGCGTAGAAGCGCGCGTGGCTGCGGCCGTAGAGTTCGGCGGCAAAGGCCTGGACGTCGGCGAGAGTAAGGCTCTCCAGAGTTTCGGCTTTTTCGAGGGGCAGCCAGGCATCGCGCAGCAACGGACCGACCCGGGCAAACACCTGGCTGATCGGCCAGTCCTTGGCCGTATTGCGCCACTGCCTCAACAAGCGGTTCTTGACCAATTCGAAGCGGGAGAAATCCCACTCCGGAGCCGCCATCACCTCGACGATATCGGCCACCAGCAACGGCTGCTTCTCGCTGTAGCCCTGCACCACCAGGGCCAGGCCGTTGTCCCAGCGGGCAAGATCAAAGTTGAGCCCGGCCTGGGCGGCGGGATAGGTACGGGAAGAAAGCTGGTCGAGAACCAGGGCTCGATAAAGATCGAGGAGTGTTTCGCGGCGGCGGTCTTTCAGGCCGGCAATCGCGATGCGCGCCTCGAACAGAGCCCTTGGTGTGTTGAACTTGGCGTCGGGGTAGAACCACAGGTCGATGCCCTGCTCTTCACCGGCGACACGCCTCGGTATCGCCGAGGCATCGTCCGGCTTCAACACCAGCAGGTGTTCCGGGATATAGGCGTTGGCCTCCGGCAAGGCCAGGGCGAGACCGGGCAGAGCCGACTGCATGCCGCCGGGACCGATCTCTTCGGCATCCAGGGCCTCGACACCGTAGGGAACTTGGTAAAACGCGCTGTGCCGGTCGGTCGGCACGCCCTCGGCCATCAGTGTGACAAAGGCGTTGTCGGGTCGCAGATGGGCAGCCACCTTGGCAAGCACGTCTTCGTCATAGGCCTCGAACAGATAGGGACCGCGCACCGCCTCCGCGGCCGGATAGGTGTGCATCAGGGTGCTGAGCTGGCGGACATAAGAACTGGCGGACTGTTTTTCGGCGAAGCGGAAGGCTATCTCGCTGAGATCGGCCACTTCACCGTAGCGCCATGGCTCAAGCCCCTGGTTGCGCACCAGCGCCAGCCATTCAAAGAATGCCTGGGTGATGGCGTCGCTGCGCTCAACCCCGTCGCGGGTCAGGGTGATACTGACACTGAACAGGGCGCCGGCGCGGCTATCGTAGACCAGCCCTGCGCCCAGGGCCTCGGCGAGGCCCAGCCGCTTCAGCTCGGCCAGCAGGCTGCCCTCCCCTTCGTGACCGAGCAGGTGACTCAGGTATTCCACCGGCTTGGTCGGCCACAGTTCGACGACGCTCGGCAACGGGAAGCTGATACTCAACTGGCGCAGGTCTTTTTCCGGAACGATGGCGACCTTGAACGGCAGCTCCCGGGTAAACAACGGCGCATCATGGTCGTCGATAACGAGACTGTGGTTGGGGACCTCCTTGAATCGTTGCTCCACCGCGGCTTCCAGACTGTCGAGGTCCTCGTTGCCCAGCACCACCAACGTCATCATATTGGCCGAATAATAGTGCTGGTAGAACGCCAGCAGATCGTCTCTCACCGGTTTATCGTCGCGATCGGCGAGGGTCTCGAGATTGCCCACCGAGAACTTGGCAAAAGGGTGCTGGGGGTTGGCCAGCTCCCGCAATACATCCCATTCACGGCGGGAATCGTCCTTGATCTTGAGCCGGTATTCGGATTCCACCGCATGGCGCTCGCGATCGACGTAATCCTGATTGAACAGCGGAGCGACGAAAAAGCGTGAAAAACGGTCGAGGGCCGCCATCAGGTGAGGCGCGTCCACATCGAAGAAGTAATTGGTCTCCTCGAGACTGGTATAGGCGTTGTGCATACCGCCGTGCTCGCTGATGAATGCCTGGTATTCACCCGGCTCGGGGTATTCATCGGTGCCGAGAAACAGCATGTGCTCAAGGAAATGGGCAAGCCCCTCGCGATCAGCCGGGTTGTCGAAGCTGCCGACATTGACGCTCAGCGATGCGGCGGCCTTGTCGGCGTCGGGATCGGAGATCAGCAACACCCGGAGACTGTTGTCGAGTGTCAGAGCCCGGTACAGCCGGGTGTCGTTGGGGCTGCGGTACACCGCCCCCTCACCCCGCTCTGCCTTGCTGCCCCCCACGTACCAGGGTGGCGCGGCCTGCTTTTGTACGCGGGTGGATGGCGCCGGCTGCTCGGCGGAGCGGGCCGATGTATCCCCGTCCTCAGGGGAACAGCCCACTACCAGCAAGTGAAGCAGGGTAAGAAGAAAAATCGTGCGCAGTCGCATCATGCTGCTATTGCTCCGTCAGGGGTACCGGGAACGAGGTTGAACAGCCTCTGGTGGCAAAGGGCATAGGTATTCCTCGTGATGATGGGTGATGTTCAGGCGCTATCGCCCGGCCGGACATGGGCGGCACCACCGGCAGAATCGGCCCAGGCCGCCGCTGCCCATGGTATGACATCGGATTCTGTTTGTCAGTTCAGGCTCTGTCGCCGGCCAGCGAAACGGAACCGGACAGCGGTCGGCCTGTCCAAAGATTCACCCTGCCCGACGCGCATGGCGCCAGGCAAGCCCCTTGGGTTACCATCATTGCACTATCCCTGCGGGCATGGCCCATTCAACCGGAGCACGACCATTATCACCCGATCACCTCTACAGGCACTGGCCGCGCAACTCCTGCTGTTCCTGGTCTTGTTGACCGGCGCACTGGCGGTGTCGCGCAGTGACGCCAACGATTTCGACCTGCCGGTGCTCGGCGACGCCACCTCCGGCGTCATCTCCCTCCAGCAGGAATTTGAACTCGGCCGCGCCTGGCTGCGCGCTTTCCGCAGCCGGGTGCAGACCCTCGACGATCCTGAGCTGCAACTCTATCTGGAGCAATTGCTCTACGATCTGGCCGGCTACAGCGCCCTGGACAACCCGCGTCTCGAACTGGTAGTGATCAACAATTCGACGATGAACGCCTTCGCCGTGCCGGGAGGCGTGGTGGGCGCCCATACCGGCCTGTTCCGCTTCGCCGAAAGCGAGGACGAACTGGCCTCGGTGCTCGCCCACGAACTGGCCCACCTGAGCCAGCGGCACTTCGCCCGTGGGGTA
Organism: Porticoccaceae bacterium; assembly: GCA_041655035.1. Classification (GTDB taxonomy): domain Bacteria; phylum Pseudomonadota; class Gammaproteobacteria; order Pseudomonadales; family Porticoccaceae; genus NAT127. The sequence continues at coordinate 12,551 of JBAZCN010000040.1, read as the reverse complement.
CAGAATCAGCGCGCCAGCTCCATGGGCACCATGGCCGGACTGCTGGCCGGCATCATCCTCGCCGCCACGGTGGGCGGCGACGCCGGCATGGCGGCCATCACCGCCACCCAGGCCGCGGCCCTCGACAGCGCCCTGCGCTACAGCCGCCAGAATGAACAGGAGGCCGATCGCATCGGTATCGAAACCCTGTACCGCTCGGGACGCGACCCCAAGGCGGTGTCCAACATGTTCGAACGGATGCTCGCCGCCACCCGCTTTACCGGGCAGCGACCGCCGGAATTCCTGCTCACCCACCCGCTGACGGAAAGCCGGATAGCCGACGCCCGCAACCGCATTGGCAATTACCCGGCGCGACACTACCCGGCTTCGGCCCAGTACACCTACATGCGCGCCCGGGCATTGATCTACATCGATGGCAATGCCCAGAAGTCGATCAACCGCTTTACCAGCGAGCTCGATGGCGAGAGCCTGTCGAAACGCGCTTCGCGCTACGGCCTGGCCCTGGCCCTGGCCCTGGCCGGCAAACACGACCAGGCCTGGCAAACCCTCGCGCCGATGCTCGACGAAGAACCTCGCAACCTGACTCTCCAACTCGCCGCCCTCGATCTCGAAACCAGTGCCGGCAAGTACGAGGACGCTCTCGGCCGCATCGCCGGCCTCGAACGGCTTCACAAGAACAATTACGCCCTGCAGCGCAACAAGGCGGAAATCTTTCTCAAGCAAGGCGATTACAACGCCTCGCAGCAGGTCCTCGAGGATCTCAGCCGCAAGCGCCCCGAAGACCCCGAGGTGTGGTTCCAGCTGGCGGAAGTCAGTGGCCTGGCCGGCGACATCGTCGCCGTACACAAAGCGCGGGCCGAGTATTTCGTGCTGATCGGAGTGTTCGACAAGGCCCGCCAGCAACTGGGCTACGCCCAGCGGCTGGTCAAGCAGAACTACCGCGAAAACGCCATGCTCGAGCAGCGCCTGCGGGATGTCGCGCAATTGGAGGAAAAGACCAAGAATCTTTGAGCCCGGGCGCCTGAAACGCCGTCCCGCCGAGATCGGAGCGCCCTCTCCCTCCACGGCAATCCCTGGCCTTTCGTGAACGCCCGAGGAATGGCCATAGCCTTGTAGCACATCAGCCGATATTCCAGCGACGCCATTGAACTCCAGTTCTCTCCCGCAATTTTTGTCATCCCCAATCAACGCCGCTCTTCGCTTCGGAAAGCTCGAAGGTGATGGAAATCCGCGAGGGTGCAACGACTGGATCAGGGCCTGTCGATGGTTAGATTAGGCGGCTATACATAAGAACATTTTCATCACGGCAGTTCCCGCGGTGCGCTTCGTTCCTCGGCGCATCCCACGCTCTGGACGGCGTCGCCCGGCAACCACCTGTTCTCCGGCACCCGGTGTGCCGCCTCGAGACCCAATGCTTCAGGACCAGGCGCGTCGAGAAAGGAGCGCGAAAGAAATCCTGCCTAGAGTTCTGTATCCAGAACCGTCAACCACGGTTCGGGGCATGTACCCGGGTTCCCTCAAGATGGTGGAATATTGAATGAGCTGGACGATCCTTTGTGATTTCGATGGCACGGTGAGCGTGGAGGATGTGATCGACTCGCTGCTCAGCGAATACGGCCGTCCGGGCTGGCAGCAGCTCGAGGATGACTGGCGCGCCGGGCGCATCGGGTCGCGGCAATGCATGCGCGGTCAGGTGGAGTTACTGGAATTGGACCGGCAGACGCTGGATGCGCATCTCGATGCCGTGCGCATCGATCACGGTTTCCCCGGGTTCGTCAGGCAGGCCGCGGCGGCCAAGGTGCCGCTGCGCATCGTCAGCGACGGCCTGGACTATACGATACGGCGGATCCTCGCCCGCCACGATCTGCAGGATATGCCGGTGTCGGCCAACCATCTGGTGGCGAGGTCGCCCGATCGCTGGACGCTCGAATCGCCATCGCAAGCGAAAGGCTGCAGCAGTGGCACCTGCAAATGCAGCATCGCTAATCGCGGGCTCGGTGGAGCGTACGATCGGGTACTGCTGATTGGCGATGGCGCTTCCGATTTCTGCGTGGCCAACCGTGTCGATTTCGTTTTCGCGAAAAACCGGCTCATCGAGCATTGCCGCTCGGCCGGGATTCCCTACCTCCCCATCGCGGGCTTCGAGGACGCGACGGAACTGCTGCCGCGCCTCCTCGATGGCAGCCTGGCGCCCGAGCACCAGCCTCTGCCAAGCGCGCTGCCCGTTTGAGCTCTGCCGGCAGGCCAACACTCACTTTCCAGGAAAACACCATGACTTTATTCGACAAGAACATGACAACCATGATCGACGACTCCCAGCTGCTTGCCGATGAGGCCCGTTATAGTTCCTTCGGCGACACGGTGCACTACGTCAGCCCGCCCAGGATATTCCACCGCTGCGAGGGCAGCTACATGTTCGATGCCCAGGGCACGCCCTATCTGGACTTGCAGATGTGGTACTCGGCATGCAATTTCGGCTATGCAAACCAGCGGCTGAACACCGCGCTCAAGGACCAGATCGACCAGTTGCCGCAGGTCGCCAGTCAGTACCTGCATCCGACCCGCGTGCAGCTGGCCAAGACCATCGCAATGGATGCGAAGGAGAAATTCGGACTTGATGGCCGCGTGCACTTCAATGTCGGCGGTGCGCAGGCGGTCGAGGATTCGCTGAAAATCGTGCGCAACGCGAGTGGCGGCAAGAGCCTGATGTTCGCCTTCGAGGGCGGCTACCACGGCCGTACCCTCGGCGCCTCGGCGATCACCTCCAGCTACCGCTACCGCCGCCGCTACGGCCATTTCGGCGAGCGCGCGATGTTCATCCCGTTCCCGTATCCGTTCCGCCGCCCAACGGGCATGACCCCGGACGAGTATTCCGACCACTGCGTGCACCAGTTCGAGCGCCTGTTCGAGAGCGAGTATAACGGCGTGTGGGATCCCAATGCCGGCCAGGCCGAGTACTCGGCGCTCTACGTCGAGCCGATCCAGGGCACTGGTGGCTATGTGATCCCGCCGCGCAACTTCTTCAGCGGTCTCAAGCGGGTGCTGGACAGATACGGCATCCTGCTGGTGGTCGATGAGATCCAGATGGGCTTCTGGCGCACCGGCAAACTGTGGTCGATCGAGCACTTCGGCGTCACCCCTGACGTGCTGGTGTTCGGCAAGGCACTGACCAATGGCCTGAACCCGCTGTCCGGTCTGTGGGCGCGCGAGGAACTGATCAATCCGGCCGTGTTCCCGCCGGGTTCCACCCATTCCACGTTCAACTCCAACCCGCTGGGCACCCGCCTGGGCCTGGAAGTACTGAAGTTGGGCAAGGAAATGGATTACGAGCGCACCGTGCCGGAAAAGGGCGCGTATTTCCTCGACGGCCTGCGCGAGTTGCAGAAGAAATATCCGGAAATCGGCGACGTCGACGGGCTGGGGCTGGCATTGCGCGCGGAAATCTGCGCTGCCGATGGCTTCGCCCCCAACAAGGAACTACTCGATCGCATGGTCGATATCGGCCTGGCCGGCGACCTGCTGTACAAGGGCAAGCGCATGGGCTTGGTGCTGGATGTCGGTGGCCGGTACAAGAACGTCATCACCTTCGCGCCATCGCTGGATATCACCTACGAGGAGATCGATACCGCGATCGCGTTGCTCGACCAGCTGATCACCAAAGCCAAGTAAGCCGCGACAGCGGCGGGCCCGGACCCAATCGGGAGGACACGAGATGAATGGAGCGCGCGACGTGGACGCTCACCATACCGCGATCGACGAACCTATCCTCGCGCACCTGCACAGAGGCGTCGATGAATCAGCGCCGCCGCCATTGGCGAGGCTGACGGACACCGGCGTCGCCGCGTTGGATGCGGTGTTGGCGACCCGGCGATCCTGATCGCGATGAACTGCAGATACGACACCGCGCTGGAACCGGGTATATTGATCCGCCAGTTCGTCGCCTACCCGCCGGAGGGCTTCGACGCGGCACAACTGCCGTCGGGCGTGCCGGTGTTCGTGACCGATTTCGACCTCACCACCACGCTGGACAAAAGCCTGGGCCAGCGCCTGAAAGCCCTGCCGGGCCACCGCCATTGGCAACGCTGGTTGCACTGGCGGACGCGCTTCGTGGGCTGCACCGCCACAGAGTACATGCCCTTGCCCCATGCGGCCGATCCGCAGGCCCTGGTGGACGACATCCTGCAGCGCCACGCCGGCGACAGCCGCCTGTTGATCGTGAAAGACCTGGCACTGGATTCGCCCCTGCTCGGGGTGCGCGAGAACCGCCAGGCCGCGGCCTTCGCCGATGCGTTGGCGCACAACGGATTCGTGCTGCTCGAAGGCATGCCGCTGGCCTGGGTCGCGATCGACTTCGAATCCGTCGATGAATACCTGGCGCGGCTTTCGGCCAGCCGGCGCAAGGATATCCGGCGCAAGCTCAACGCCCGCGCCGGCCTGGATATCCGCTGCCTGGAAACCGGCCACCCATGGTTCGATGATGGCGCCGTGCGCCGCTGCTACGCGCTGTACTTGAACGTCCACGCGCAGAGCCAGGTGCATTTCGACCTGCTTTCCGAGGCTTTCTTCAAGTCGTTGCTGCAGGACCGGAACAGCAGCGGGCGCATGTTCCTCTACTACGACGACCGCGAGCTGATCGGCTGGAACCTGTGCTACCTCTACGAAGGCAAGTTGGTCGACAAGTACGTCGGCTTCCGCTATCCGCAGGCGCGCGAGCACAACCTGTATTTCGTCAGTTGGATACACAACCTCCAATATGCGCTGGACGAAGGCCTGAGCCACTACGTCGCCGGCTGGACCGACTCGCGTATCAAGCGCTATCTCGGGGCGAGCATCACCCCCACCTGGCACGCGGTGCGCGCCCGCAACCCGCTGTTGCGGGCGCTGCTGCGCAGGTGCGCGCACCTGTTCCAGGGAGAGGCCGATGGCGGAGGTTGAGGCGATGCGTGCTCCGGTCGTAGTGGATATCGACCGTTCGGTGCTGCCGCTCGGCGGCGAGCAGGTGCTGGCCTTGCACGAGTGGCAGGAGGAAATGCGCTTCGCCTGTTCGCGGGCCAGCCTGCGGCGCTTTTCCGCCCTGCTCGCCCGCCAGTTGCCGGCACGCCACGGCCCGCTATTGATCGGCAGCGGCGACTTCCATCACCTGAGCTATTCACTGATCCGGCGGCTCGCCGCCCCGCGCCCGTACCAGCTGGTGGTGCTCGACAATCACCCGGACAACATGCGCTATCCGTTGGGCATCCACTGCGGCTCGTGGATCAGCTGGGCGGCGGCGCTGCCGCAGGTCAGCCATGTCCATGTGCTGGGCATCACCTCCCACGACATCGGCAGCGCGCATGTCTGGGAAAACCGTTGGCTGCCGCTGCTGGCCGGCCGGCTCACCTATTGGAGCATGGGCGTGCCGGTGCGTTGGGCACACCGCCTCGGCATGGGCCGGCGCTTTCGCAGCTTTGCCACTCCCGGCGCGCTGGTGGAGGCCTTCATCGAAGAGCAGCGCAGGCAGCCGCAGCCCACCTACCTGTCCATCGACAAGGACGTGTTCGCCGAGGAGGTGGCGCGCACCAACTGGGATCAGGGACGCTTCCAGCTCGAGCATGCGCTGGCCATCATCGAAGGGCTGCATGCCGGCGCGCTGGTGGGCAGCGACATCACCGGCGAGGTGTCCCAGTACCGGTACCACAGCCGGCTCAAGCGCATGCTGTCGGCGCTGGACGGGCAGCCGGACATCCCTGGCGCGACCCTGCACGACTGGCAGGTGCAGCAGCGCGAAGTGAACCGGCAACTGCTGACGGCATTGGCCGCAGTCCCCGTGGCGGAGTCGCGCTGAGATGACAGTGCACGGCTGGGCGCCGGTGGTGTGGCTGGCGGATCATGTGGTCGCGCCGCCGCTGCACCACCTCGGGCGCCACGACGATCCCTACGCCATCGCCGTCGCGCTGCTGCTGACGGCCTTGCAGCTGGCCCTGATCGCCGGTGTGTTCCGGCCACTGGAAAGCCTGTGGCCGGCCGAGCACTGGCATGAACGGCGCCTGACGCGGATCGACCGCACCTACACTCTATTGATGCTGCTGGGGCTGTTCCCGCTGTTCAGCTACCTGATGCTGGCGCCGCTGGCCACGTTGGACGGCACGGCGGAAACCGCTTCCGCAGCGTATGGACTGCGCCACTGGGTACCCTGGTTCCAGGACCATCCATGGATCCTGTTCGTCATCTATTATCTGCTCTACGACCTGGTCTATTACTGGATGCACCGTGCCCAACATGCGATTCCCTGGTGGTGGGCACTGCACAGCCTGCATCACAGCCAGCGCCAGCTCAACTGCTGGTCCAACGACCGCGGCAGTTGGCTGGACGGCATGCTGCAGTCGTTCATCCTGGCCGGCGTGGGCCTGCTGGCCGGCGTCGAGGTGGACGAATTCGCAGCGCTGATGTTGATCGGCGAACTGGTACAGAACTATTCGCACACCAACGTCCGCTTCGGCTTCGGCCGCTGGGGCAGCCGGGTGCTGGTGGATCCGGCTTTCCACCGCCTGCACCACATGATCGTGGACCCGGCAAGGCCGGGGCTGCACGATTGCAATTTCGGCCAGGTGTTGGCGTTCTGGGACATCCTGTTCGGTACCGCCCTGTACGGCGAGCCGGTCCGCCCCACTGGCGTTGCCGACCCGGTGGTGGATGCCGACAACGGCCGCGGGGTGATCGCCATGCAGTGGCACGCGGTCCGCCGCTTCTGGGGGGCGGTGCGGCATCCACTGGGCTGGAAGTTGGGCCCAGTCGCCTTCAGCGAGAACTGCGAGCCAATACCGGTGCAGCATCAGTCGCCGTCAGCGGCGGGAGCGCCGGCCGCGGTGGCGAGAGGCGCGCACCCACCGCCGCCGACGGAGGATTAGCCGCCCCCTCGCAGGACGGATTCGAGCTGCCCGATGATGGTTTCGAAGCGGGCCTCGTCCAGCCACGGGCTGTTGCCCAGAGTCAGAGTCCGCGCGGCGAAGTCGCGGGCATTGGGCACATCCGGGGCTGGCACCAGGCCGCGCAGGTAGGCGTAGTCGGGCAACGCATGGATGAACATCCGGCTGACGCCCAAGCCGCTTGCCCAGAGCTGTCGCAGCGCCGCGTCGCGCCGGCTGGCGGTCGGCAGCCGCAGCATCAGCACCGGCCAGACGCCCTCGTCGCCCGGCAAGTCGTCGAGCACCCGCAGGCCCGGCAACTGTTGCAGCCGTGATTTCCAGTAGCGGGCGCGCTGCCGCCCCTGCTCCAGGAAGGACGGCAAGCGGGCGGCGGCGTGCCAGCCCACATTCTGGCGCCAGCGGCTTACCCGGTGCTGGGGAATATGTAGAGGAAAGACATCGCCGACGGCCTGTTCGGGTTCGCCGGCGGCCAGCGCCTGCCGCAATGGTCGGCCATAGGCGGCGCGCAGCAGGTGGGGGCGATAGCATATCGCGAGGGCGAGCAGTTCCACGCAGCGGCGCAGCTCCCAGCCGCGGCCGGGCGGGATTTCCCGCCGCGAGGTACGCTTCAACGCTTCGCGCAGTTCCGGGTCGCGGGCCACCACCAAGCCGCCTTCGAACAGGCTCAGGCCCTTGCCGGCAGCCAGGCTGAAGATGCCGATATCGCCATAGAGGCCCACGCTCTGCTGCTGGCTGAAGGCGCCGAGCGCCTGAGCGGCGTCCTCGATGACGAAGGCGCCGTGGCGGGAGGCGATGGTGCGGGCGCTTGCCACGTCGGCGACGCGGCCGCCGAGGTGGGTGGGCACCACGGCCAGCGTGCGCGCATCGCAGAGCGCCGCCAGCGCGTCCGGATCGAGGTCGAAATGCCCGGCGCGCAGGTCGCACAGGCGCAGTTCCAGACCGAGGCTGTGCACGGCAATGGCGACCAACGGGCATGTGTACGCCGGCACGATGACCGCGCGGCGTTGCGGCTGCTGCTGTTGAAGCGTCATCAGGGCGATTCGCAGAGCGGAAGTGCCCGAACATTCGAGCTGCATGACCGGCGTGCCGAACAGCTGCGCCAGCGCCTCGCCCAGCGGCTGACCTCCCGGCAGAAAGTCCCGCCACTGCAGCGGCAGCCCTGCGCTCGGCGGCAGTTCGCCTGGGAAACGCCGGATCATCCGTGCGCGCCGCCATTGCCGGGCGGTGCGTGCGGATCGGCGGATTCGGCGATCCCCAGGCACAGGATACCGGCCACGATCAGCGCGGCCCCCAGCAGGTGGACCGGGCCGACCGGTTCGTGCAACAGCAACGCCGAGAGCAGCAATACACTGACCACCTCCAGATGCGAGGCGGCGAAGGCTGGTCCGATCGGCGCTTGCCGGAGCAGGCTCATCCAGGTGAAGAAGGCGCCGATGTAACCGAAGATCGCCCCATACACCCAGGGCTGGGAAAGCACGCGCAGCAACCAGGCAAGGCTGGCCTCGACCGGTAACGCACCATCGCCAGCGAGCTTGAAGCAGAGCTGGGCCAGGGTATCGAAGGCCATCAGCAGCGGAAAACCCACCAGATACAGGCGCTTCATCCGGCGGCCCCCACCACAGCCACTCCCAGGCTGACCAGCAACATGCCGACCACCCGCAGGCGGGTCAGGCGTTCCTTGAACAGGATGCGGCCGGCAATCATCAGCGCGACGATATTGATCGACCCCAGCAGCACCCCGCGCGACAGCGGCACCAGCGAGAGGAAAGCGATCCAGACCACGAATTCCGCGATATAGCAGGCGATACCCAGCCCCAGCCACGGGCGGGCGAGCATGTGCTTCCAGCGGGCCATGCCTTCGCCGGCGTCCGGGTCGGCAGCGGCGGCCTTGAACGCGAGCTGGCCGCCGGTATCCAGCAGCACGTTGAGCAACCACAGCACAATGACCAGTGGCGACATATCAGGCAGCCGTGGCCACCGGACGGCCTTGGGCGATGGCATTGAAGAAGCGCGCGCTGCGCTCGATCAGCAGACGCCGTTCGCGGTCAATGGTGATCATGTGGTAGCTGTTGTCCAGGATCAGCATCTCACTCGGCCCGCTGACCCGGTCGGCGACCAGTTGCGCATTGGCCAGACTGGCGATGTCGTCGTCGCGGGCATGGGCGATCAGGCAGGGGGCGGTGACCTTGGGCAGGCGCGGCTTCGCCCAGGCCGAAAGCCGGTACATCTCTGCCAGCGCCGGCCATGGATTGCCGGGCAGGCCGGCAGTGGCACTGTCGCCGGCCAGCATCGAGGCACTGACCCGGGCGCGGATGTGCTCGTCGCGCAGGCCGTAGGGCGGTTCCTCCATGAACATGCGGTTGCGGCCGATACCCAGCCGCTTGAACAGCGGCAACAGAAACGACAGCCGCGCCACCACCGGAATGTTCCAGCCGTCATAGCGGAACGTGGCGCCGTACACGCCGACACCGGCAACCCGGTCCGGTTGCTCGGCGGCCAGCGCCAGCGCCAATACCGCCCCCATCGACAGGCCGCCAACGAACAGGTTGTCGACCCGACTGCGCAACGCCCCGGCCGCGCGTTCGACGCCGGCGTACCAGTCCTGCCAACGGGAGGCGATCAAGTCCTCGGCGCTGCCGCAGTGCCCCGGCAACTGCACGCCATGCACGGTGAACCCGGCACTGGCCAGCCCCCTGCCCAGCAGGCGCATTTCCATCGGGGTGCCAGTCAACCCGTGGATCAGCAGCACGCCGTTGCGGCCGCCTTCGAAAAAGAATTCATGGGATCCAAGCATTGTTGCGTCATTCACCTTTCAGCAGGATGGACGGAAGGATCGCAGCCGCCCTTTTCGCCAGCCTTTCACCAGTGGGGATGGGTCAGATGGGCTTCAGCCGCGGCAACCGTATCGCCACCTTGAGCCCGTGCGGCACGACAGATTGATAGAGGATCCGGCCACTGAAATGCTCCATCGCCTCATGCGCGATGGCCAAACCCAGGCCAGTGCCGCTTTCCTGTGTGCCCGGCACCCGGAAAAAGCGCTCGCCCAGGCGGGCCATCACCGCCGCGTCCACTCCTGGACCATCGTCCTCCACATAGAGTTCGATCCAGTCCTCATCCAGCGCCAACAGGCCGACCGTGACCGTGGCGCCCTTGCCGGCGTAGTTCAGAGCGTTGTCGATCAGGTTGTCCACAGCCTCCTGCAACGCCGGGGCGTAGCCGAGCACCGAAAGCGGCTGTTCCGGCGGCTGGTAGCCCAGGTCGACATCCGCACGGATTGCCTCGGGTACGCGCGCGGCAACCCATTCGGGCACGAGCCCCGACACCAGCAACGGTTCCATGATCGCCGGCGACGACTGGGCGCGGGTCAGCGCCAGCAGCTGACCCGAGACGCGAGCCGTGCGCTGGTTGAGGCGGCGCACATGCTCCAGTGCAGCGGCCCGAGTCCTGTCGTCGGTGGCGCTCAAAGCGCGGTCCACATGCAGGCTGATTCCCGCCAGGGGCGTCCGCAATTGGTGAGCGGCATCGGCCACGAACCGGTCCTGCAGGGCGATCATCTCGGCAAGGCGGCCAAACAGTCCGTCGATGGTTTCGATCAGGGGCAGGATCTCCAGCGGCACGTCCGGGCTGGAAATCGGCGCCAGGCCCCGATTGCGCTCGGCCAGGCGGAGGGTGAGCGGACGCAGGATCTTCAGGCCGTGGTTCACCCCGAACCAGACCAGCGCGCTGACGCAGAGAATCAGCAAGGTCATCATGGGGATGGTGATGATCAGGATTTCCTGAGCGCGGTGACGGCGGTCGGTGAAAGTTTCAGCGACGGTGACGGCAAGGTGGTCCTCCGGATCACCGCTGCTCTGGATGCAGAGCGTCGCCAACCGCACCCTCTCCCCATCGAGCTCGCCGCTGTACAGTTTGGGCCGCGTGCTGTCGCAGTTCTGGGCCTGCGGCAGCCCGCTGAAATCGGCATTGCTGCTCAATGTGCCGTGCTTGAGGCTGTCGACATTGAAATAGCCGTGGCCGCCTGGCTCGTATTCGAGCAGAAAGCGCACTTGCGGAGACAGCTCGTCGCTGACCGTCATGGTCTCCAGCATGCGGGCGAAGGACAACGTGTCATCGGCGAGGTTGCGGTCGTGGAGGTGGTTGGAGTAGGCCAGCGCGATCCGATAGGTGATGACGGCATTGAGCAACAGCAGCGCCAGCATCGGCAAGGCCAGGAATGCCAGCAGCCGCCGGCGCAGGCTGGGCCGGCGCGTGGTCATTCGCCGCTTTCCTCGAGCATGTAGCCGAGTCCGCGCACGGTGCGTATGCCCATGCCGCCGGGGCGGAGCTTGCGGCGCAGGCGGTGGACGGCGATGTCCAGGCCGTTGTCGGTCAGCTCTTCGTCCCAGTTGCACAATGCCTCGACCAGCTGCGCCCGTGAGGTTATGCGATTGTGGCGGGTGGCCAGTGCGGAGAGCAGCCCGAATTCGCGTGCGGTAAGCTCCAGCGCCTGCTCGTTCACCCACACCCGGTGGCCGGGCAGATCCAGGCGCAGGCGGCCGATGCGCAGCTCGGGCTTGCCGTTGCTGGTGACCCGGCGCAGCTGGGCGCGCACCCGCGCTTCGAGTTCGTCCACTGCGAAGGGTTTTATCAAGTAGTCGTCGGCACCGAGGTCCAGCGTCCGCACCCGTTCCTGCAGGCCGTCGCGCGCGGTGACCACCAGCACGGGCAGGCTGTCGCCGCGCTGGCGCAGGCGTTGCAGGACGGCGGTTCCTTCCAGGGACGGCAATCCCAGGTCCAGGATCAGCATGTCGTAGCTGGTGGACGTCAGCGCGGAATCGGCCTGCGCGCCGTCGCTGACGTGATCGACCGCGTGCCCCTGACGCTGCAGGGATGCACATACGCCGGCGGCGATATCGCTATCGTCTTCGGCAACGAGGATTCGCATCGTCGACAACTCCTTGCTTCCAGGATCCCACCGGCTGCCGGATTGCACGAGAGTCCGGAAGGGGATGCTAACGCCACGGATACCCAACGAATGTCGTCGTGCGGGGCGCAAACATTACAGTGCAGTATCGGTGACACGGCTTTCCCGGCGCTTTCAGCCTTGCGTGCCACGACCCGCCTCAGGGGCGACGTAAGTATGGGAGAGAAGATAGTGGCGGCGCCGATCAGGGTCCAGCGACCCGGCGTTTGGCCGAACACCAGCGCGTCCGCTACCACAGCCAGTGACAACCGGGTGGAGCTGATCGGGGATGCCGACACTCTCCGCGAACCGAGGGGTGTGCCCGGCGATTGGTCAAGCAGAATCGGCGCGGACACCGCGCTCGCGCTGCGCCCCGGTTTCGCCAGACCTCGACTCGGGCCCGATCAAGCCCCCGCCACGGTCGCCGGGGCGCTGGCCGCGAGTTGCTGCTCACGGAAATCCAGCATCCGCTGCAGCGACACCATGGCCTGGCGGCCAGTCTCGGGATCGACGTGGATTTCGTTGTCGCCGAACTGCAGGCTTTGCATCATGTTTTCGAGATGATTCATCGCCATCCACGGACAGTTGGCGCAGCTGCGGCAGGTCGCTCCGTTGCCGGCGGTGGGGGCAATGATCAACTCCTTGTCCGGAGCCATCTGCTGCATCTTGTAGAAAATGCCCTGGTCGGTGGCGACGATGCCCTG
>JBAZCN010000039.1:0-24826 GCA_041655035.1 Porticoccaceae bacterium | reverse complement strand
CTTTCACGGCCTGCACGTCTCCGCCGGGGTGATCTATCTCGCGGTGATCGCCCGCAAGGTGCTCAGGGGCGATTACGACCGCAACGGCCGCTACCAGAACGTGGAGATCGCCGGCCTCTACTGGCACTTCGTCGATCTGGTGTGGGTCTTCATCTTCGCACTCTTTTACTTGTGGTAGGAGGATTTATGGCACAGGCCGGTCAACAGCACCCCATCGGCATCTACCTGAAAGTCTGGGTACTGCTGTTCATCCTCAGCGCTTTTTCCTACACGGTCGACATACTGCACCTGGAGGGCTATCTGCGCTGGTCGCTGATTCTGCTGTTAATGGTGCTGAAGGCGGGGCTGATCGTCGCGGTATTCATGCACATGATGTGGGAGCGGCTGGCGCTGGTGTACACCATCCTGCTGCCGCCCCTGTGCCTGCTGGTACTGGTGGGGCTGATGGCCGTGGAGGCGGATTACACTTTCATCACCCGCGGGCTGTTTTTCCTGCCGGCGGAGTAGCTTTCCGCCTGGCGACGGGGCGCGACAACCCCACCGCCGGCAAGCCGGGCGTAGAGCACCCTCGCTCTCGTTTCCGCTCAGGGCGCCCAGTGCATGAAGCGCCGGAACATCTGATGCCCCTTGACCACCATCCTCGGCGCCGGTATGCCCGAGCCGACATTCTTGACCCGCGGATGGGCCCGGGACACCCGCTCGAGGGCCGCCTTTTCCCGCTCGTCGATATCCACGAACAGAACGTGCTTGCCGTGCTTCAGCACTTTGTGGAAACGCCGGAAATTGCGATTGGGTTCCTGAATCCCCCAGAGCCCGCCTTCCCAGGTGCAAAAGCCCAGCAGCACCACCGCCAGGAAAATAAACGGCGCCCAGGTAAAGCTCTCTGTCCAGCCCAACAAATGAGCCCCGACCAGCACCAGTATCGCCAGGCACACCCCCACCACCGCGCCGACTATCGTGGAACGGATGAGGTCCTTTTTCATGATCGAAGTCACGCCGTGCAGACGCCGCCGGACGACAGCGTCATCGTCGTGGCTGAGCACATGGATCTGCTCGTTGGCGATACCGGCGTTTTCCAACTCCCGCTCGATCACTTCGAGCTCGTCCAGATTGTCGCTGATGTAGTAGTATCTCTCCATAAAGCCTCCTCCAACTCATTGATTTTATAGTGGTGTTGTGCTCAAGGACCAAAAACAGAACTACCTGTCAAGTATAGACACCGTTCCATCAATTGCTAACTATCCATTTGCTGAACAACCCTTGAAAAAGCCGCCTCATATCAAGGCAAAGTGAACGTCACGCCCTTGAGCATCGGGGGGCTGGGGAGGTCGATATCGGACGGCCAATCGTGTTGACGTCTGAATGATTGAAAGGTGCCCGCCGACGCCGGAGGCGCCTGCCCGAACATCAGAAGTCCATCGTGGCCGAGAGTTGAAGGGTGCGCGGCGCGCCCAGGCCCAAGCTGGACAGCAGCGGCATGCCCCAGTAGGCCTTGTTCGTCACGTTGTGGACGCCGGCCCGCACTGTCAGCGGATGACTGGAGACCTTGGTGGCATACCGTGCGCCCAGGTCATATACCGTGTGGCCCGACACCGACAGCGAATTGTCGGCGCTGATATATTGCCTGGATGCCGAGGTCGCATTGGCGGTCAGCGTCAAACCCTGTACAGCTGGCGTATCCCACTCCACGCCCAGCTTGCCTTGCCGCCTGGGCACCCCGGTCGCCGACTTGCCCTGGTTGACGCCCCCGGCGGTCTTGGTGAGTTCGGGATCCACATAGGCAACACCGCCCATCAGGCGCACGTCGCGCAGCGGTGAGCCGAAAAAGCTCCACTCAACCCCTCTGTTGCGCTGCTCTCCACCAAAGGAAAAGACGTTGCTGACAATGTCGGTATAGCTGCCTGGCCGCTTGATTTCATACAGGCTGATGGTGTGGGCAAATTCGCCGAAATCGAACTTGAGGCCGATTTCCTCCTGCTTGGTCTTGTACGGCGGAAATAGCTCGCCCGCATTGGCGGCAGTTGCTGGCGCGACCTGGCCCTTGCTCAACCCTTCAATGTAATTGCCATACACTGAGATACGGTCCGTGGCCTTGACCAGCAGAGCGGCCGCAGGTGACGTGGCACCCGCGTCATAGCGAGCAGTGCGCGCCGTCTGACCGGCGGCGCGGCGACAGGATGAAGCACGGCATCGCTCCCACAAACCCGGCAAGTTTCCAGAGACATGGAGCGACGCCGCGCGGCGATTCAATTCTGATAACCCTTGATGACATCGTCGATCACGATCTTCAAGGAGGCCACGCTGGCAGCGGTGATATACCAGGCATCGGCATCGACAAAACCGCGCGGCCGTTCTTCCAGGCGTTGGTCTGGCGCAGCGACGGGTTGCCCATGCTCTCGGCGTACATGACCTGACGGTGTTCCATTACGGCTGTCCGGTCGACCACGTAGATGATGTCGGGATTGGACTGCTGGATAAATTCGTTGGAGATCTGCTGGCAATGCAGGCCGGATTCGATGGCCGTGCTGGCTGGTTTCACTCCCAGGGCGTCGAAGACGAATCCATAGCGGGACTGCACGCCAAAGGCGCTGAAGGCGGGCGTTCAGCAACCAATGAAAGCCGTGGCCCGCACCGCTGACAGCAGCAGATGGCCGCTCCTCTATACAGAAAGCAAATGCGAATCGTTGTTATCCATCACTCCAGACGGTAGTATCGCCAAAGCCCGCTACCCGGCCGCCACGGAAACATCGGCCATGGACATACAGGAAAAACAATGCGTTGTCGTTTCAGACCCCTGCTGGCACTGCCCTGTCTGCTGACAGCCCTGTCCATCTCCCTGGCTCATGCCGACGACCCCGTCCCGGTGGCGGTGGTCGCGCCGGCCGTTTCAGCGACGACCAGCGCCCTTCGCCTGTCCGGCTCCCTCAGCGCCGAGCGCCATGCCAACCTGTCGCCGCGGGTGGACGGGCTGGTGGCGGAAATCCTGGTGGACGCCGGCAGCCGGGTGGCCGAGGGCGACATCCTGCTCCAACTCGATCCGGCCATCGCCACTCTCACCCTCGCCGAGGCCCGGGCCGCCAGCGCCGAGACCCGCGCGGCACGGGACGAAACCCGGCGGCTGCTGGACGAAGCGCTCCTCCTGCGCGAGCGCAACCATATCGGCGAAAGCGAGGTGGCCACCCGCCGCGCCGGCCTGGCCCTCGCCGAGGCGGCCTTGAACGCCGCCCAGGCGCGGGAGGAGACCGCCGCGGAAAACCTCCGCCGCCATCAGTTGACCGCGCCCTTCGCCGGCGTGATCGCCGCCCGGATGACCGATGAGGGTGAATGGATCGCCCGCGGCGACGCCGTGCTGGAACTGGTAGCCCTCGACCCGCTCCGCCTCGACGTCAGGGCTCCCCAGGAACGCTTCGCCGACATCGACGGGCAGACGGCGGTGACGGTCATCCCCGACAGCCGCCCCGACCGCCGCCTCACGGGCCGCATCACCGCTCGGGTGCCGGTGAGCGATCCCCAGGCGCGGGCCTTTCTGGTGCGTGTGGTGATCGACGATCCCGAAGCCGCGCTGCTGCCCGGCACCTCCGCTACCGCTCTATTTGAACTGGCGGATGACCGACACCGGCTGCTGGTGCCGCGAGATGCCCTGCTGCGCCATCCCGACGGCGCCCACAGCCTGTTCGTGGTGGCGGACGGCCGCGCCCAGCGGCGATCGGTCGCCATCGGCCGGGAGGGGCCGGAAGGGGTGGAGGTAACCAGCGGTCTGGCACCCGGCGAACAGGTGGTGATTCGCGGCAACGAGGTACTGCGGGAGGGCCAGGCGGTGCATGTCGTCGACGGCCCGGAGCGCTAGTCCGGAGGACGCCATGTTTGAAGCGAGTATCCGCCACGGCAAGCTGCTGACCGTCATCGTCCTGATCACCTGCGTGCTGGGCATCGCCGCGGCGCTGCGCATCCCGGTACAGATGATCCCCGATCTCGACGTGCGCACCATCAGCGTGGTGACCAGCTGGGCCGGCGCCACCCCCCAGGACATCGAGAAGGAAATCCTCATCGAGCAGGAGCGCTACCTGCGCACCCTGCCCAATCTCCGCCGCATGGAATCCCTGGCGGAGACCGGCCAGGCTTCCATCGAACTGGAATTCCCCTTCGGGGTCGACGTCAACGAGGCGATGATCCGGGTTTCCAACGCTCTCAACCAGGTCTCCGGCTACCCGGAAAACGTCGACCAGCCACAGCTGTTCAGCAGTTCGTTCTCGGAAAACGCCTTCATGTACTTCAGTCTCGGGCCGCAGCCGGGCAACCCGCTGGCGCTCGACATGGACATGATCACCGACTTCACCGATAACCAGGTGCGCCCGCTGATGGAGCGGGTGCCCGGCGTCTCCCAGGTGGATGTGCGCGGCGGCGCCGAGCGCCAGGTGCAGATCGACATCGACCCGGCCAAGCTGGCGCAGCGGGGGCTCAGCCTGACGGAGGTGCGCGATGCAGTGCGCGCCCGCAATCGCGACACCTCGGCCGGTGACATCGACGATGGCAAGCGCCGCTATCTGGTCCGGGTGATGGGCCGCTTCGAGGAAATGGAGGAGCTGGAGGAACTGATTCTCGCCCGCCGCAACGGCGCCGAGATCCGCCTCAAGGATGTCGCCGAGGTGCGCCTCGATCACTTCGAGGTTCGCGGTATCAGCTACGCCAATGGCGAGCGCAGTCTGATGCTGGCGGTCAAGCGCGAACCGGGCTCCAACGTCATCGAGATCAAGGACAACCTGCTGCAGGTGGTGGACGAGATCCACCGCGATCTGCTCGAGCCCAACGGCCTCGACATCGTTCTCATCGGCGACGATGCGCGCTACGTCCAGGACTCCCTGCGCAATGTGCTCGTCAACCTGGTGCTCGGCGGCCTGCTGGCCACTGCGGTGATGTACCTGTTCCTGCGCTCGGCGCGAGCCACCTTCATCGGCCTGGTGGGCATTCCGGTGTGTACCATCGTCGCCTTCCTCGGGCTGTTGCTGTTCAACCGTACCATCAACGTCATTTCCCTGGCGGGGGTGGCCTTCGCCATCAGCATGACCGTGGACAACACCATCGTGGTGCTGGAGAACATCGAACAGGCCCGGCGCCGGGGCCTCGACCGCATCGAGGCGGCCATCCTCGGCGTCAAGGAAGTGTGGCCCGCGGTGCTGGCGGCCACGACGACCACCGTGCTGGTGTTCGTGCCCATCATGTTCGTCCGCGAGGAAGCCGGGCAACTCTACTCCGACATCGCCATCGCCATCTCCGCCGCGATCATCGCCTCGATGCTGTTCGCGGTGGCCGTGGTGCCCGCAGCCTGCGCCCGGCTCGGCTTCGGCAACGGCTACGGCGGCCACCAGAGGGACGATCCAGGGCCCCTGATGCGCGCGGTGCATTGGGTGACCGACACCGCCGCGCGCCGCCGGGGCTGCCTGGCCATCACCCTGGCGACGATCCTCGGCGCCGCCTGGTGGCTGATGCCTCCGGCGGAATACCTGCCGGAGGGCGAAGAGCCCAAGGCCTTCACCGTGATGACCGCGCCGCCGGGCTACAATCTGGCGGAGATGAGCGCCATCACCGACGACTTCCTCGAACTGCTCTCCGCCGCCGTGGGCGCCGACCCGGCGCTCTTCGACCGTGGCGAGTTGCGGGTCCCGGCCCTCCAGTACTACTCCCTGCGGGTGTCCCCCGGCAGTATCTGGGTGATGAGCGAACCCATCCGCGGCCGCGACGTCGAGCCGATGATGAACGCCCTCACCGAGCTGTTCACCAGCTACCCGGGAATGCGCGCGTTCTCAGCCCGCGGCTCGATCATTTCCAGCAACCAGGGCGGCACCCGGGCGGTGAACCTGGACATTTCCGGACCGGATCTGGCCAGCCTCTACAACACCGCCGGCAACGCCTTTGTCCGCGCCCGCACCCTGTTCGACGATCTGCAACTGGATTCCGAGCCCGCCTCCCTGTCCCTCGACCAACCCCTGGTGCAGATCCGCCCGCGCTGGGAGCGCCTGGCCGAGGTCGGCTTCGATGCCGGCAACTTCGGCTTCACCGTGGCGGCGCTGAGCGACGGCGCCTTCGTCGACGAGTTCTTCATCGACGACGACAAAGTGGACATCTTCCTGTTCAGCGATGCCGGCCGGGCGCAGAACCTGGCGGGGCTCGCCGCCCTGCCGATCCTCACCCCGACGGGCACGGTGCTGCCCCTCGACGCCCTGGCGAACATTCGCGAAACCGTCGACAGCGACACCCTGCGCCGGGTCGACGGGCGCCGCACCGCAACCCTGTCGATCATTCCGCCCCGCAACATAGCGCTGGAGACCGCGGTGGCCAAGGTGCGCAACGAGATGGTGCCGCAGATGCAGGCCGCCGGCGAGGTCGACAAGGGCGTCAGTCTGTCGATTTCCGGCGCTGCCGACCAGCTCGACGCGACCCGGGAATCCCTGTCGAGCAACCTGGTCATCGCCGTGGTGCTCACCTACCTGATGATGGTGGCGATCTTTTCCCACTGGAGTTTCCCGCTGCTGATCCTCACTACCGTGCCGCTCGGCATCGCCGGCGGGATCATCGGCCTGGCCGCAGTCAACGGCGCCGGCGCCCTGCTCGGGGCGCTGGGGGCGGGCGGGTTTCACCAGCCCTTCGACATGATCACCATGCTCGGTTTCGTGATCCTGCTGGGTGCAGTGATCAACAACCCCATACTGATCGTCGACCAGGCCCGCCACAAACTGCGCCACCCCGATGCCGACGTGGTGACGGCGGTGCGCGAGGCGGTGGCCAGCCGCCTGCGGCCGATACTGATGTCCACCGCGACCACGGTATTCGGCCTCGCGCCACTGGTGCTGAGCCCCGGCGCCGGCACCGAGCTCTATCGGGGCGTGGGCATCGTGGTGATCCTCGGCATCGCCTGCTCGATGGTGGTGACCCTGAGCTTCCTGCCCTGCCTGCTGATCAGTGTGTTGCAGCGCTTTCCCTCCCTGAAGGGGCGGCACTGAAGCACCGGCCGCGGCGCCATCCGGGAGGCCTTTGCGGCAATGGCGGCCTCCGCGGCGGCCCAGCAGCCGACCTCCCGGGCGGCATTCCCCGCCACTGGTCCGCCAGGGGCGGCCCCGCCGGACAGATTGCCAAGGCTTCTGGTATTATTCCGCGGGCGCGCCAACAGCGGTGACACCACGGCAGTTCCCGCAAGTTCCACCAAGGAATCCACCCCGATGCCCGATGCCAGACACACCCGCAGCCTGGCCGCGACTCTCGCCGCGGCATCACTGGGCGCTTTGCTGTTGTGGCCGCCGGTCCTCGCCGCCGAGCAAGGCTTCAGCAGCGGCAAGGATGCCTACCGGCAGGGGGATTTCGTCGCTGCCGAACGCATCTGGCGGGATCTGGCGGAACAGGGTGACAGCGAGGCGCAGTTCTATCTGGGTATCCTCTACGACCGGGGATCGGACGCCATCGAGAAGGACGACAAAGCCGCCTCCGCCTGGTTCGAGAAAGCCGCCCGCCAGGGCCATGCCGGCGCCCAGTTCAACCTCGGCAATGCCTATATGAACGGTCGCGGCGTGGCGCAGAGCACCGAACAAGCCGTGTACTGGTGGCAACAGGCCGCCGACAACGGCTCCCCCAACGCCCAGTTCAACCTGGCCATCCAGTACTACCAGGGCAAAGGTGTGGAGAAGGACTGGGACTCCGCGGTGCGCTATTTCAACAGGGCCGCCGACAATGGCCACACCAAGGCAAAGGAGCTGATCGACAGCCAGCAGGTGCCAAAACTGGAACCCGACCAACCCGCCGTCGCGGCCGGCGAGGACGAGGCCCCGGTCACCCCTGCGCAGGCAACCGCCCCGGATGTAACCGATCCCGGGACGGCGTCATCCCCCGAGAGCTAGCTGCGCAGCCGGCATCCGGACCATTTCACCATCCAGCTGACCGCCTCCAGCAGTGCCGAGGGGGTCGAGCATTTCGTCACCCGCAACAAGCTTGGCAACGACACGGTGCAGATCCAGGTCCACAATAACGGCCGGCTGCTCCATTATGTGTTGATGGGCAGCTTCGACCAGCGCGAACAGGCCAGTCGGCACATCGCCTCGCTACCCGCGGCACTGCGCGCCGGCAAGCCCTGGGTCCGCCCGTTCAGCGACTTACAGCCGCTGCTGGAGCATTGACACCGATGATTCCCGGCGCTCTGGTACAGGATGGTTCTTCCACTGGTATCCGTTTACCGCTGTCTCGGCCTCGACCATGATACCCTCCGGCCAGCGCTCCGGCCTTCAGCGAGCTGCCGGGTTCGACAACCAATTATTGCCAAAACATCGCCAGTGATCGCCACGATATTGCCCGCTCTTCTCCAGAATGCCACCCTGCTGTTCGCCATGGTGGTGGTCTGCGATGTATTCACCCGGCGTCAGCGACTCGACACCCTCATCGGCAAGCTGCTGGCCGGGTCCGTCATCGGCGTTATCGGCGTCGCCATCATCTACACCAGTTTTCCTTTCGAACCCGGCGTCATCTTCGATTCCCGCTCGGTACTGATGGCGGTATCCGGCCTGTTCCTGGGGCCGTTGCCGACCCTGGTCGCCGTTGTCATCACCGTGGCCTTCCGCCTGCTGGAAGGCGGCTCGGTCTTCACCGGGGTGCTGGTGATACTGACTTCGGCGGGCATCGGCTTGGCCTGGCGCCGCTATCGCCGCGGGCGGCTGGCCGATATCCGCTTCGGCGAAGCCTACCTTCTGGGACTGACGGTGCACGTCACCATGGTCGCAGTACTGTTCACCCTGCCGGGGGATCTGTCCTGGCGGGCAGTCGTCAGCTTCGGTCCGCCGATACTGCTGCTGCACCCGGTGGCCACGGCAATCCTCGGGCTGGTATTCGCCAACAATCTGCAACGCCAGGCTCTCAGACAGGAACTCGTCGACGAACGCCAGCTGCTTCGCTCACTGTTCGAATCACTCCCCGACCTGGTCTGGCTGAAGGACACCGAGGGCCGCTATCTGGCCTGCAACCGGCGTATGGGAACACTGCTCGGCGTACCGACCGACGCTGTCATCGGCAAGACCGACCAGGATTTCGCCAGCGCCACGCGACTCGACAGCTTCCAGCGGCACGCCGACCAGGTGATCGCCAGCGGCCGGCCCAGCAGCCATGAGGAATGGGCGACTTTCGCCAGCGACGGCCATCGGGAACTGCTCGAAGTCACCCATATCCCGATGTTCGACGGCAATGCCGAGATCGCCGGGGTGCTGAGCATCAGCCACGACATCTCCGCGCGCAGGAGCGCCGAGCAGCAGCTGCGGCAACTGGCCCAGGCTGTGGAGCAAAGCACCGACAGCATGGTCATCACCAACGCCCAGGGCACCATCGAGTACGTCAACGAGGCATTCACCACCAGCTCCGGTTACCGACGCGACGAGGTGGTCGGCGGCAACATGCGGGTGCTGCGCTCCGGCAATACCCCGGCGGAAACCTATACCAGCCTGTGGGCGATGATGTCCGCCGGCAAGGTCTGGAAGGGCGAGTTCCACAATCGCCGCAAAAATGGCGAGGAGTATATCGATTCCGCCATCATCAGCCCCATCCGCCAGCCCGATGGCAGCATCACCCATTACCTGGCGGTACAGCGGGACATTACCCACCAGAAGGCCGCCGAAGCCCGGATCCGGCACCTCGCCCACTACGACCGGCTCACCGAACTGCCCAATCGGGTACTGCTCAACGAGCGCCTGCAAACCCTGGTGAGCCTGGCCCGCGACCTCCACCAGGGCGTGCTGATCCTTATCGATATCGACCACTTCAAGGCCGTCAATGACGCCAGGGGCTTCAATTTTGGCGACAGTATCCTCAAGATCGCCGCCAACCGCCTGCAAGCGCTGGCCAAGGACGGCGTCACCATCGCCCGCCTGTCCGCCGATGAGTTCGCCGTGCTGCTGCCGGATCTCGACTCGCCCCACGCCGAGTCCACCAGCCACCACGCTGAGGAAATCGCCGAAAAGATCCACGCGATATTCCACCACCCCCTGGCGATCGCCGGTGAAACGGTCACCATTTCGGTCTCTCTCGGTATCACCCTGTTCCCCGAGGTGGCCGACGAGAGCGCCGCCCAGGTGCTCAGCCGCGCCGACACCGCGCTGCACCGGGCAATGGCCGCGGGAGGCAACCAGACGGCCTTTTTCGAAGTCGAGATGGGCGAGCAGGCCAAGGCCCGCTATGCCCTCGAGAGCGCGCTGCGCAGCGGCTTGCAGAACGACCAATTGGCGCTCTATCTGCAATCCCAGGTCGACCGCCGGGGGCGCGTCATCGGCGCCGAAGCGCTGCTGCGCTGGCACCACCCGGAGCGGGGGCTGGTTCCGCCGTCGCTGTTCATCCCCATCGCCGAACAATCGGACCTGATCGTCGAGATCGGCGCCTGGGTGCTGGAACAGGCCTGCCGCATCATCGCCGAACAGCAGAGCCTGGGGCGCAACCTGCGGCTCGCCGTCAACCTTTCGCCGCGGCAACTGCGCAAGACCGACTTCGTCGATTGGTTGAAGCGGCTGCTGGCCATCACCGGCGCCAATCCCTGCCAACTGACATTGGAAGTCACCGAGGGGATGATGCTCGACAGCCTCGATACGGTGGTGAGCAAAATGCGCGACATCACCGCCCTTGGCGTCCAGTTTTCACTGGACGACTTCGGTACCGGCTACTCCTCACTGTCCTATCTCAAGCGTCTGCCGATCTGCGAGGTCAAGATCGACAAGAGTTTCATCCAGGATCTGCCCGAAGACAGCGACGACGCCGCGCTGGTGGAAACCATCATCACCATCGCCGACAATCTCAGCCTGACGGTGGTTGCGGAAGGCGTCGAAACAAAGGCCCAGGCGGATTTCCTCAACGCCCGGGGCAATGTGATCCACCAGGGTTTCCTTTACTCCTGGCCAGTGCCCGCCCAACAATGGTTGAATGACTGGCGTCCGCGCAACCCAGAGGATGACGAACCGCCATGACGACACCGCCCCCCCACCCCAACGTCTTCACCATACCGCTGCCCGACTGGCTCGAGCGGCTCAACCGGCAGCCCCGGCATTTTGCCGACCTGCCCGAAGCCATGGCCTTCGTGGTCGCGGCGGCAGAGATCAACGGCGTGGAGGGTGGCGGCCCCTTCGCCGCCGCCGTGCTCGGTGAGGGGCTCGACCTGGTGGCCCTCGGCGTCAACCGCGTGGTGCCCGCCGGCGCCTCCCTTCTCCACGCCGAAGTGGTCGCCCTGCTGCTGGCCCAACAGCGGCTCGACAGCCACGACCTGTCCACCGCCGGCCACTTCACCCTGGTCACCAGCTGCGCGCCCTGCGCCATGTGCCTCGGCGCCATTCCCTATGCCGGCGTGCGGCGCGTGGTGTGCGGTGCCCGCGGTTCCGACGCCGAGGCCATCGGTTTCGATGAAGGCGACAAGCCCGATCACTGGGCCGACAAACTGCGCGCCCGCGACATCGCCGTGGATGAAGATATCGGCCGGGAACAGGCCGTGGCCGTGCTCAACGGCTATCGCGGCGAGATCTATACCTGAGGCGCTCGCTCCGGCAGCGGCGCCAGGCCGCTCAGCCGCAACACCCCAAAGCGCGGGCGACCAATGCCTGAAATGTTTCGCGATCCCGCTCCCGGTCCACCTGGAGGCTCAGCGTTTCCATATCCACCACCCGGCCTTGTTCCCTGAGCAGGCGGTAGGTGAACACGTGGGGTCGATCGTCACCGAGCCACTCGAAGGCCCGGCCGTAGCGCAGGTCGTGGAACAGCAGTTCACCACCCTCCGCCACCACCTGGTAGTAGCCATCGGAGACCTTGACCAGATCCGCCACCACCGCCGACTCGCGGTAGCCATCGAGCAGATGGTCATTGCCGGGAAAGTGGATGAACTCCGCCGGTGCCCGCTCATCCAGCAGGGAATAAAAACCCACCTGGTAGCCGTCGTCGGTCTCGGCAATGGCGCGCCACAGCAGGCTGTTGAACATGGTGGGCTTGACGAACAGGCGCCGGGGTTCGATGCCCGCAGCGGCGAAGCCACCGGCAAACTGGCCCTCCACATGGTGTTTGGCCACCAGCGTCGCACCGAGGTAGCAGGTCGAAAGGGCGATCCCCGCCACCGCGAGACCGGTGCGCACCAAGCGCGGCCGCGCCAGCCAGGGAATGATCAGCACCATCACCAGCAGTGGCAGTGTGTAGAGCGGGTCGATCACCGACACGCTGGCGAGAGCGAAACTGCGGTCGCTGAAGGGCAACAGCAACTGGATACCATAGGAAGTAAAGGCATCGAGGGCCAGGTGGCTGGCCAGCACCGCGGCGCTCATCGCCGCCCAGGGCCGCCACCCCGCCGCCGGCCACAAGCGCGCCAGCAGAGCGCCGACACCCAGCGCCACCACGGTGGCAAACAGCAGAGAGTGGGTGATACCGCGATGAAAAGTCAGCGCCGCCGCGTCCCCCAGCCACTGCCCTATGGGCACATCGATATCGGGAAGCAACGCAACGAGCGCGCCAGCGGCGAGGGCGCGGTTGCCGACGCGGCGCCCGAGGACACATTGGCCGATGGCGGCGCCGAGCAACGCGTGGGACAAGGTATCCATGAAACGGCGATCACTTCAGGTAGCGGAGCCGGTGATGATAGCAGACCGGGCAGCCGGCCTCCGGACGGCGCCCGGCGGCGGCGACAGAATGTCGCCACCACGGCCTCCAGTGCTGGGCTGCGGGAACCGTTCAGGACCTGCGCCCCGGGGGCGCCCGTCGATTGCGAGGCGATCCCGGCTACAGCAGCTCCGCCACCAGCTTGCCGGTTTCCAGATCCTCGTAGGCGGTGGTCAGGCGCAGGTGGTTGAGCACGTTGATCTCCCAGCCGTAGTTGACCACCGGGGTGGTGAGCCAGCCGTAGTAGACACCCCATACCAGGGTGCGGCGGTATTCCTTCCAGGCGGTATCGAAGGAGGGCGGATTGCTGACACCGAGTTCCGCCAGCCGCGCCAGGTAGCGTTTCAGCAGTTCCTGCTCGTGGTTGCGGCGCTGCTCGATGGACAGCGCCGTGGTCACCAGATAGTTGACGTCGTGCATGCAGTAGCCGCGCACCATCAGTTGCCAGTCGAGGAAGCCGCCCTTGTCGCCGGGCAGCAGGTAGGTGTTGCCCAGGTGGGTGTCGCCGTGGAGCAGGGTCTGGGGCAGGGTCGCCTGGTGCTGCTGCACCGCCATCATGCCGGCGCGCATCTCGGCGCCGGTGGTGCGCAGCCGCTGGACCATCTCGCGCTTGAAGTTCTCGTGGTCGATTTCGTGCTGGATCAGCGGCGTGGCCGCCTCGTTCTGCAGGGTGATCACCTCGCCCGCCACATGTGACTGCACCCAGGCCATATCACCGGCAAAGCGCGGGCTCTCCCAGAACGTGGCGTGAAGTTTCGCCAGCACGTCGACCAGGGATTCCACCTGGGCCAGGTTGATGGCCTCGGTGACGTTGGGAAAGTGGGCGTCGCGACGGCTGAGGTCCTCGAGCAACAGGCCGAACTGGCCGGTTTCGGCGTCATAGTCGCCGCCCAGGGTGAGCGGGGTCTCGATATCGAGGCCCGGGCGCAGGTGGTTGTAGAAATTCACCTCGTTGGCGTAGAAGGGCGCCAGCAGCTTGCTGCTGTCCCGCGCCAGCTTGAGCACCACCCGCTGCGGAAGCTCAGGGGCGCCACTGTAAGTGAGATCGAGCACCGCGCGGGCGGCGGTCGACACCATGGCCTCGCCGTAGGTCCTGGATTCGACGACGGTGAAATCCTCGACGGTGGCGCCGGGGTAGAGCCGGTGCAGGGTAGCGGTAAGAATGGCCGGTGTCAGTTCCGACAGATCGACAGGGAAGTGCTGCATTGGGTAATCACCTTATGGTTTATATCTGTTATCGCCGCATTCTCCGGAGTTTAGGCGCCCTTGGCAAGGCAATGGTGGCGACGCGATCCGCCATTTTCGCCGGCTCCGGTTTGCACCGCCGGGCGAGATATGTAACCCTGAGCCAATGATCACCGCCAGCATTGCGCCGCGCCGGACAGCGCCGCCTCGCCGCAAACAGAGTCCGCATTCCACGTTTTACCCAGCAAAGTGAGCCCCCGACCGTGAACGACACGCTATTTGATTTTATCGATCACTTGAACAAAGATTCCTGGATCTTCACCCTGCTCGCCACCGCCGCCCTGGCGGCCGTCGCCTGGCTGGCCAATTGGATCACCAAACAGATTCTGCTGCGCGGCATGTACAGATTGTTGAAGAACACCGCGTGGGGCAAGGACCAGGTACTGGCCAATCACAGCGTCGTTCCCCGGCTGGCAAATATCATCCCCGCGCTGATACTGTACGCCGGCATAACCCTGGTCCCGGGGTTGCCGGAAGTCGCCGCCGTGGTGGTGCGCAACGTCAGCAGCGCCTTTATCGTACTGACCGTCGCCATGGCCATCGGCGCGCTGCTCAACCTGGTCAACAATATCTACCAGCGCCGCCCGGACGCCGCCAACCGGCCCATCAAGGGCTACCTCGAGGTGGTGAAGATCGTGGTCTACGCCATCGCGGTGCTGCTGATCATCGCCACGCTGATCGACCGCTCGCCGCTGATCCTGCTCTCCGGCCTCGGCGCCATGGCCGCGGTGCTGATGTTGGTATTCCAGGATACCCTGCTGTCGCTGGTGGCCAGTGTCCAGATCACCTCCAACGACATGGTGCGGGTCGGCGACTGGATCGAGATGCCGCAGCTCAACGCCGACGGCGATGTGATCGACATGGCGCTGCACACCGTCAAGGTGCAGAACTGGGACAAGACCATCACCACCATTCCCACCAAGCGCCTGATCAGCGAATCCTTCAAGAACTGGCGGGGGATGACCGAATCCGGCGGGCGGCGGATCAAAAGATCCATCTACCTCGACCAGAACAGCCTGCGCTTCCTCGAAGCCGGCGAACAGCAGGCGCTGCGCCGCTTCGCCCTGCTCGATGACTATCTCGAAGCCAAGGAGCGGGAACTGGCAGACTGGAACAGCCGCCTGGGCAGCTATGCCGCCAGCCAGGTCAATGCCCGGCGGATCACCAATATCGGCACCTTCCGCGCCTATGTCGAGCGCTACCTGCGCAACCACCCGCGGATTCACCAGGGCATGACCATGATGGTCCGCCAGTTGAGCCCGGGCCCCGAGGGCCTGCCACTGGAGATCTACTGCTTCACCAACACCACCGCCTGGGTCGCCTACGAGGGCGCCCAGTCGGATATTTTCGACCACCTGCTGGCCATTCTCCCCGAGTTCGGCCTGCGTGTGTTCCAACAGCCCAGCGGCGCCGACTTCCGCAACCTGGCGGCACCGGCCGCCCCGGCGGAACTCCCGGACCAACACCCTGAACCGGAAACGCGATGAAAGCCTGAAAGGCCCGCGGCGAAGCGGCCCGCCAGGGACTGTTGCCGGCCAACAGACCTAGCGGGCGAATGCCCAGCCGGTGCGCCGGATCACCCATTTCTCGGTCTCGACCGCGATGAACACCAGCAGGCCGGCCGCCACCACCCTCAGCCATTCCGCGGCGGACAGGTCGGTCGAACCAAAGATGCCCTGCAACAGCGGGGTATGGGTATAGGCCAGCTGCAGCAGGGCACAGGCGGCGATCGCCAGCAACACGTAGCGATTGCCGAACAGTCCACTGACCGTCGTCACCGGCGCCATCAGGTAGCGGCTGTTGAGCAGGTAGAACATTTCCGCCATCACCACCGCATTGACCGCCATGGTCCGCGCCGCGTCGAGGCTGGTGCCGCGATCCAGCTCCCACAGGAACAAGCCGAGGGCACCGGCCATCATCAGCACCGACACCATCACCACCCGCCAGATGAAATGGCCCGAGAGCAGGGCCTCCCCCGGCGGCCGCGGGCGACGCGCCATGATATTGCCCTCCGGCGGCTCGAAGGCGAGCGCCAGCCCGAGGCACGTGGAGGTGACCATATTGATCCACAGCACCTGCGCCGGAGTCAGCGGCAGGACCAGGTTGAAGAGAATCGCGGCGATCACCACCAGCGATTCGCCGCCATTGGTGGGCAGCATGAACAGGATGAACTTTTTGAGATTGTCATACACCGCCCGTCCTTCGTGGACCGCGGCGGCAATGGTGGCGAAATTGTCGTCCGCGAGCACCATGTCTGCAGCTTCCTTGGCCGCCTCGGTGCCCTTGTGGCCCATGGCCACGCCGACATCGGCACTCTTCAGGGCCGGCGCGTCATTGACCCCGTCGCCGGTCATCGCCACCACCTGGCCGTCCTCCCTGAGCGCCTGCACCAGACGCAGCTTGTGCTCGGGACTGGCGCGGGCAAAGATGTCCACCTCCATCACCACCCGGCGCAGCGCGGCATCATCCATCACCTGGATCTCGGCGCCGGTGATGGCCGGCTTGCCGATGCCGATGCCCAACTGGGCGCCGATCGAGCGGGCGGTCTCGGCGTGGTCGCCGGTGATCATCTTGACCCGGATACCGGCGCGGTGGCAGTCGGCCACGGCGTGGATCGCCTCCTCCCGCGGGGGGTCGATGATCCCCACCAGGGCGAGCAGGGTGAAGCCTTCGCCGATGTCGGCGACCGCCAGCCGCTCTCCGGCGGGAGCGGCGCGCTTGGCGGCCAGGGCCAACAAGCGCAGCCCCTGGGAAGCGATGTCGGTGGCCATGCGCCGCCAGTAGTCGACGTCGAGGGGGCCCTCCCCGGCCGGGTCCAGCTGGCGGTCACAGATATCGAAGAGCCGCTCGGGGGCGCCCTTGACGTAGATCCACGGCACTCCGTCCCGGTCCCGGTGCTGAGTGGCCATGAAGCGGTTTTCCGATTCGAACGGAATCGAGTCGATGCGCGGCCAGTCGGCCTCGAGCCCGGCCTGCTGCCAGCCGGCCTTGCCGCCGAGCACCAGCAGCGCGCCCTCGGTGGGATCGCCCTCCACCCGCCACTGCTCCGCCTCCTCCAGCAAGCGGGCGTCATTGCACAGCGTGCCGGCGCGGATCGCCTGCGCCAGAGCGGGATAGCGGTCGACGGCGACAGCGCGCCCGTCGACACTGAAACCGCCCACCGGGGCATAGCCGACACCGCCGACATTGAAGGCGTATCCGGCGCACACCACCCGCTGCACGGTCATCTCATTGCGGGTCAGGGTCCCGGTCTTGTCGGAACAGATCACGGTTACCGACCCCAGGGTCTCGACCGCCGGCAGGCGGCGGATGATGGCGTTGCGCCGCGCCATGCGCTGCACGCCGAGGGCGAGGGTGACGGTCATCAACGCCGGCAGCCCCTCCGGGATCGCCGATGCCACCAGCGCCACCGCCATCATGAACATCTCCGCCGGCGGATGGCCGCGAACCACGGTGCCGAGCACGAAAGTCGCCACCGCCGCGCCCAGGATCACCAGCGCCAGGATACGGCCGAAGTGGTCGATCTGGCGCAGCAGCGGGGTGGTCAGCGGCTGGATGCCGGCCAGCATGCTATTGATCTTGCCCAACTCGGTGGCGCCGGCGGTGGCCACCACGATGCCCGTCGCCTGGCCGTAGACCACCAGGGTGCCGCAATACGCCATGCCGTGGCGCTCTGCCAGGGGCGCGTCCAGCGCCGAGCTGCCGGTATCCTTGTCCACCGGCACCGACTCCCCGGTGAGCGCCGCCTCTTCGACCTTCAGATCCTTGACCGTCACCAGGCGCAAATCCGCCGGAACCCGGTCGCCGGATTCGAGCCTGACCAGATCCCCCGGCACCAGATCGGCGGCGTCGATCTCCCGCCAGCGGCCGTCGCGCATCACTGTGGCATGGGGCGACAGCATTGCGCGGATGGCGTCGAGGGCGGCCTCGGCCTTGCCCTCCTGGATGAAACCGATGACGCCGTTGATGATTACCGCGGCCAGCAGCACGCCGGTATCGACCCAGTGTCCGAGCAGGGCGGTGACCAGGGCGCCGGCCATCATCACGTAGAGCAGAATATTGTGGAACTGGAGCAGCAGCCGCAGCAGTGGCCCGCGGCGTTTCGGCGGCGCCAGGCGATTGGGACCATGGCTGGCGAGGCGGACCCGCACTTGTTGTTCGCCGAGGCCGCCTTCGGGCGTCTGCTGCCGCTGTCGTACACTGTTCGGGGAAAGGGTGTGCCAGTGCTCCATGACGCCATCCTTCTGATGTCTGGTCAACGGATTATACGTGCCCGCCCCGCGGCGGCAATTGATCCAGGCCCGCTCGACGCCGACTTCAAGTGTCCGCCAGCGATGGTCTCCTTTTACCTCGACCGCATGCCACCGGCCACCCCCTGCCGTATCCCGGTGGACAACCCTGAACGGCCAGCCGACGTACCAGGCGCCTTTGCCGACCGCCGTCCTTAACCTCGCCGCCGAAAAAAGCTATCCTGACGGCCATTGACGACACTTTCACACTACAGGCCAGCGACCGGGTTTAGCTCCCTCCAGGCCTGGGTCGCCGTGATCGGCGCCGCCGACAACCGGCGTTCAAGGAGGAGCAGTTGCGGCCCATGTTGACAGATACACCGGACGACAACCACAGCGCACATCCGGGTGTGCCGTGAAGGCCGCAATGTCCGCGGGGATAAAGTTCACACCGAGGTGGCTGTTGCTGCTGGCCCTGCTGCTGGCGCTGCCGGCGCTGGCGCTGCCCACCATCGATGGCTCGGAGCTTGGCCAATACCAGCTGCCTGTGGGTATCGACGTCGGCGTCGCTCCCAGGGAGCTCGGCCTCGCCGATGTGGAGCAGATCGACTTCCTGTTCATCACCGACAACGCCGGCCTGCCCGTGGTGCGCGACCAGGCGCTGTGGCTCCGCTTCAGGCTCGACAACCGCACCGGCGATCACGATCTGCGCTGGCTGGCCAACCCGCAATCCACCCGTCTGGATCACTTCGTGGCCCATGTCCGCGACAACGGCGGACAATGGCGGCGCACCGCGCTCTCCGACCGCGTCCCGTTCACCCAGCGCCCGCTGCCCTATCGCAAACTGGCCTACACCGACTCCGTTCCGGCCGGCGGCTACAGCGATGTCTACCTCCAGTTGTACTCCGCCACCCACGACTGGGTGAAGCCTGCGGTCCAGCTCTGGGAGCGGGGGTACTTCGACAATCAGGCCCAGCAAAAAAATCTGCTGCTGGGCGCCTATTACGGGACCATGGCGACACTGATCCTGATGACGCTGCTGTTTACCGCCGTGCTGCGCGACACCGGCCTCCTGCACTACGGGCTGTTTCTGCTCAGCGGCGCGCTGATGTGGGCGACCATCAACGGTTTCGCCGCCCAATACCTGTGGCCCAACAATATCTACCTGCACAACGAAGGGTTTCCCCTCACACTGTTGCTGTTCGCCGTCACCGCGCTGCAATTTTCCAAATCCTTCCTGTCCACCCGGGATTTCATGCCCACCATCCACAACCTGTTCTCGGCGTGGCAGCTGTTCGTGCTTATCGCCCTGACGACGCGTCTTCTCGGGCTGTCCTCCGCCGAACTGCTCGACCTGTCGGTGCTGATGCTGGCATTTCTGATGCTGCTGCCGGTGGCGACCTGGCAGGCCTGGCGGCGCGGTGTCGATCAGGTGCTGTGGTTCGCCGTGGGCTGGCTCATCTACGGCTGCGGCTATCTGCTGATCCTGGTGCTCGACAGCACCGACTGGCTGCCTCCGGCAGCCAGCAGCGATATCGCGCAGATCGCCAGCCTGCTCCAGGCGCTGATCCTGACCATGGCGATGGGCGAACGTCTGCTGCGCCTCGACCGGGACCGGCTGCGAGCCATCGAGCTCGCCCACCAGGACCCGCTCACCGGCCTCGGCAACCGCCGCCTGCTGATCCAGGAACACGAAACCATGCGCCTGCGCTTCCACCACAGTGGCGTGCCCGTCTACCTGATCCTCCTGGATGTCGATCACTTCAAGGCCATCAACGACCGCCACGGCCACGGCGCCGGCGACCATGTCATCTGTGAATTGGCCAACCTGCTGCGCCGGATCAGCCGCAACGACGACGTCGCCGTGCGTCTCGGCGGCGAGGAGTTCGCCCTGCTGCTGAGTGCCGACAGCGATACCGTCGCCTGGCATATCGCCGAACGCATCCGCCGCCAGTTCGCCGCCACTCCCAGCCTGTACGGCCAGAACCAGTTGATCGCCCACACGCTGAGCGCCGGCGTCGCCCGGGTGATGTCAAGAGACAGGGAGCTCGGCTATCGGGACATGCTGGCGCTGGCCGACGAAGCCATGTACCGGGCCAAGGCTTCGGGCCGCAATCGCACCGTGTTCGCCAACGCTACCGAGCCCCTGGTGCCGCTCGCCGAGGAGCAGGGCTGAGCCAGTTCCCCCGCGGGCGGGAACCCTGGGCCTGTCGACGCTCCACGGCAAAACCAACCCCGCATCGCCACCGGGCAAACATCGCCTGCATGTCTCCCCCTTTTGGCACAATCCATGAGCCGCCTACCCTATGACTGCGCATAGGGTGTGCCGAGGAACGAAACGCACCGGGGTCGACTGCGAGCCCTGTTCGTCCACGCGCTGCGCTCGCTCGTACCTCGACCTCCGCCGGGTGCCGCATTGACCGCCGACAAACCGTGGCGGTTGAGGGAAGTTTGGCCGAAATTCGCCTGCACCCCGCTGTTCGATAACGGCGGGAAAAAATCCCTCCTACTCCTTCCCGCCGGTGACTCAGGCAAGAGAATCGGGAGGCTATGGTGAAACATCCGGGCCAGGTAGATAATTGCTGCCGAGGTTCGAGCTGCAAACACTGCTGCAGAGAATATCTAATAAAACCTATTATTCAGCGAGGATTTAACTATGGGCATAGTACGTAAATCACTGAAGAAAACTGGAACTATTGAGAAAATTCTTATCGCGGCCGAAAGAGAGATATCTGTTTGCGGCTTCGATGGCGCAACAGTCGACAATATTGCGCGCCAATCAGGCGTCACCAAACAATTGGTATATCACTATTTCAAGTCCAAAGCCCACCTCTATCGAGCCGTTCTTGAAAGGGCCTCACAAGAATCCCAACTTCTGGACAAAATCGACTTCTATTCAAGATTGTCGCCCGAAGACGGTATTCGACATTTCGTCAACGACCTTTTTGACGAACTTATAAAGCACCCGTCCAGCACTACGTTCTTGCTAGATCAAGCCCTTCACAGTGGAGAACACATCACTCAGTCAAGCCGTTTCATTCCAACCACACGCGTTTATATTTCCAAGATAATTACACCGATCCTGCAACGCGGCAGCGATGCCGGCCAATTTAAAGCAGATCTGGATCCTGACATTTCATTCTGGATGATCTTTCACTTGGTTGCAGCCTGCTTTCTACATCAAAAAATCATGTCGGAAGTGTCGCCTCAAGATTTTTCAAGTGACGCCGGCATCGATCTCTGGCGCACATCCACGACTCGCTTTATTTTAGATTCCCTGAGTGGCTAAATTTTACACATGGTCAAATGAAAGATGTTGTTCCACAGCGACGGCTACGCTAACGTAATTCCTGCAAACGGACCAGGAACCTTGCCATGCAGACGACATCGCAATACCGGCGATTCCTCTACCTCAGATACCGTGAGTCATAGACATGAGAACCTGTCGTTCATGCCTGGCGGATTTATAGGATTTCACGAGCAACAACTACACCATTTCAAGGATCACCCCATGTCTGTCACCAGGAACAAAGCACTAATAGATAAATATTTTGAATTAATGAACGAAGGTAACCCTGAAAAAATGTTGGCCTGCCTCACCGATGACTTTGTTTTTGAATCGATGCTGCAAAAACCCGCAGCCCTCAACTTTTCATGGGGCAAAGAGCAGTTTGCCAAGGCATCAGGAGTGATGTCATCGCAAATGAAAAAGCCAATCAAGATCTGGATTGTCAACATGACGGGAGAAGACGATAAAGTTGCCGTAGAAGCGAAGTCCTACGGCGAAATGAACAGCGGCAAGCTTTACGAAAACGCATACCACTTTCTATTCAAATTGCGCACCGGAAAGATTTACAACTGCCGAGAATACAGTTGCAGCTATACAGCCCACGATTGCTTTGGCGCCCTCTAGGGCGCCGACGACAAACATTGATGGTTGCACCAAACCGACAGGGAAGCTTAAGCACTTTTTATAAACGCTCCGCCTGAGGAGCGGTCATGACAACAATTACGGTGTAAATAATATGGCAAAAAAACTCGAAGGCCGCGTGGCTATAGTAACGGGATCCGGCGCAAATATTGGTGAAGCCTGCGCCAAAGCACTGGCGGAAGCCGGTGCGGCCGTAGTTGTTGCCGATATCAACAAGCAAGGCGCCGACAAGGTTGCTCAAGATATCAACGACAATGGCGGAAAAGCCCTGGCCCATCATGTAGACTTGATGGACGAGAGCAGCGTTCAAGCCCTTGTCGCGGCAACCCTTGACGCTTTTGGCCGGATCGACATCCTGCATAATAACGCCGCCGATACGCGTCCCGCACATATGGCAGCGGACGCCGACATCGCCAAACTCGATACCCAAATCTGGGACAGCGCGTTTGACATCAACGCCCGCGGCACCATGTTAATGACCAAACACTGCCTGCCAGCAATGGTCAAAACAGGCAGCGGTTCAATTATCAACACCAGCTCGGGTATTTCCATTTTAGGGGACGTATTCACACCAGCTTACGCTTCCTCAAAAGCTGCCGTGAATTCGTTTACACGCAATACCGCTGCACAATATGGCAAACGAAATATCCGCTGCAATGCCGTATTGCCAGGGACGATACTTACCTCTCTCTCACGGTCCGTGCTAAGCCCCGAGCAACTCGCTTTGCAGGAAAAGCATACATTGCTTCCGCGATTAGGCGAACCCGGCGATATTGCCAAAGTAGTGGTCTTTCTAGCCTCTGATGACGCTTCCTTTGTCACTGGCCAGCTGATTGGCGTTGATGGCGGCATTTGCACCCACCAAGCGCATGTTGGCGACGCATTGGAACAAATGGCGAACTAGCCAACGGCAAGGAGCATCCCATGACAGATAACGCCCAAGCACCCAAGTTACCTGAGCTAGATCCGGACCTGTTCATAGATGTGGACTTGTTCGGCCAGGCCATAAAATCCGACCCTACAGAATTATTTTTGGAATGGTCAAAAAAACCGCCCTTCTATGTGATGATCAATGGTCGACCTAATGCCGTCATTTGTCGTCATGAGCAAGTAAAATGGGCGCTGACCGACTACGAAACCATTAACATGGAGCCCCAGCAAAACTGGGGCATCGAGATGTTCGACTATTTTAACGGGATGCGCACCGTGGTGGAGTACAACCCGCCCGAGCACACAGCCATGCGTCGACTTATGCAACCAGGCTTTACTCCCCGTCGCATAGCCCAGTATGAAGCGGCCGTCAACACTCTGATCGAGTCAGCAATCGACGAAATCGCATCACGCCCTTCATTCGATATGATCAGCGATTTCGCGGAGCCTTTGGTATATCGATTGTTGCTTGGTGATGTCCTGGGCATACCAAGAAGCGACTGGCATATTTTTACAACCATGTCTAGCTCATTTGAATTAGTGGCCACGGTACCGCCCGGCTCCCCCAAACCAAAAGCCTATATGGATGCATACAATGCCACTCACGCATACTGCGCCAAATTGATCGAGGAGCGGCGCAATCAACCCCCTATCGACGATTTAATTGGCGGCATCATCAATGCGCATGACGATGCTGGCACCATTAGCACTGAAGAGCTGTTTTCAACACTCATTCAACTTTTTACCGGTGGACTTGGCACCATTATCGCCACCTTGGGGTTATGCATCATTCGACTATGCCGCAATCCGGACCAGCTTCAACTGCTGAAAGAAGACCCTTCATTACTTAACAGTGCGATTGAAGAGTGCCTGCGCGTGGATTCATTAGGCAACTTCAGGCATCGCTACGTGGTAAAAGATTGTGTAGTTGATGGCACTCCGCTGTATTACGGCATGGTCGTTCACATTTCTATCGGCGCCTCCAACTACGACCCGGATTTCTATCCCGAGCCCGAAAAATTTGATATCACACGAAATCCAAAGGACATCAGTACGTTTGGACATTCTGCTCATTTTTGCGTAGGAAACATTCTAGCGCGCAAAGTGATACGGGGGGTAATCGGGCAGATGGTGAAGCGCTTTCCTAAACTCCGCCTGGAAAACCAGAACGAAAATATCGTTTATGGCGGCATGCCAACAGAACGCTTCCCGCTATCCGTTAAAATACGTGTTGACTAATTGCTTTTGACATCCACGACAAAATTACTACTGGTTTTTCGCCATAGTTTAATGATTTTTCTCAATTAAAACAGGATATTTTAGGCCCCGATGCCCGTTAAAAATGTTTCTGTCAGGCGATACCCCTCCACAGGGTGCGCTGAGGCGCGAAGCGCATCGGGATTGCTGCCAGACCTCGGTGCGTTTCCTTCGTCAACGCGGGAATGTTTTCCAGGATCCACTCCATGGTTCTTGAAAGACTTTGCACAGGATTTTAGTGTGAATTCCCAATCATGCCAACACATTGGCCAGAGATTTTATTTTACCTGGTGGCCTATGGTCATGAGCCAAACCCACCGGGAGAAAAGCCAGCATTGATTATCGATGATTTCTTTTGTTCGACACTTTACTCATAAGTCGGAAATATAGTCTACATCTGGATGTTTAAAGAAAGACCGAATCAACTCTGGACTACTCGCAAGATGGCGCATTTGTTGATCAACTCTCTCGGACAGTTTTTCGCCTTTTTGCAACGGCCGTCGAGCCACGCCGGTGCGCTTTGCATGGCTCCACACCAGCTCATCGGGATTCAACTCAGGGGCGTACCCAGGCAGAAAATGCAGCGTCA
>JBAZCN010000038.1:0-25171 GCA_041655035.1 Porticoccaceae bacterium | reverse complement strand
AAAGTCGGTGTCGCTGACCGGTGTCCGGGGCCACAGGTAGAAACCGGCGTCAGGTTGCGCGACGGCGAGCACCGGGGCGAGGATGTCCGTGACCGCGTGGAATTTTGCCCGGTATTTTTCCCGGTTCTCGAGTACGTGACCCTCATCGCACCAGGCGGCGATGCTGGCCTGCTGGATCGGCAGCGACATTGCGCAGCCGTGGTAGGTGCGGTAGAGCAGGAATTTTTCGAGGATGGCTTCGTCGCCGGCGACGAAGCCGGAGCGCAGCCCCGGCAGGTTAGAACGCTTCGACAGGCTGTGGAACACCACGCAGCGGGCGAAATCGGTGCGCCCGAGTTCGCTGCAGGCTTGCAGCAAGCCGGGCGGCGGGTTGTGCTCGTCGGGGTAGATCTCCGAATAGCACTCATCGCTGGCGAGCACGAAATCGTGTTCGTCGGCGAGTTCGATCAATTGTTTCAGGGTGGCCATCGGCAGGACGCTGCCGGTCGGATTGCCCGGGGTGCAGATATAGAGCAACTGGCAGCGCTTCCATATCGCGGCCGGCACGGCGCTGAAATCCGGGGCAAATCCATTGCCGGCGGTGCAGTTGAGGAAATAGGGCCGGGCCCCCGCCAGCAGCGCCGCGCCTTCATAGATCTGGTAGAAGGGGTTGGGG
Source organism: Porticoccaceae bacterium (assembly GCA_041655035.1). Classification (GTDB taxonomy): domain Bacteria; phylum Pseudomonadota; class Gammaproteobacteria; order Pseudomonadales; family Porticoccaceae; genus NAT127. Next base: position 24,516 of record JBAZCN010000038.1, on the reverse strand, counting down.
AACGCGACCAGGGCGTCGGCGGAGTCGTCGACGATCAGTTGGGTAAAAGCGAACAGGGCCTCGCGAGTGCCGTTGACCGGCAGCACATGGCGGCCGGGGTCGAGCTGCCCGCGGGGGATGGCAAAACGCGCCGCCAGCCAGTCGCAGATCGCCTGGCGGAGGCTGTCGAGACCGCGGGTCGCGGGGTAGCTGGACATGCCGCCCAGTTCCCGCGCCAGGGTGTCGAGCACGAAGCGCGGCGCCGGATGGCGGGGTTCGCCCATCGCGAAATTGATGGCGGGCAGGCCCGCCGCCGGGGCGAGATCGGCGAGCAGCGCGCGGATGCGTTCGAAAGGGTAGGGCTGCAGTTTGTCGAGGTGATGATTCATCGCGTGCTGTGTTCCGGTCGGCGAAGTGGCGTTGTTGTGATGGGTGGACAGCTAGCGCTGTCTGCGCTGGGCCTCGCCGACGGAATCCTCGGCGTTGCGGGCATCCAGTTCGTTGCTGATCGCGTCCTGCAGTTGCCGGCAGAAGTTGGGGTCGGACAGCGGCTGGTAGTCGAGGTCGGTGATATAGAACACGTCTTCGACCCGCTCGCCGAGAGTGGCGATCTTGGCGCTGTGCAGCCGCAGGCCAAAGCGCATGAAGATGCGCCCCAAGTGGGCGAGCAGCCCCGGCCGGTCGGGCGTGACCACTTCCAGCGCGGTGAGGCAGCGGCCGGTGTCGTTGTGCAGGTAGGTGCGGGTCTTGAGGTTGAAGTGCTTGAGTTGCAACGGCGTGCGCCGGCTCACCGTGAAGGTGCTGCTGCTCGGCGAGAGCAGTGCGCCGGTGAGAGTGCGGGAAATCTGCTGGATGCGCTCGCTGTCCTCGCCGAGGGGGTTGCCATCGTCGCTGAGCACATAGAACACGTCGAAGCTGTGGCCGTTGCTGGCGGTGTGGAGGCGGGCGTCCTGGATATCGAGAGACAGTTGGTCGAGCGTCGCCGCGGTGATGGGGAAGACATTGTTGAAGCCGGTGGTGTGGATGAAGATCCGCGTCGCCACCGCCTGTTCGAGGCCCGCTTCGTCGATGATGATCACCGGCTGCTGGCTGCCGGAGGCGTCGTGGATGGCCCGCGTCCAGCGCGCGATGACCGCGGCGCGCTCGCGGAGGAAGAACTCTTCGTCGACATCGGTCCAGATGCCGAGCGCGGTGGCCTCGTCGATGCCCTCGGCGGCGAGAATGCTGAGTGCTTCCTGGCGGGCGCCGGCCACCCATTCGCTGCGCTTGGCGGGGTTCTCGAGGCCGCGTTGCAGGGCCCGCTTGGTTTCGAGATAAAGGGTGCGCAGCAGCGAGGCCCGCCAGCTGTTCCACAGGGTGGGGTTGGTGCCGCGGATATCGCACACGGTGAGCAGGAACAGGTAGTCGAGGTGGATCTGGTCGCCGACCACGGTGGCGAAGTGCTGGATCACGTCGGGGTCGGAGATATCTTCCCGCTGGGATACCGATGACATCAGCAGGTGTTTTTCGACCAGCCACTTGAGCAGCCGCACTTCCTGGCCCGGCAGGCCGTGGCGCTCGGCGAAATCGACCACGTCGACAGCTCCCAGGGCGGAGTGGTCGCCGCCGCGACCCTTGGCGATGTCGTGATAGAGGCCGGCGATGAACAGCAACTCGGGTTTCTGCAGATTCTTGTAGGTATGCGCGGCCACCGGGAACTGCTCGCTGCCTTCCGGCCGGTCGAGGCGGCGCATATTGCGGATTACCTGCAGGGTGTGGACATCGACCGGGTAGATATGGAAGAGGTCGTGCTGGGGCTGGCCGACGATGCGGCCGAACTCCGGGAGGTAGCGGCCGAGGATGCCGTAGCGGGTCATGCGCTGCAACTGCAGGGCCAGCTTGCCGGGACAGCTGAACAGGCGCATGAACAGCGCGCGGTTTTCCGGGGAGGCGCGGAAGTGGTCGTCGATCAGGTAGCGGTGCAGTTGCAACTGGCGAATGGTGGCGGCGCGGATGCCCTGGATCGAGGGGTCTTCGCCGAGCAGCACGAACAGCTCCAGCAAGGCCGAGGGGTGGCGTTCGAACACCTTGTCGTCGACGGTCTCGATATAGTCGTCGCGGACCTGGAAACGGGCATTGATGCCGCGCACCCGCCGCGCCTTGTCCTTGCGCAGGATGACTTCGTCGAGATACTGGAGCAGCACGTCGTTGAGTTCGCGCATCGACAGCACCACCCGGTAGTAGCGGTGCATGAACTGCTCGACCGCCAGGCGCCGGTCGGTGTCCTTGTAGCCGAACTGGATGGCGAGCTTGCGCTGGAAATCAAACAGCAGGCGTTCCTCGGGGCGCGTCGCGAGCAGATGGAGACCGTAGCGGACCTTCCACAGGAACTCTTCGCCACTGCGCAGCAGGTCGAGTTCTTCCTCGTTGATGAAGCCCTTGCCCATCAGTTCGGACAGGGCGTTGACCTGGAAGTGGCGGCACGCCACCCACCTGATCATCTGGATGTCCCTGAGTCCGCCAGGGGCCTCTTTGACGTTGGGCTCGAGGTTGTACTCGGTGTAGCCGTGCTTGCGGTGGCGATCGATCTGCTCGTCCCATTTGGCGCGGAAGAAGTCCGCCGATGGCCAGATCTTGGCCGGCCCGGTTTTCTGGACCATCACCTGGCGCAGTCCGGGATTGCCGGTGAGGGTCCGGGATTCCATCAGGTTGGTGGCCACGGTGATGTCGGCCTTGGCTTCATCGACGCACTGGCTGATGGAGCGCACGCTCTGGCCGATTTTGAGCTGGATGTCCCAGAGGAAGGTGAGAAAGCGCTCGATGCTGTCGCGGTAGGGCTTGGTGTTGGATTTTTTCAGCAGGATCAGCAGGTCGATATCGGAATGCGGATGCAGTTCGCCGCGGCCGTAGCCGCCCACGGCGAGCAGGGCGATGTTATCGTCCCACTCGAAACGGTTCCAGGCGTGGATCAGGATGCGGTCGATGAAGGCGGCTCGCTCGTAGATCAGGGTGCTGACCTGTTCGCCCTCGAGAAAGCGGCTGTCGAGATGGGCGTTGGCGGCGGTGATCGCGTCCTTGAAGACCGTCAGCGAGTCGCCTTCGGCGAGGCGCCGGGAAAAGCGCTGTTCGTCGAAAAAAAGCAGGATCTGACGGTGGAGTTCCATAGGGGCTATTTGATCCAGGGGAAGGTTTCTTCGGCGCGGGCGGTGAGCACTTCCAGGCCGTCGGCGGTCACCGCGAGGGTGTGCTCCCACTGGGCCGACAAGCGCCCATCGCGGGTCTCGACGGTCCAGCCATCACTTTTGAGCTTGGTCTGGTGGCGGCCGGCGTTGACCATCGGCTCGATGGTGAAGGTCATGCCTTCCTTGAGTACCAGGCCGGTGCCGGGCTGACCGAAGTGGAGCACCTGGGGCTCCTCGTGGAACTCGTTGCCGATGCCGTGGCCGCAGTAATCGCGGACCACGGAGTAGTAGTTGCTCTCGGCGTGTTTCTGGATGGCGTGGCCGATATCCCCGAGGCGCATCCCCGGGCGCACCATCGCCATGCCGATATAGAGGCATTCCTGGGTGACGCGGATCAGCCGGCTGGCGTGTTCGGGCACCTCGCCCACGCAGAACATCTTGCTGGTATCGCCGTAGTAGCCATCCTTGATGACGGTGATGTCGATGTTGATGATGTCGCCGGACTTGAGCACCTTTTTCTCCGAGGGAATGCCGTGGCACACCACATGGTTGACGGAGGTGCAGATCGATTTGGGAAAGCCCTTGTAGTTCAGCGGCGCGGGAATGGCCTGCTGGTCGTTGACGATATAGTCATGGCAGATGCTGTCGAGTTCGGCGGTGGTGACGCCGGGCACCACGTGGGGGCCGATCATGTCGAGCACCTCGGCGGCGAGTTTGCCGGCGACGCGCATCTTGACGATTTCATCGGGAGTCTTGAGTCGAACAGCCATGGCCCTGATCCTTGTATAAAAGACCACCATTGTACCCAAAAGCGGGGCGGGGGTGCAGCCGCCGCAGGTGCCGACCAGGGGAATAATTGGCGACACGCCCGGGGTTTTGTGGTATAAATCGCGCCCCCGGTGGGAGTGAGCCCACGGGGACAACCACACACACAGGCCGTCACGGCGAAATGGGTGCCCTTACCGGTTCTTGCCGGAGGGTTTTTCGTCGGGGTCTGTGGAGGACTAACCCTTGGGAACCGCGCCGCGCGCAGGTATCCCGTTGAAACAGGTAAAGAGCATGACAGCAGTCAGCATGAGTGAAATGTTGCAGGCCGGCGTCCACTTTGGACACCAAACCCGGTTCTGGAACCCCAAGATGGGCAAGTATATCTTCGGTGCCCGCAACAAGATCCATATCATCAACCTCGAGCACACCGTTCCCGCCTTCAACGAGGCGCTGGAAGAAGTGCGCAAGCTGGCCGCCCGGGGCAACAAGATTCTGTTCGTCGGCACCAAGCGCGCAGCCCAGAAGATGATCATCGAGCAGGCGCAGCGCGCCGGCATGCCCTATGTCAGCCAGCGCTGGCTGGGCGGCATGCTGACCAACTACAAGACCATTCGGGTCTCCATCAAGCGCCTGAAAGAGCTGGAAGCCCAGAGCCAGGACGGCACCTTCCAGAAGCTCACCAAGAAGGAGGCGCTGATGCGCAGCCGGATGATGGAGAAGCTTGAGCGTTCCATCGGCGGCATCAAGGACATGGGCGGCCTGCCCGACGCCTTGTTCGTGATCGATGTCGACCACGAGCGCATCGCCATCCAGGAAGCCAACAAACTGGGCATCCCGGTCATCGGCATCGTCGACACCAACAGTGATCCCGCCGGTGTCGATTTCGTGATCCCCGGCAACGACGACGCGATCCGCGCGGTCAAGCTGTATCTGACCGCCGCCGCGGACGCGGTGCTCGAAGGCAAGAGCCAGGGCAACGCCGTGTCCACCAGGAACGAATTCGTCGAAGTGAACAAGGCCGCGTCCGGTGAAGGCGTAGCCGAACAGGCCTGACAGGCTGTTTGAAAATCGTTGGCGGGCAAGTCGCTGCGAGGCGCCGACGGCGGCTCGCAGCGCAGAGCGCGGCTTCGAACTGACCCAAACAGCCCGCGACGACTCGGGCACGAGTCGCGCACTACTTAAAAGGGGGCTATGCCCCCTTTTTTCCAACCAAACTATCATTGAGGAATGATCGATGGCAGAGGTTACTGCTTCCCTTGTGAAAGAACTGCGCGAGCGCACCGGCCTTGGCATGATGGAGTGCAAGAAAGCACTGGTGGAAGCCGCCGGTGATATCGAGAAGGCGATCGAGGATCTGCGCAAGTCCAGCGGCATGAAGGCGGCCAAAAAAGCCGGCCGCACCGCCGCCGACGGCGCGGTGGCGGTGAAGATCGCCGATGACAACAGTTTCGGCGTGGTGGTCGAGGTCAACTCCGAAACCGACTTCGTCGCCCGCGACGACAACTTCCGCGCCTTTGTCCAGAGTGTGCTGGACAAGGCCTTCAGCGAGCGCCAGGACGACGTCGCGGCGGTGATGGCCGGCGAACTCGAAGCGGCCCGTGAAGCACTGGTGCAGAAGATCGGCGAGAACATCTCGGTGCGCCGGATCAGCAAGGTCGAGGCTCCGGTAGTGGGTGGCTATGTCCACAGCACCGGCCGTATCGCGGTGCTCACCGCACTGTCCGCCGGCGAGGCCGAACTGGCCCGGGATGTGGCCATGCACGTGGCCGCAGCCAACCCCCAGGTCAACAAGCCGGAAGACATGCCCGCCGACGTGGTGGAGAAGGAGAAGGAAATCATCCGCGCCCAGCCCGACATGGCCGGCAAGCCCGCCGAGATCGTCGAGAAGATGATGGTTGGCCGGATCGGCAAGTTTCTCAAGGAATGCAGCCTGGTCGAGCAGTCCTTCGTCAAGGACCCCGAGATCAAGGTTGGGGAGCTGGCGAAAAAAGCCGGGGCTGATATCCTGTCCTTCGTGCGTTTCGAAGTGGGCGAGGGCATCGTCGTGGAGAAAGCCGACTTCGCCGCCGAAGTGGCTGCGCAGGTCAACGCATCCAAGTAGTGTCCAACCAGGGCGGGGCTCCCACGGGCTCCGCCCGCAATTCATGTTGACCTTTCAGGTGGAGAGTCATGGCCGAGACCAGTAGCGCGAAGGACAAGAAGTTCAAACGCATCCTCCTCAAACTCAGCGGCGAAGAGCTGATGGGCGCGGAAGGGTTTGGCATCGATCCCCGGGTGCTGGACAGGATGGCCCTCGAAATCGGCCAGCTGGTGGGTATTGGCGTTCAGGTGGGACTGGTGATCGGTGGCGGCAACCTGTTCCGCGGAGCCGCCCTCCACGCGGCGGGCATGGACCGGGTCACCGGCGATCACATGGGCATGCTGGCGACGGTGATGAACGCCCTGGCCATGCGCGATGCCCTGGTGCGCACCAATATTTCTGCGCGGGTGATGTCCGCCATTCCGATGAGCGGCGTGGTCGAGCATTACGACCGCCGCAATGCGATCCGCAATCTGGCCAACGGCGAGGTGGTGATCTTTGCCGCCGGCACCGGCAATCCGTTCTTTACCACGGATTCCGCGGCCTGCCTGCGCGGCATCGAAGTGGGCGCCGAACTGGTGCTCAAGGCGACCAAGGTGGACGGCGTTTATTCCGCCGACCCGAAAGTGGACCCGGAAGCCACCCTCTACACCCATCTAAGCTATGACGAAGCGCTGGACAAGAAGCTCGGGGTGATGGATCTCACCGCGATCTGCCTGTGCCGCGAAAGCCGCATGCCCGTCCGCGTGTTCCGCATGTCCAAGCCCGGTGCCCTGCTCAATATCGTCATGGGCGGTAGCGAAGGCACCCTGATCGAGGAAGAGTGATGATCGAAGATTTGAAAGTCGACGCCAAGGAGCGCATGGCCAAGAGTGTCGAGGCCCTGGTTCACGCGTTCAACAAGATCCGCACCGGCAGGGCCCACCCGAGCCTGCTGGAGAACATCATGGTGTCCTATTACGGCAGCGATACCCCGCTCAGCCAGGTGGCCAACATCGGCGTCAGCGACGCGCGCACCCTGACGGTGACGCCCTGGGAAAAGAGCGTCGTCCCCGCCGTCGAAAAGGCCATCCTCAAGTCGGACCTGGGGCTGAACCCGTCCACTGCGGGCACCGTCATCCGCATCCCCATGCCGCCGCTCACCGAGGAGACCCGCAAGGGCTACATCCGCCAGGCCAAGGCCGAGGCGGAAAACGCCCGGGTTTCGGTGCGCAACATTCGCCGCGATGTGCTGTCCGACCTCAAGGAGCTTCTCAAGGCCAAGGATATCTCCGAGGATGAGGAGCGTCGGGCCCAGGACGATATCCAGAAAATCACCGATGCTTTCATTGCCAAGGTCGAAGCTGCGCTGGCCGATAAAGAAGCAGACCTGATGGAAATCTGAGGCCCGGGGCCGGTTTTTACCTTCTCACCGACGCGGGGCAAGTATGACGCAAGCGATTGCGACCCAGTTCAATGGCCATCCGTTGCGCCATGTCGCCATCATCATGGATGGCAATAACCGTTGGGCCCGGCAGCGCGGCCTTTCCGGAATCGCCGGCCACCAGGAAGGTGCCGAGCGCGTTCGCGAAGTGCTCGATGGCTGTGCCCGTCACTCCATCGACGTGCTGACTCTGTTCGCCTTCAGCAGCGAAAACTGGTCGCGCCCGCCACCTGAAGTGCGCGGGCTGATGTCGCTGTTCGCCTCGTATCTCAAGTCGGAAGTCGGCCAGCTGTGCGAGCGCAACATCCGGCTGCGCGTGGTTGGCCAGCGCTCCCGGTTCAGTGCGCGCTTGCAGAAGCTGATCAGCGATGCCGAAACGCGCACCCGCGGCGGCAGCCGCACCCTGGTGCTGGCCGTCGATTACGGCGGCCGCTGGGAGATCGCCAGCGCCGCGCAAAAGCTCGCCAGCCGGGTGCGCGCCGGCAATCTGCGCCCGGAGGATATCGACGAACAGGCGCTGGCCGGACAACTGGAGACCGCCGACCTGCCGGAGCCCGACCTGTGTATCCGCACTGCCGGCGAGCAGCGGATCAGTAACTTCCTGTTGTGGCAGATGGCCTATACCGAGCTCTATTTCGCCCCTGTGTACTGGCCGGATTTCGATGGCGCAGCCTTCGACCTGGCGGTCGACGAGTACTACCAGCGCCAGCGCCGCTTCGGGCAGTCTTCCGTCGCGTCCCGGCCAGGCGGGCTGGAGAACCGCGGTGCTTAAACAGCGCATAGCCACTGCCCTGGTGCTCGCGGCCCTGTTCCTGGGGGCCTTGTTTGGCCTCGGCGCCTTGGGGTTTGCACTGTTTGCCGCCGCGGTGATTGCGGTGGGGGCCTGGGAGTGGTCGCGACTGGCGGGCGTTGCCGCGCCCACGGCCCGGGTGGCCTGTCTGCTGGCGGTGGTCCTGCTGCTCGCCGGCCTGTATCACTTCGCGGGTTTCGGGGCTGCTGAAGCGGCCCCTGGGGTCATCCGCCCGGTGTTGCTGATCGGCTGCCTGTGGTGGGCTCTGGCCCTGCTCTGGGTCCAGGGCTATCCCAGCAGCGCGCTGCTGTGGGGCAGTGTCGCCGTGCGTCTGCTGATGGGGCTTGCGGTTCTGGTGCCGGCCTGGCTGGCGCTGACGGTGCTGGGCCATATCGAGGGCGGGCGCGTGCTGATCCTGCTGGTGGTGCTGGTGGTTGCCGCCGCCGATATCGGCGCTTTCTTCACCGGCCGCGCCATCGGGCGCCACAAGCTGGCGCCCGACGTCAGCCCCGGCAAGACCATCGAAGGGCTGGCCGGAGGGCTGGTCGCGGTGCTGGTTCTGGCCGCGCTGTTCCTGGCGTTCAGCCCGGCCCACCAGCCCGAGTGGTGGCAATGGTCCCTGGTGGTGGCAGTCACCGCGCTGGCCTCGGTGCTCGGCGATCTGGTGGAGAGCATGGTCAAGCGCCATCGGGGAGTGAAGGACAGCGGCACGATCCTGCCCGGCCACGGCGGTATTCTCGATCGCATCGACAGTCTCAGTGCGGCATTGCCGGTGTTCACTCTGCTTTATCTGTTGCTGATCGCGGGGGATTCATGGCCGAAATGATCACGGTTCTCGGCGCCTCGGGCTCGGTCGGCGCCAGCACCCTCGACGTCGTCGCGCGCCATCCGGACCGCTACAAGGTTTTTGCCCTGACCGGCAACAGCCGTATCGAGGTGTTGGCGGAACAATGCCGGCGCTTCCAGCCGCGCTATGCGGTGACTGCGTCGCGAGCGGCGGCGGAAAGACTGGCAACCATGGTGCCGGCGGATTGCCGGGTGCTGTGGGGCGAGGACGCGCTGGTCGAAGTGGCGTCCCATCCGGATGCAGAGACGGTGATGGCGGCCATCGTCGGCGCCGCGGGCCTGTTGCCGACGCTGGCCGCGGCCCGTGCCGGCAAGAAGGTGCTGCTTGCCAACAAGGAATCGCTGGTAATGGCCGGCGATCTGTTCATGGAGGCGGTGCGCCAGGGTGGGGCGACCCTGCTGCCGATCGACAGTGAGCACAACGCCATTTTCCAGTGCCTGCCCGCCGGATACCGGGGAACGGCCGAAGCCGGCGTCAGCCGTATCCTGCTCTCGGCGTCCGGCGGCCCGTTCCGCACCCGCGACCTCGGCAGTCTTGCCCGGGTCACGCCCGATGAAGCCTGCGCCCATCCCAACTGGGCGATGGGCCGCAAGATCTCGGTCGATTCCGCGACCATGATGAACAAGGGGCTGGAGTTGATCGAGGCCTGCTGGCTGTTCGCCGTGGCGGAGCACATGGTAGAGGTGGTGATCCACCCGCAGAGCGTCATCCATTCGCTGGTGGCCTATGTCGACGGCTCGGTGCTGGCCCAACTCGGCAACCCGGACATGCGCACGCCCATCGCCCATGCCCTGGCCTGGCCGGAGCGCATCGACGCCGGGGTCCGCCCCCTCGACCTGATCGCCATCGCCAGGCTCGATTTCGAAACCCCGGATCTGCAGCGCTTTCCCTGTCTCGGCCTTGCCGCCAGCGCTGCTCGCAGCGGCCGGGACTATCCCGCCGCCCTCAACGCCGCCAACGAAGTCGCGGTCACGGCGTTCCTCGAGGGACGTCTGCACTTCACCGATATTGCAAAGGTGGTCGAACACGTGCTCAATGTCTGGGATCCGGGTGAACCCGGGGAGCTTGAAGCCGTCCAATACGCGGATCGGCTGGCGCGGGAGCTGGCCGCACGACAGAGCGAGGCGATGCAACCTTGATCGATACCCTGCAAATGATTTTCTTCACGCTCGTTGCCCTGGGCGTGTTGGTGACCATCCACGAGTACGGCCACTTCTGGGTCGCCCGGCGTTGTGGCGTCAAGGTGCTGCGTTTCTCCATCGGCTTCGGCCCGGCGCTGGTGCGCTGGCACGACCGCCAGGGCACCGAGTACATGATCGCCGCGCTGCCTCTCGGCGGCTACGTGAAGATGCTCGATGAGCGCGAAGCGCCGGTGGCGGAAGAGGACGCCGGGCAGGCGTTCAACGGCAAGACGGTGTGGCAGCGCATGGCGGTGGTGGCGGCCGGGCCTCTGGCCAATTTCCTGCTGGCGGTGGTGGCGTTCTGGATCGTCTATCTGCTCGGTGTGCAGGGGGTGGTGCCGATCATCGGCACGGTCGACGAGGGCTCGGTGGCGGCCCGCGCCAAGCTCGAGGCCGGCCAGGAGATCGTCGCCGTCGACGGCGAGCCGACGCCCACCTTGCAGGCCCTGGGAGAGCAGTTGCTGCGCCGTCTCGGCGAGCAGGGCACCATCACCTTCACGGCCAAGTACCCGGATTCCTCCCTGCTCTACGAAACGGCGGCCGAACTCGATGGCTGGCAGGTGGATGCCGACAGCCCCGATCCCATCGCCAGTATCGGCATCGGGCTCTACCGTCCGGATATTCCGCCGGTGGTGGAGCAGGTCATTGCCGGTGAGCCCGCCGCCAACGCCGGCCTCGAGCCGGGAGATCGCATCCTGCGGGTGGATGGCGTGGCCATTGCCAGTTGGGTCGATTGGGTGGAGCATGTGCGCGCCCGCGCGGAACAACCCCTGGCGATCGACGTGGCCAGGGGTGACGAGACCCTGGCGCTGCACGTCACGCCGCGGGCCGTAGTGCAGGCGGATGGCTCGCAGATCGGCCAGGTCGGGATGACGGTGAAACTGCCGGAGTGGCCGCAGGATATGCTCCGGGCGATCGAATACGGGCCGCTCGAAGCCCTCGGTGCCGCCGCTGGGCGAACCTGGAAAACCACGGTCCTGGTGCTCGATTCCATCAAGAAAATGGTCACCGGACTTATTTCGCCCAAACACTTGAGCGGCCCTATAACCATTGCTAAAGTGGCGGGCGCTTCCGCCCAGCACGGCCTGGCCTCCTACCTGGGGTTCCTGGCGTTGCTGAGTGTCAGTCTCGGGGTTCTCAATCTCCTGCCGGTCCCCGTGCTGGATGGTGGTCACTTGCTCTATTACGTGATCGAGGCAGTGAAAGGGAGTCCAGTCTCGGACAGGATCCAGATGGCCGGCTATCGCGTCGGGCTTTTCATGGTTCTTGGTCTGATGGTGCTGGCTCTTTACAATGACGTGATGAGGCTATAGGCCCGGATGCCAATCCAGTCCCCCGACAACAACAAACCGCGAACCAGATCTGTTATGAAGCGTATTTTTCTGCTGTTGGCCTTGAGCCTGTCGACATCCCTTGCCGTTGCCGAGGTTTTCCAGGTTGCGGACATACGCCTCGAAGGCCTCCAGCGCGTCAGTGCCGGCACGGTGTTTGCGTCGATGCCGGTCAACGTCGGCGACCTGGTCGACGACAACTCCTTCAAAGAGATCACCCGCACCCTGTTCCGCTCCGGCTACTTCGATGACATCCAGGTCGCCCGCGAGGGTCAGGTGCTGATCATCGCCGTCAAGGAGCGCCCGGCGGTGGCGGAGATTACGTTCGAGGGCAACAAGGCCATCAAGACCGACGACCTGATGAAGGCGCTGCGCGACAACGGCCTTGCTGAAGGCCAGATTTTTCGCCAGACCATCCTCGAAGGGATGACCCAGGAACTGCAGCGCCAGTATGTGGCCCAGGGGCGCTACGGCGCGGTGGTCAAGACCGAGGTCGAGGAACTGCCCCGCAACCGGGTGGCGATCAAGGTCAATGTCAGCGAAGGCGATGTCGCCAAGATCAAGCATATCAATATCATTGGCGCCAAGGCCTTCAAGCAGGAGGAACTGCTCGATCTGTTCGAATCCGGCACCACCGGCTGGTTTTCCTGGCTGCGCGGCAACGACAAGTACGCCCGGGAAAAACTCAGCGGCGATCTCGAGCGCCTGCAGTCCTGGTATCTCGACCGCGGCTATCTGAAATTCGACATCGATTCCACCCAGGTCTCCATCAGCCCGGACAAGCAGGCGGTGTTCATTTCGGTCAACATCAGCGAAGGCGACGTCTACACCATCAGTGAAGTGGCCCTGGCGGGCGATCTGGTGGTACCCGAGCCGGAGGTGCGCCGGCTGATCCTCCTCAAGGAGGGCGATACCTTCTCCCAGCAACTGATGACCAGCACCAACGAGCGGATTTCCCGGCGCTTTGGCAACGACGGCTATACCTTTGCCGAGGTCGAGGGCTTTCCGGAAGTGGATGACGAGAACAAGACCGCCAAGGTGACGTTCTTCATCAACCCCGGCAAGCGCGCCTATGTGCGCCGCATCGAATTCCGTGGCAATACCAAGACCACCGATGAAGTATTGCGTCGCGAGATGCGCCAGATGGAGGGCGGCTCCGCTTCGACAGCGCTGATCGACCAGTCCAAGGTGCGGCTCGAGCGGCTCGGCTTTTTCAAGAGTGTCGACGTGGAGACTCGCGAAGTGCCCGGCACCACCGACCAGGTGGACGTCTTCTACAGCGTCGAGGAACAGCCCTCCGGCAGCATCGGCGCCAGTATCGGCTTTGCCCAGGGCACCGGTCTCGTGCTTGGCGCCAACCTTCAGGAGAACAATTTCCTCGGCACGGGCAACAAGGTGGGCATCGGTCTCAACCGCAGCACCTACCAGACCAACCTGCAGTTTTCCTATACCGACCCCTACTTCAACAGCGATGGGGTGAGCGCCGGGTTCAACGTCTTCTACCGGTCCACGGACTACGGCAGATTCAACCTCGCCAACTACACCACCGACAGCTTCGGCAGCGGGATCAACTTTGGCTATCCGCTGTCGGAAATTTCCAGCCTCGGCTTCGGCTTCAACTACGAAAACCTGAGTATCGATCTCGGCTCCTTCACCTCCCGGGAGATCGAGGACTTCGTCAATGATAACGGAGATGCGTACAATATCTTCACCTTCAACACCAACTGGGTGCGCTCCACGCTCAACCGCGGCATCTTCGCGACCCGCGGCACCAACCAGCGGGTCAGTCTCGACGTGGCGATACCGGGCAGCGATGTGGAATATTACCGGCTGTCCTATGCCGGACAATACTATCGCCCCCTCACCGACAGCCTGACGCTGAAACTGCGCACCGATCTGGGTTATGGCGAGGCCTTCGGCAGCACCAACCGGTTGCCGTTCTTCAAGAACTACTACGGCGGTGGTTTCGGTTCCGTCCGCGGCTTCAAGCGCAACACGCTGGGTCCGCAGGACACGCCGGCTAACTACTGCCCCGGGCAGCGCGCCGGCATTCCCGATGGCGCCCTGTGTGATGACGGCTCGACACCGATACCGGTGGACGATCCGGATCCGTTCGGCGGCAACGTGCTGGTGGAGTTGGGCGCGGAGCTTATCTTTCCGCTACCGTTCCTGAAGGATCAGCGTTCGGTACAGGCGGCGTTCTTCCTGGATGCCGGTAATGTCTTCGATACCGAATGCAGCGCCACGCAAACAAACTGTTTCAAACCGGATCTCGGCGAACTGCGTTACGCTGTCGGTGTCGGCGGTACCTGGCTCAGTGGTTTCGGCCCCATCACCATCAGCCTCGGCAAAGCGCTCAATGCCGCCGATGACGATGACGAAGAGTTTTTCCAGTTCTCTTTGGGGCAGACTTTCTGATCTGCAACTGGATAAAAGTAAATCAACAACCAACGGAGATCTTGTGTGCGTAAACTAAAACCTGTTCTGTTTTTTGTATTGGCCAGCCTGATGACTGGTTCGGCCCTGGCCGAAACCAAAATCGCGGTCGTCGATCTCGGTGCTGCCATTTTCAGTTCGGAAGTGGCCCAGAAGCGGCAAAGTGAACTCCAGGCACAGTCGGAATACGCGGCCCTGCAGGCCAAGTACGACAGTACCGCTGCCGATCTCAACGCCCTCCAGAAGGAAGCCGAATCCAAGCGCCTGACCTGGTCGCAGGATGAGGCGGCGGAATTCCAGAAGAGAATGGAGTATCTGCGCGCCGATATCGAACTCACCGCCCGCAAGCTCGAAGGCGAAGTGCGCAACCTGCAGAACCGGATCATCAAGGAGCTGCAGCCCAAGGCGCAGGAAGCTCTCGAGGAACTGGTCAAGCAGGAGAACGTCACCCTTCTGCTCCGTTCCGAGGCGGTGCTGCTGGCCGAGCCGCAGATCAACCTGACCGGCAAGTTGACCGAACGGCTCAACCAGAAAACCAAGTAACCAGGGCCTGGCCCGGTTTTCATCACAGTTTCCTGACCCGGATGACTAGCCCATTTGCCCTGCGAGAACTGGCCGAGTACCTGAACGCCGATTTGCAGGGCGATCCCGGGGTGGTCATCCGCCGCCTCAACACTCTCCGGGATGCGAAGGAGGGGGAGCTCGCTTTTCTCGCCAGCCGCGCCTATCGCCAGCAGTTGCAGGACACCCGCGCCTCGGCGGTCATCTTGTCGCCCGCCGAGGCCGCTGGTTATCGCGGTAATGCCCTGGTGCATCCCAATCCCTACCTGGCCTACGCGCGGGTATCCAGCTTGTTCGGAGCGCTGCCGACAGCCGCTGCCGGGGTTCATCCATCGGCGGTGGTGGCGATCGACGCGGTGCTCGATCCGACCGCTGTCATCGGCCCCCACGCGGTAATTGAGGCCGGTGCACGGATCGGTTCGGGAGCGGTGGTGGGGGCAGGCTGTTTCATCGGTGCCGATACCCTGATTGGCGATGGCTGCCTGCTGCATCCCAACGTCACTGTCTATCACGGTGTGAGCATCGGCCGGCGGGCGGTGATCCACAGCGGCACAGTGATTGGCGCCGACGGTTTCGGTTTTGCCAACGATGGTGGGCGCTGGGTCAAGATCCACCAGTTGGGCGGTGTGGAGATCGGCGATGACGTGGAGATCGGCGCGTCCACCACCATCGACCGGGGAGCGCTTGGCGATACGGTGATCGGCAACGGGGTGATCATCGACAACCTGGTGCAGATTGCCCATAACGTGCGCATCGGCGACTACAGCGCCCTGGCCGGCTGTGCCGCCATAGCCGGCAGCACGGTGGTCGGGCGCCACTGTGTTCTCGCCGGCGGCGCCGGTCTGGTCGGGCATATCGAATTATGTGATGGGGTGACGGTGACGGCGCGCAGCATGATCACCCGCTCCATCGGCAAGCCCGGCACCTATTCGTCGGGCACGCCTTTCGACGACAACAGGGTCTGGCGCAGGAACGCCATCCGTTTTGGCCAGCTCGACGATTTGGCCCGGCGTGTTCAGGATCTGGAAAAACAGCACAAACGCTAGAGTACGCAGCGATATTTTGAGGGAAATCAATGGATATCAGTCAGATCAAAGAGCTCCTGCCACACCGCTACCCATTCCTGCTGGTGGACAGGGTGGTGGAGATCGTCCCCGGCGAGCGTATCATCGCCTATAAAAATATCACTGCCAATGAAGAGGTGTTCAACGGCCACTTCCCCAAGGTGCCGATCTTTCCCGGGGTGATGATCATCGAGGCGATGGCCCAGACCGCTGGCGTGCTGGGCTTCGCCACTGTCAACAAGCGCGCCGAGGACGATGTGCTGTACCTCTTCGCCGGTGTCGACGGCGTCCGTTTCAAGCGCCAGGTCGTGCCCGGCGACCGGCTGATGCTGCACGCCGAGATCGATTCGGTGAAACGGAATATCTGGCGGTTCAATTGTCGCGCCACGGTTGACGAGCAACTGGCCTGTGAGGCCCAACTGCTGTGTGCACTCCAGGAGATGCGCTAGGAGATGGCTGCGTTGATCGATCCGCGGGCGATTATCGACCCCTCTGCAAAGATCGGCGCCAATGTCGAAATCGGGCCTTGGAGCATCATCGGTCCCGACGTCGAGATCGGCGACAACACCGTGGTCAGTTCCCACGTGGTTATCAAAGGGCCGACGGTGATCGGTGCCGATAACCGTATCTTCCAGTTCTCCACCGTCGGTGAGGACACCCCGGATCTCAAATACCGGGGTGAGCCGACGCGCCTGGTGATCGGTGACCACAACACCATCCGCGAAGGTGTCACCATCCACCGGGGCACCGTCCAGGACCGCGGCGAAACCGTCATCGGCGACCATAACCTGCTGATGGCCTACGTCCATGTCGGCCATGACTGCCTGGTCGGCGATCATTGCGTTCTGGTCAATAATGCCTCCCTTGCCGGCCATGTGACGGTGGGCGACTGGGCGATCCTTTCGGGCTATGTGCTGGTGCACCAGTTCGTCAGCATCGGAGCCCACAGCTTTGCCGGTGCCTCCACCTTCCTGACCCAGGACGTGCCGCCCTACATGATGGTCGCCGGCAACCCCGCCGCGGCCCGCACCATCAACGGCGAAGGCCTGAAGCGGCGGGGGTTCTCGGCGGACCAGGTGGCCGTTCTGAACCGCGCCTACAAGATCATCTACCGCAAGGGGCTGAAGCTCGAGGAAGCCGTCGCCGCTCTCGCCGGGCTGGAGGACGAGACCGGTGTCATCGATGCGCTGAGCGCTTTCCTCGAAGCCTCGACGCGCGGCATCGTGCGCTGATTGCGCGGGCCGGGGAGGGCGTAGATCGATGGCCTCTGCCATCCGCATAGGGATCGTCGCCGGCGAGGCGTCGGGCGATCGGCTCGGCGCGGCACTGATGCCGGCGCTGCGGGAATATTTCCCCGACGCGGTGTTCGAGGGTATCGGCGGTGAACGGATGCTCGCCCAGGGCTTTCACTCGCTCCATGCCCAGGAACGCCTGGCGGTGATGGGGCTGGTCGAGCCGCTGAAGCGGCTGCCGGAGCTGCTGCGCATCCGCCGCGACCTGTTCCGGCACTTCGTCGCCAGCGGCGCGACTCTGGTGCTGGGCATCGATTCGCCGGATTTCAACCTGGGGCTGGAGCTGAAGCTGCGCCGCCGGGGCATCCTGACCGCCCATTATGTCAGCCCTTCGGTGTGGGCCTGGCGCCAGGGCAGGGTGAAGAAAATCGCTCGCGCGGTGGACCACATGCTGACCCTGTTGCCCTTCGAAAGTGCCTTTTACCAGCAGCATGGAGTACCTGTCACCTTTGTCGGCCATCCGTTGGCCGATGAAATCCCCCTGGTGCCGGACCCCCACAGGGCCCGCCGCCAACTCGGCCTCAGCCTCCAGGGGCCGTTGCTGGCGATCATGCCCGGCAGTCGCGGCAGCGAGGTGGCGTTGATGGGGCCGCTGTTTCTCGAGGTGGTGGAGTGGCTGCTGGCCAGGGAGCCGGAGCTGCGGTTCGTGATCCCCTCGGCCAATGCCGAGCGCCACGCCCAGCTCGAACAGCTGCTTGCCGGGCGCGCAGCGCTCCCCGTCACCCTGGTCAAGGGCAACTCCCATGGCGTCATGGAGGCCGCCGACGCCGTGCTGCTGACCTCCGGAACCACCGCGCTCGAAGCCATGCTGCTCAAGAAACCCATGGTCGTCGCCTATCGCCTGGGCGGTGTCTCCCACTGGCTGCTGTCCAGGCTGGTGAGAACGCCGTGGATCTCCCTGCCCAACCTGATTGCCGGCAAAACCCTGGTGCCGGAGCTCGTTCAGGACGCCGCGACAGTGGACCGCCTGGGCGCCGAAGTCCTCCGTCACCTGCGCGACGAGGCACTGCGCAGTGACCTCGCAGCCACCTTCACCGCGCTGCACGGCGAGTTGCGCCGCGATGCCAGCCGCACCGCGGCGGCGGCGCTGGCGCAGATGATCAGGGATCGCCTTGGGGGGCGGGCATGAACCCCCTGGCGCTGCCAGCGGTGAGGCTGCTCGCCGGCGTCGACGAGGTGGGCCGGGGTCCGCTGGCCGGCGATGTGGTGACCGCGGCGGTGATTCTCGATCCGGCGCGGCCCATTCCGGGGCTTGCCGATTCCAAGGTTCTCAGCGAAAAGAGGCGCGAGGCGCTGTACCCCCTGATCATCGAACGGGCCCTGGCGTTCTGCGTCGGCCGGGCGACGGTGGCGGAAATCGATTCACTGAACATTCTCCAGGCCACCCTCCTTGCCATGACCCGCGCCGTCGCCGGCCTCGGGGTCGATCCGGAGTTCGTCGCCGTCGATGGCAACCGCCTGCCCAAATGGCGCTATCGCGCCCAGGCCATCGTCAAGGGCGATAGCCGGGTGCCGGCCATCAGCGCCGCGGCAATCCTCGCCAAGGTGACCCGCGACAGGGAAATGGCGGCGCTCGACGAACTCTACCCCGGCTACGGCTTTGCCGGGCACAAGGGCTATGGCACGGCCTTTCACCTGGAGGCTCTGGACAGGCTCGGTCCCTGCCCGATCCACCGCCGTTCATTCAAGCCGATCCGCAAGGACGGGGAGCAGAGCGCCCTGGCGTTGTAGCCGGCGCCGCATCCGCGCTCCCCGGCGGCAGCGCTTCCGGGCTTTCTTGCGGCATACAGCCTCGGTGCGGAGGTGCTCCGGATGGTGGGCCTGTCAAGGCTGGTGGCGCTGCCCCGCCGGTGTTAATCTCTCCGCCTTGCTTGTTCAACCCCCATTCTCGCAGTGAGTCCCATGTCCGCCGACCCCCGCTTCGTCCATCTCCGCGTCCATACCGAATATTCCCTGGTGGACGGCATCGTTCGTATCAAGCCTCTGATCAAGGCCGTTGCCGCCCAGGGCATGCCGGCGGTGGCGATCACCGACGTGTGCAACTTCTTTGCCCTGGTGAAGTTTTACAAGGCTGCGCTGGGAGCCGGGGTCAAGCCCATCTGTGGCGCGGATTTCCAATTGGTGGCCAGCGACGGCCAGGCCTCGACCATCACCCTGCTGGCGCAGGACAACACCGGTTATCGCAACCTGACGGCGCTGATCTCCCAGGGCTACCAGGAGGGTCAGGTACAGGGCCGGCCGACGATCCGCCGGGAATGGATAACCGAACGCTCTGCGGGGCTGATCGCCCTGTCCGGGGGCCGCCTGGGCGATGTGGGGCAGGCGTTGCTGGCCGGCAAGGAGGGCCTCGCCGAGGAACTGCTGGCGGGGTGGATGGCGGATTTTCCCGAGCGCTTTTATCTGGAACTGACCCGGACCGGGCGCGTGGACGAGGAGGATTACCTGCATGCCGCAGTGGCCCTCGCCGCCCGCTGCCAGTGCCCGGTGGTGGCGACCAACGACGTCTGTTTCCTGAAGGAGGAGCAGTTCGAGGCTCACGAAGCCCGGGTCTGCATCGGCGAGAGCCGCACCCTTGACGATCCGCGCCGCGAACGGCGCTACAGCCGCGAGCAGTACCTGCGTACGCCGGAGGAGATGGCAGCGCTGTTCGCCGACATCCCCGAGGCGCTGGCCAACACGGTGGCGATCGCCCGCCGCTGCAACCTCGATCTGCAACTGGGCGAGTATTTCTTGCCGGAATATCCGGTGCCGGAAGGCAAGACCCTCGATGACTTCTTTCGCGAAGAGGCCTTCTCGGGCCTGAATAAGCGGTTCAGGGTGATCCTGCCGGAGGGGGTCGAAAACCGCGATGCGAAGGTGAAAGTCTACGAGGAACGGTTGCGCTTCGAGCTGGACATCATCATTCAGATGGGGTTCCCGGGCTACTTCCTCATCGTCATGGATTTTATCCGCTGGGCCAAGCAGAACCAGATCCCGGTGGGCCCGGGGCGGGGCTCCGGCGCCGGCTCCCTGGTCGCCTATGCGCTGGAGATCACCGACCTCGACCCGCTCGCCTACGACCTGCTGTTCGAGCGCTTTCTCAACCCGGAACGGGTGTCGATGCCCGACTTCGATATCGATTTCTGCATGGACAACCGCGACCGGGTGATCGCCTATGTGGCCGATCGCTACGGCCGCGACGCGGTGTCCCAGATCATCACCTTCGGCACCATGGCCGCCAAGGCGGTGGTGCGCGACGTGGCGCGGGTACAGGGCAAATCCTACGGCCTGGCCGACAAGCTGTCGAAGATGATTCCCATGGAAATCGGCATGACCCTCGACAAGGCCCGCGAGCAGGAAGAGGTGTTGCGCGAATTCCTGGAGCAGGACGAGGAGGCCCAGGAAATCTGGGAGATGGCCCTGCAACTCGAGGGGATCACGCGCAACGTCGGCAAGCACGCGGGCGGCGTGGTGATCGCCCCGACCACCCTGACCGATTTCGCGCCGCTGTACTGCGACGAGACCGGCGGCGGCCTGGTCACCCAGTTCGACAAGGACGACGTGGAGCAGGTGGGCCTGGTGAAGTTCGACTTCCTCGGCCTGCGCACCCTCACCATCATCGACTGGGCGGTGAAGATGATCAACGCCAAGCGCGGCGACGATCCGATAGACATCAACCTGATTCCGCTCGACGACAAGGCGTCCTATGAGCTGATGCAGCGCGCCGAGACCACCGCCGTCTTTCAGCTCGAATCCCGTGGCATGAAGGATCTGATCAAGCGCCTGCAGCCGGACTGTTTCGAGGACATCGTGGCCCTGGTGGCGCTGTTCCGCCCCGGCCCGCTGCAATCGGGCATGGTCGACGACTTCATCAATCGCAAGCACGGCCGCGCCGAGGTCGCCTATCCCCATCCGCAGTACCAGCACCCGCTGCTCAAGCCGGTGCTGGAGCCTACCTACGGCATCATCCTCTACCAGGAGCAGGTGATGCAGATCGCCCAGGTGCTGGGTGGCTACACACTCGGCGGCGCCGATCTGCTGCGCCGGGCGATGGGCAAGAAAAAACCCGAGGAGATGGCCAAGCAGCGGGAAATCTTCATGACCGGCGCGGGCGCGGGCGGTATCGACGAGGATCTGGCCAGCAACATTTTCGACCTGATGGAAAAATTCGCCGGCTACGGCTTCAACAAATCCCACTCCGCGGCCTACGCGCTGCTCGCCTATCAGACTGCCTGGCTGAAACACCACTACCCGGCGGAGTTCATGGCCGCGGTGTTGTCCGCCGACATGCAGAGTACCGACAAGGTGGTGACCCTGGTGGAGGAATGCCGGGCCATGGGCCTGGCCATTACCCCGCCGGATGTCAATCGCGGTCAGTATGCCTTCACCGTGTCGCCCGACGGCGAGATCATCTACGGCCTCGGCGCCATCAAGGGGCTGGGGGAGGGCCCGGTCGACAGCATCATCAACGCCCGCGCCAAGGGCAAGCCGTTCCGCGACCTGTTCGATTTCTGTGCCCAGGTCGACCTGCGCAAGGTCAACAAGCGCGCGCTGGAGGCGCTGATCCATGCCGGCGCATTGGACAGCATCGGCCCCGAGGGCGACCCGAGCTTTGGCCGGGCGGTGATGCTGGCGGCCATGGAAGAGGCCATCAAGCTCGCCGACCAGCAGTCGCGCAACAACGAGAGCGGCATGGCTGATCTGTTCGGCGACACCGTCGCCGCCAGCGCCCCGGAAATCGGCTACCACGGCTTCAGTTCGGTGCGCCGCTTCACCATCAAGCAACGGCTGCAGGGGGAGAAGGAAACCCTGGGCCTCTACCTCACCGGCCACCCTGTTGATGAGTACCTCGAGGAACTGGCATTTTTTGTCCCCGACCGTATCAACCGCCTCAAGCCGTCCCGAGACAACCAATTGGTGGCGGGGCTGGTGGTGAGCATGCGGGCGATGAGAAACAAGAAGGGTGACAACATGGCCTTTGTCGTCCTCGACGACCGCTCCGGTCGTCTCGAGGTGGCCATTTTCGCCGATAAATACCGTGAATACCGCGACAAGATCACCAAGGATGCGCTGCTGGTGATCGCTGGCGCGATCAGCGAGGACGACTACAGCGGCGGGCTGAAGATGCGTGCCGACAGTGTTCAAACCCTGTATGAAGCGAGGCAGAGCTATATTCGCGGCATTACCCTGGACGTTCCCCGGGAGCGGTTCGATGTCAGCTCGGTGGAAAGCCTGGCGCGGACTCTGGAGCCTTATCGCGCCGGCAGCTGCCCGATCACCGTTCACTACCGCACCGGCGATGCCGAAGGCGACATTCGCCTCGGTGCCGACTGGGCGATAAAGCCGGAAGACGAACTGCTGCACAAGCTGCGGGAGAACTACGGCCTTGGCGCCGTGCGCCTGGAGTACCACCGATAGCGGCGCATCGCCAGTACCGGCTCTGCAGGCGGTGCGGCCGGCGCGGGGATGAGGGGGCCGCGCAATAGCGGTTCAGGTGGCCGTTCACTGGGCCACGGTTTTCGAAAACAGGTTCATTACCGCGACTCCGGTGATGATCAGCGCCATGCCGATGAGCGCCGGCAGGTCGGGGATCTGGCGGAACGTCACGGCGGCCACCAGGGTGATCAGCACGATGCCGGCGCCGGACCAGATCGCGTAGGTGACGCCCACGGGCAGGGTGTGCAGCACCAGCGACAGGTAGTAAAACGCCAGGCCGTAGCCGGCTACCACCAGAATCGACAGCAGCGGGCGGCTGAAACCGTCGCTCGCCTTGAGGGCTGTGGTGGCGATCACTTCGGCGATGATGGCGATGGTGAGTTGCAGATAATGCATGACGGGTTCCTTTCTGTGGTCAGCGCCGGCGCTGTAGTTCGACGTGGATTTCGATGGCGACTTCATCGTCCACCACCGGGATATGGTTGTCGAGTCCCCAGTCGGACCTGTTGAGGCGTGCGCTGCCGCTGAAGCCGAGGGTGTAGGTGCCGGTGATGACATGGCGGGTGGCGCCGTGGAAGACCGCGTCGAGGGTCAGCGGCGCGGTGATTCCGAGGAGGGTGAAATCACCGGTGACCCGGGCGTGGTGGTCATCCGTCCAGGTCACGGCGGTGGACACGAAGGTGGCCTCGGGGTATCTGGCGCTGTCGAACCAGCCGGGCCCCGCCAGGGCCCGGCTGAAATCGGCGTGGTTGACGTCGATGCTGGCGGTGTCGATCACCGCTCGCAGGCGGGTTTCTGCCGGCTGCTGCGGATCGTAGTCGAGCTCGACGGCAAAGCGATTGAAACGGCCGACGTAGGGCGCAAGACCCATGTGGCGGACTTTGAACAGCAGCGCGGCGTGATCCTGGTCGAGGGTATAGTCGCCGGGGCGGGTAAGGGCGCGGTCGCGCTCGACCGATGCGGCTGAAAATCCGAAGCATCCGGCCAGCAGCGACAGCGCGAGACCGAGAATGACACCGGGGAGGAGGGCGGCCCGGTAGCGTATCGCTGGTGGCAAGTGCATGGTGTTCTCCGTCGGTGGATGGCGAGCGCGGTCAACAGGAAACTTATACCAGCGGGCCCTGGCGGTCCAATCCGCTGGTCGCGCCGGACTATGAATCGCCAGATGTCCGCCAGAACAAGCGCCTCGATATAGCGCGATTACCCGGGGGCGGCGTCCCGGCTACTTGCAATTTGGCGGATGGCGATTTTAAATCGACTGCCAGGGGTTGCCTGGCTGGATATAACATAAACGACCGAGGAAGCCATATGCCCAACGCCTTCGTCAATTACCGCGGCCGGCGTCCCTCCACAAGCGGGGCCGCTTTCCAGGGCCTGTTGGCGGAGTACAACGGGGGCGCTCTGTCAGTGGCCGGCGAGCCCTGCGCCTTGCCGTTCCGCCTGTGGCGACCGCCGTTGCCGGCTCAACCGACAGGGGCTGCCACCGCGCTGGCGGTGTCCTCGAGCAGCGCTGCGCGGCCAACCCGGGGATGATACGTCCTAGGCTTGGACGACGGAGGTATCGTATACTCTGCCGTTTGCAACGATCACAGTGGGCAACAGGATTTCTCCCGGCATGAACTTGAACTATCTCGATTTTGAGCAACCGATCGCCGAACTCGAAGCTAAGATCGAAGAGCTCCAATTGGTCGGTAACGACAATGAGCTGAATATCTCCGATGAAATCAGCAAACTGCGGGACAAGTCCCGCCGCCTGACCGAAAGCATTTATACCGATCTGACCCCCTGGCAGGTGGTCAAGGTGGCGCGTCACCCGCAGCGACCCTATGCCCTCGATTACATCAGCCGGGTGTTCGAGGAATTCGACGAACTCCATGGCGACCGCCACTTTGGCGACGACAAGGCCATCGTCGGTGGTGTCGCCCGACTCGATGGCCGCCCGGTGATGGTGATCGGCGAAGAGAAGGGGCGCGGTGTCAACGAGAAAGTCTATCGCAATTTCGGCATGCCCAAGCCGGAGGGCTATCGCAAGGCGCTGCGCCTGATGGAGATGGCCGAGCGTTTCAAAATGCCGGTGCTGACCCTGATCGACACCCCCGGCGCCTACCCGGGCATCGATTCGGAGGAGCGGGGCATCAGCGAGTCCATCGCCCAGAATCTGGCGGTGATGTCGCGGCTGCGCACCCCG
>JBAZCN010000037.1:0-26278 GCA_041655035.1 Porticoccaceae bacterium | reverse complement strand
TTGTAAGATAAAAGAATTTTTTCATGTCCGTGGCTCCTGCGGCGCGCTTGGTTCCTCAGTACACCCTATAGCAGGGGCTACACTTGATGCTTCTTTGGAGACTTTGAACAGGCTTTAAGCGCGCCAGCCGTAGGTTCTCAGTGGCAGTTTCATGTTGTCGAAGACGATGCCTTCCGATTCAAGCAATGAGCGTTGTCTCTGGTAGGCTTCGCTGCCAGCGGCAAAAGAAATCCTGCCCTGGGCATTCACCACCCGGTGCCACGGCAAGGTGGTGTCCTCCGGCATGTTTTTCAGGGTAAAACCGACATAGCGGGCGTGATTGGGATAGCCCGCAAGCCTGGCGACCTGGCTATAGGTCGCCACTTTTCCTTTGGGGATCGATGCCACGATCTGCCAGATTATTTCGTTTCTGTTTAGCATTGCCATCGATGGAAAATGCTCGCTGAATACCTGATGAATTGATGGTCGCCGCGTGCCAGTGGCGCTCGACACCGTTGCGGGCAGCCGATCGTTCGCCACCCCCCGTGCCCGGCCGGGCACCCTGCGCTGCACCGGCGCCGCAGAGATCCGCACCGCGGTGGTCCACGTCGTTCATTTCCTTGCGCAACGGGTGAAGGGCTGGCCGGTGGCGCCGCGAAGCATTGGCCGCCGGCACGCCATATGCGGGTGGAGTTGCGGCAACAAACGAATAAAGCAGTGTTACAATCGCACCACAATCATACGTTCTAATGCAAATGGAGCCGATAACAATGAGCGCTGACCAAAACACAGTCCCCTCCCATGTTCCGCCGGAACTGGCGATGCCGTTTCCTCTCACCAGCCGCCAGACCAGCTATGTCCACCCCCACAAGGAGATCGTGCCGCAAATCCATAAGGGCCCGCCGATTTTCTTCGGCACCGATGTGTTCCCGGTGCCGCCCCGCGGCTGCTGGGTGCTGACCCGGGCGGAAGACTTGAAAAAAGTGTACGAGAACAACGTGGATTTCATCAAGAAGGGCAACTCGTTCTTCGCCCCCATGATCGGCGAAAGCTGGGACGTGATTCCGACGGAACTCGATCCCCCCAAGCACACCGCCTTCCGCCGCGCCCTCGAGCCGGGTTTCTCGCCGAGGGAGATGTCGAAGCAGGAGGCCAAGATCAGCAGCCGGGCGTCGGAGTTGATCAACAAGTTCAAGGACAAGGGCGAAGTCGATTTCATCAAGGACTTCGCCGTCCCCTTTCCCGTCAGCATCGTGCTCGACCTGCTGGGCCTGCCGCTCGACAGGATGTACGAGTTCCTCGACTGGGAATACAACCTGCTGCACACCTCCGTGCCCGATGACCGCCGCAACGCCATTGCCACCCTCAAGCAATTCCTCTACGAAGAGATCGAGAAGCGGGAAGAGAACCCCACCGACGACCTGATCTCCAGAACCATGAAGCTCGAGGCGGAGGGCCGCCCATGGACCAAGGAAGAGGTCTTCGGCCATTGCTTCAACCTCTTCATCGGCGGGCTGGACACCGTCACCGCCAACCTGGGCTTCCATTTCCACCATCTGGCCACCCATCTCGACGACCAGCGGCTGCTGCGGGAGGACCCCTCCAGGGTCGAGCAGGGTATTCTGGAATTGATGCGCGCCTATGCGGCGGTGACCACCATCCGCGTGTGCAAGAACGAGATCAAGATCCACGGCGTTACCATCAAGCCCGGCGACAGGGTCGCCATGTCGACTCCCCTCGGCTCCAATGACCCGGCGGCTTTCGATTCGCCCCTGGAAGTGCGCCTCGACCGCCGCCCGGTGCACCTCAGCCTCGGCCATGGCATCCACCGCTGCCTCGGCGCCCACCTGGCGCGCCGCGAGCTGAAAGTGGCCATGCAGGACATGCTCGCCATGCTGCCGGAGTTCCGTGTCAAGCCCGGCTTCAAGGTGCCCTTCCAGATGACCAATGTGATGCATGTGATGGAGCTGCCGCTGGTGTGGGATCCCGCTTGAGCGGGCGGGATTCAGGGCGGACGGATCCGGCCTGCCCGGTAGGCTAGCCGGGCGCCGCCGATATCGCCATGCCCGAATCGGTCATTGCTGCCATTGATGCCCGCCAGCCCTCCATCGCGGTGATTGGCGGTGGCCCTGCCGGCCTGATGGCGGCAGAAGTCATCGCCGGCGCCGGTCATGGCGTGCAGGTGTTCGACGCCATGCCCAGTGTGGCGCGCAAGTTCCTGCTGGCCGGCGTTGGCGGCATGAACATCACCCACGGCGAAGATTACGCCACCTTCGTCACCCGCTATGGCCCTGCCCAGCGAGCCTTGCAGCCGATCCTCGACGACCTGGCGCCGCACCAGCTGCGGGAATGGATTCACGGCCTGGGCATCGACACCTTCGTGGGCAGCTCAAAGCGGGTATTCCCCGCCGGCATGAAAGCCGCACCGCTACTGCGCGCCTGGCTGCAGCGCCTGCGCGGCCTGGGGGTGGTGGTTTATCCCCGCCATCGCTGGCTGGGCTGGCCGAGCAGCGACCCACAGCAGGGCTGGCGCTTCGAGTCGCCCCATGGGGCACGGTTGCTCAAGTTCGACGCCGTGGTCCTGGCGCTCGGCGGCGGCAGCTGGCCAAGGCTCGGCTCCGACGGCCAGTGGTGCGCGCCGCTACGCGCGGCCGGGGTTGAGGTGCAGCGGCTGCGCCCAAGCAACTGCGGCTTCGAGATAGCGTGGAGCGATTATGTTCGCCAGCGCTTCGCCGGCACGCCGATCAAGCACGTCGGCCTGTCGCTGACCGATATCCGCGGCCGCCAGTGGCGGCGGACCGGCGAATTGGTGGTGAGCGCCTACGGTATCGAAGGCAGCCTGGTGTATGCCCTGAGCGCCCCGTTGCGCGACTTGCTGGCTGTCTCCACCACTTCTGCCCCCGCCGCCTCCTGCCCTGCGGCAAGCCTCTGGCTCGACTGGCTCCCGGAACGCCCTGTGAAGGACATCGAGGCCCGGCTCCAGGAGTCGCGCAACGGCATGTCATTTGCCAATGTGTTGCGCAGGAAACTCCACTTGCCCGCCATCGCCGGCGCGCTGCTCAAGGAGAACTGCCCGGATCTGGACCGGGCGGACGCCCATGCCATTGCCCGCGCACTCAAAGCGATGCCATTGCACCCTTGCGCGCCGCGGCCGCTGGAGGAAGCCATCAGCAGCGCCGGCGGCGTCAGCCTTGACGCCGTCACCGACGACCTCATGCTGGAATCCCTGCCCGGCGTGTTTGTGGCGGGAGAAATGCTCGACTGGGAAGCGCCGACCGGTGGCTATCTGCTCACCGCCTGTCTGGCGACGGGTAAGCGGGCCGGCGAGGGTGTGGTGCGGTGGCTCGGAAAATAGACCGGGGCGTGCAATTGGGCAGGCTGCGCCGAAAATCAGCCGTATTCCAACGGGTGTTGATCGACCTCGGATTTATCGTTCAGGAACGCTTCCAGCGAATCATCCATCGCTTGCATCCACGGCGTGTGATGGGGTGGCGACAAAGTGCCGGTAACTGTGGAGCGGTAGCTCCTGTCGCGGTAGCAGAGGATATCTTCTCGCTTGTGCCGGAGCCACGCCTTGAAGAGTTCGGCCACGCCCTCGACGTCAAGGCTCGGGTAGTCGGTTCGCATCAACAGATCGCGCACATAGGCGGCTTGAAAATCCACGGCCTCAAACGGAGTGCTTGCGGCGCCTTCCTGTTCGCGCCATTTTCCGATGTCGGCCGCCATGGCGGCGGCATCCGGCAGGCCCAGCCGGCCAAGAATGAAGTCGCGGGCATACCAGGCTTGGGCGTCAAACATATTGAAAGTGTAATATTGATCCTGCATCCCCAGATAGATCAGCTTCGGGTTGCTCTCGTAAAATATCCCTTTATACAAATTCGCCGGGTATAAGCGGTTATCTGTTTTCAGCGCCAACTCGTCTGGTAGAAAGGGGAAGTGGTGGCGGTACCCGGTGCAGAGAACGATGGCATCGACATCGCGGCTGCTGCCGTCGGCGAAATATGCCGTTTTATCGATCACTTTGGTCAGCCGTGGCACCTCGGAAAAACACTCCGGCCAATCGAAGCCCATGGCAGCGCTGCGGTAGCTGATGGTCAGCGATCTCGCGCCGTACTTATGGCATTGAGTGGCGATGTCCTCGGACGAGTAGCTACTGCCGACCAGTAGTAGATCCTTGTCTTTGAATTCACAGGCATCGCGAAAATCGTGGGCATGCAGCACCCGTCCGGGAAAGTACTCGAGCCCTTCGAAGTACGGCACGTTGGGCGTCGAGAAGTGCCCGGTTGCCACCACCACATAATCGTATTCTTCGGAATACAGGCGATCTTTCTTCAGATCCCGGACCGTTATTGTGAACGTCTCGTCTTCCTCCGAATAGGCGACCCACTGCACGGAGGTGCTAAAACGGATGTACTGACGTACCCCGCTTTTTTCAACGCGGCCCATGATGTAATCGTGGAGAACCGCGCGTGGCGGATAGGAGGCGATTGGCCGGCCAAAGTGTTCTTCGAAACTGTAGTCGGCGAACTCCAGACACTCCTTGGGCCCGTTCGACCACAGATAGCGGTACATGCTGCCGTGCACCGGCTCGCCATAGGCATCGAGGCCGGTGCGCCAGGTGTAGTTCCAGAGTCCACCCCAGTCACTTTGTTTTTCGTAGCAGACGATATGGGGCATCTCCGCGCCCGATTGGCGGGCGGTCTCGAAAGCCCGCAGCTGTGCCAAACCGCTGGGGCCGGCACCAAGAATGGCGACTCGCATGGTCATGTCGTTCTCCTCACTCATATCTTTCACCTTCCCTGGAAAGACTCGCCACAACGTGACGAAAAAAATCGCTGCGCATCATGAAAAGAGGGCAACTGAAAGTACACGACAAAAATCGACACAGTCAGCCGAAGCAGAATAAGCCTGGAAAAAATATTCGCGATACCGGAATCTGGACGGTATGCGCATCTGGATTGGCGAGTCATCTCGCTATTTACTGCGCGGCAAAACCAAGCACGATCTTAGTCGTGAGGCGCGCATCATAACATAAATTATCGCTATTTTGGGACGATGGCTCTGGCCTCGCCGGGGCGACGGCACGGATTTTCCATTTCGGTTTTGGCGGCAACCCCGCATTGCGTTGTTGATAGCTCCGAGGATGACTCCGAGCGTTCCCGATAAATCCGATGTTGATGCCAGGTTCTAATTGGATGATCTGGCGGCAGCGCCGGCGGTAATTTCCGCGGCGTCCATGGCCGCGACCTCGCGCTCCGATTCCTCCGTTCCCGGAATCTCGGTGCCACGCAGCGAGCTGCCGGCGGTTTCCACCACGAACAGCATCGCCACCGCGCCCACGGCGCATGCGCCCATCATGAAGTAGGCGGGCGTCAACGGGTTGCCGGTGATCCCGGTCAGCCAGGCGTTGAGCGCGGGCGCAGTTCCCCCGAATAGCGACGTCGAAACATTGTAGGCAATGGCGAATCCGCCGAACCGGACGTGGGTCGGGAACATCGCCGGAAACGTCGCGGAGATCGTCGCCAGTTGCGGCACGTAAAGCAGCCCGAGAACGGCAAAGCCGATGATGGCGCCCACCAGGCCGGTGGACATCAGCATGTACATCGGCGCCACCATCACGAACAGGCCGGCCAGCGACAGCCACCACATCGGCTTGCGCCCGATCCGGTCAGAGAGCGTCCCCGCAAACGGCAGGAACACCATCATGAACAACATGCCGATGATGGGCACCAGCAGCGACTGATCGGTAGACAGGTTCAGTTCCGACTGGAAGTAGGTGGGCATGTAGCTCAACAGGGTGTAATTGACCACGTTCAAGGCGACGACCAGTCCGCCGAGCACGATCAGCTGCCGCCAATAGTGGGTCACCAATTCCCTGAGTTCGGTGCCGGTTTTCGGTTCGGTCTCGCCTTCTTCCTCGATCTCGCGGAAAACCGGCGTATCCTCCATCTTCGAGCGCAGGTACATGCCGATCAGGCCCAGTGGCGCGGCCACCAGAAATGGCAGGCGCCAGCCCCATTGGTGCATCGCCTCATCGCCAAGGCCCAGGGAAAATCCCAGCATCAGCAACGCCCCGGCCGAGAAGCCGGCCAGTGTGCCGAACTCGAGAAAGCTGCCACAGAACCCTCGCCTATCATCGGGCGAGTACTCGGCCATGAAGGTCGCCGCCCCGCCGTATTCGCCGCCGGTCGAAAAACCCTGCACCATGCGCAACAGGATGAGCAAGGCCGGCGCCCATAAGCCGACGGCGTCGTAGGACGGCACCAGCCCGACGCAGAAGGTGGCGCCCGACATCAACAGGATGGTGATCGCGAGCACCGATTTACGCCCCAGCCTGTCGCCGAGCGGGCCCCAGAACAGGCCGCCGAGCGGGCGCACCAGAAAGGAGATGGCGAACGTCGCCAGCGCGAAAAGTGTCGCCTCCTCGGCTTCGCCCGGGAACAGCGCGGCTGAAATGTAGGTAACGCCGTAGGCGTACATCCCGTAGTCGAACCATTCAGTTGCATTGCCGATTGCCGACGCGGTGATTGCGCGTTTGAGCACGCCAGGCGGCACAGCGTTGGCGGATCCCGGTGGTACATCTTCACCGATCAGGTGCTCGTCCGTTGTGGAATTCATCCATCCCCCTCGAGGTGAACTGAAAGTGAATGTCGCGCTGCTCAGGAGCCGGGATGCGGCAGATGACCGCAGCAAACTGTCGAACGCAAATGTAATTGTGTCGGACAGCCTGCCATACAAACTTTTCTCGGACAACCTGCAGCACCCCGATCGCCGCCGGGCCTGGGGCCATATCGAGCGGCTCAACGGGCCATTCAGCATCCTCGCCAACCCCCGGCGGGCCGAGCTGGCCCAGCAGGCGCTGCTGGCGCCGGACTTGTCGCGGCGCAACGCCATCAAGACACTGTCACTGCTGCTGTGTGCGGGCGGCGCCGGCTATCTATTCCAGCAACCCCAACGATGATGGTTACGACTCTACGCAACGGGAAATCTACAGCTCTGCCCACTATGAACGGGCGGATGACTTCTCTGTGGTTCCGGGTGGTCGAGTTTCCACATGCGGGAGAATAGAGGTATTACAGCTCAATCAACTGGAACCAAAATTTCTTTGGGGAGCCCCGCAATGCCTTGCCGGCGGTGAAGTACAGTTACTGAGCCTGGCTGGATCGATCTGCGGGGGGCTACGTATTTTTTTCCTGTCAATCCGCGGGGCGAGAAATTGGGGATATCCACATTCTTCTCGCTGAGCAGTGTTGGAAAGTTTGGGTGTTCTGGATTTCCCCGGCGCCCGCCATCAGGCGCTTTTCGCCTTGTTGGCTTCGCTGGCTTCGGCCGGTAGAGATTGCTCCGGGTTTCCGGACAGGGCGGCGCTCAGGCTGTACAGCGGCGCAAAGCTTTCCGCCTGGGCCATCGGCCAGGCTGTTCTGTAGATGGTGTGGCGGAACTTGCCTTTCAGCAGTTCACCTTTTTCCAGATCGGGAAACAGCGCGGACAATACCCGTATGCTGCCGTCGGAAATGCGGCGCGCAATGTGATGGGGACGGAATTCGCCGGGGTGTCTCAGGCCGGCGGCGGTCATCAGTTCGGCCAGGGCATGCAGGGTGTTGCGGTGGTAGTTCATTACGCGCAGTGACTTGTCGCTGACCACCAGGGCTTTCTGGCGTTTCGGATCCTGCGTCGTCACGCCGGTGGGGCACTTGCCTGTATGGCACACCTGGGCCTGTATACAGCCTATGGCAAACATGAAGCCGCGTGCGCTGTTGCACCAGTCGGCGCCCAGTGCCATGGTGCGGGCCATATCGAACGCGCTGATGATCTTCCCGGACGCGCCCAGTTTTATATGTTCGCGCAGGCCGATGCCCACCAGGGTGTTGTGCACCAGGCGCAGGCCCTCGCGCAGCGGGGTGCCGACGTGGTCCACGAACTCTATCGGCGCGGCGCCCGTGCCGCCTTCGGAGCCATCCACGACAATGAAGTCCGGCAATATTCCCGTTTTCAGCATGGCCTTGGCGATGGCAAACCACTCCCAGGGGTGGCCTATGCAGAGTTTGAAGCCCACCGGCTTGCCGCCGGAAAGCTCGCGCAGCTTGGCGACAAACTCCAGCAGTTCGATGGGGGTTGTGAAGGCACTGTGATGCGCCGGCGAAATACAGGGCTGGCCTTCGGGGATGCCGCGGGCCAGGGCGATCTCGGCAGTGACCTTGGCGCCAGGCAGCACACCGCCGTGGCCCGGCTTGGCACCCTGCGACAGCTTGATCTCTATCATCCGTACCGAGTCCTGGCGAGCCCGTGCGGCAAACGCCGTTTCCGAGAAATTGCCCTGGCCATCGCTGCAGCCAAAATAACCCGAGCCAATATTCCAGATCAGATCGCCGCCATGTTCAGTGTGGTAACGGCTGATGCCGCCTTCGCCTGTGTCGTGGGCAAAGGCGCCCAGTGCGGCACCTTTGTTGAGTGCCAGCACGGCATTGCCCGACAGGGCGCCAAAGCTCATGGCGGAAATATTGAGCACCGACAGCGACACCGGCTGCCCGCACTGCGGACCGCCAACGGTAATGCGGAAGTCGCGATCCTCGATTACCGAAGGCTCCATGGAATGGTTGATCCATTCGTAATCGGTGCCATAGACATCTCCCTGGGTACCAAAAGGACGCGAATCCACGGCCTGCTTGGCGCGCTGGTAGACCAGCGCGCGGTCGGCCCGTGAGAAAGGGGTTTTTTGCGTGTCGTCCTCAAAGAAATACTGACGCATTTCGGGGCGTATGAATTCAAAAAAGAAACGCATGTTTCCGATCACCGGGTAGTTGCGTCGTATGGCTTGGCGGGTCTGGCGCAGATCGGCGACGCCCAGTGCGACCAGGGACCCGGAAAGCGCGGCAGCCAACAGCCACCACGGGCTGGAGAGCAGCCCCAGCACCAGGGAAGACAGGGTAATGGCAATGACTATATAAAATGTGCTGTAGCGGGTGAAAAAACGTACCATGAGAGTCGTCCGTCTGGTAATGATGGTTCATCTTTGCGAGACAAGGCTCCACCATACCAGAGCGCCTAGCGGTATCGTCAACTGTAAAAAGGCGGGCTGTGGAGGCTCGGGGGGCAGCATGGCTTGAGAAGGTTGTGATAAAGCCGTTTCGTTATCTCGATGTCCAGTGGGCGGGTGTCCTCCTGGGAGGAAGGAGAGGCGCCCGTATATGGCCTATAATTTCGCTTTTTTGCAATATTGAAGGGATAGGATTTTTATGGGCAAGCAGATTCGCATTGGTATCGTCGGTTACGGCAATCTGGGGCGCGGCGTCGAGGAGGCTGTCGCCAAGAACCCCGATATGGAGTTGGTGGGGATTTTCACCCGTCGCGCGCCGCGGGCGCTGACGCCGCTGTTCGCGCAGACTCCGGTGTATGCCATGGCCTCGCTTGCCGAGTTCCGCGAGGCCATCGACGTGCTGGTCCTCTGCGGCGGCTCCAAGGACGATCTGCCCCGGCAGGGCCCGGAGATGGCGGCGCTGTTCAATACTGTCGACAGTTTCGATACCCACGCCCGCATCCCGGAATACTTTGATGCAGTGGACGCGCCGGCTCGCGCCAACGGCAAGACCGCGCTGATTTCCATGGGCTGGGATCCCGGCCTGTTCTCCATCAACCGCCTGTATGGCGAAGCCCTGCTGCCCGATGGCGCGACCTACACCTTCTGGGGCAAGGGGCTCAGCCAGGGGCATTCGGACGCCATTCGCCGTGTACCGGGGGTCAAGGCTGGAGTGCAGTACACCATTCCGTCGCCGGCGGCGATCGCCCAGGTGCGCAGCGGCTCGCGTCCCGAGTTGAGCACCCGGCACAAGCACAGCCGTGAATGCTATGTGGTGCTGGCCGAGGGCGCCGATGCCGCCGAGGTGGAACGGGCCATCGTGACCATGCCCAATTACTTCGCCGACTATGACACCCAGGTGCATTTCATCGACGAGGAAACCCTGCGCAGCGAGCACGACCGCATGCCCCACGGCGGTTTTGTGATCCGCAGCGGCAACACCAGCGAGGCCCATGCCCAGGTGATCGAGTATTCGCTGCAACTGGGCAGCAACCCCGAGTTCACCGCCAGCGTACTGGTGGCCTATGCGCGGGCGGCCTACCGCCTGAACGAGCAGGGTCAGTTCGGCGCCAGGACCGCCTTCGACATCGCCCCGGGACTGCTGTCGATAAAATCGCCGGCGCAGCTGCGCCAGGAGCTTCTGTAGGCAGCGCTTTCCACTCCGCCTCCTGTGTCGATTGGGGGGGGGTAGAACAGGCAGTGCTACAATCCGTCGAGCCATCGAGGGGAGTGAAAATGAAATCAGTAACGGCTATCGGTCTGATAAGGCTGGCGCTTGTTTTGTTGTTGACGATATCTCCGGTCTCGGCCTTCGCGATGCCGATTTTCGTCAAAACCCTGACAGGAAAGACGATTACTCTGGAAGTGGAGTCGAGCGACAGCGTTCAGCAAGTCAAACAGAAAATCCAGGACGAGGAAGGTATTCCGCCCGCCATGCAACGCTTGATTTTCGCAGGCAAGCAACTGGAAGACGGGCGCACGCTCGCCGACTACAACATCCAGAAGGAGGCTACTCTCCACCTGGTGCTACGCTTGTCGGCGGCCACCGGTATCCCCTCTCTTTCCAGTTATGGGCTGATCCTGTTGTCAGCGCTCCTTGCGCTGCTGGGCCTGATCACTCACCGCCGCAAACTCAGCTAACGCCGCCGCCTGCCTCTTTTCCGGGAGCGGGCCTCAGCATCGACTCGATCAGCTCCCGATTCATAGCCACCCAGATGGAGGTGGCGCCAATCACCGGCAGCATCAGATAGCCGAACTGGTAGGCGAGGCCGATAAATTCCAGCGACCAGCCGCTGTAGCCCAGTTGTCCCGCGATCTCGGGTCCGGTATCCAGTGTCAGGGTCTTGAGCAGGTCGAAGCCCACGCCCCAGGCGTGAAACGGGAGCAACAGCAGGTACACCAGCAACAGTTTGTTGAATGAGAGAAGCCGTTCGCCGGTGGCGAACAACAGCGCCACCAGCACCGGCAGGTTCCACGAGTAGATCAGCGGATTTTTGTCGAGGACGACCTGCCCGATGGCGCCCTCGGGCCCACCGGGAACGGTTATCTGCAAACCGGTCACGAAGGTGGCGATATTCCCGGAACGCTCGATGTCATTGATCAGCCCCGGATGAAAGACATTGAGCACCAGCGACGCCAGCCAGGTCGACGGTGCGCTCAGCAGCGGCGCCATGGCGTACCACACCGAGAACCATACGGGCAGCCAGAGCAGCCCGAGCAGGAAGAATCGCCCCAGTGGATTATCCGGCAACAGCTTCATCGGCCACCTCCCGGGGCAAGGTGCGAATCCACAGCAGGAACACCACGATGGCATCGAGCATGATCAGCGCCTGCCAGATATACAGGTGCGCCCACTCGAAAGCGGTTTCGTTCCACAGGCCGAGAAAAAACAGCGACACGATCCGTACCAGGTTGAGTGCCTGAATGGCGGCAAAGCCAATCAGCAAGCCGTACAGCTTGTTTTTCCACGGCGCGGGAAATGCCAATACGGCGGCCACCAGCAGGATGGTCGCCTCGATACCGTTGCAGCCGGCTTCGATCATCACCGCAAACGAGGTTTTCACGTCGTAGATGATGACTCCGCTGGTCTGAATTTCCCGGCCGAGCACGGCGATCAGGTAACCCGAGATATCCGCCAGCAACCCGGTGAACGGCTTGACCACCCAGGCCTGGCCCATCGGCATCAGCTCAGCGGTAAACAGCGCCGCCTGGATCAGCAGGAACAAAATGAAGAACCGCTTCAATGCCGCCGCACTCCCTGGATTGACTTGTCATCGCTGCATGAGCCATGGGGCATCACGCAGCCTGTGGTTCAGAGGGGATTGATGTTCGGGAGCAGACGGAGGCCGGGTTATCGGCTTTATCCCGCCAGTGGGGAAACGCCGGGCAGGCCATGGGCCGGCCAGCCGGCATCACACCGCCCCGTTTTTCTCCATGGTGTCGATATACTCTTCCGCCAGCCGGTGGGTTTTCATTTCCTCCAGCATGGTTCTGCCCTGGGGGTTGCGAGCATTGATATCCCGACCCTCTTCCAGAAAAAATCTGATAAAGGTTTCGAAACTTTCCACTGTCATGCCGCGGTAGGCTTTTTCCAGCACATGGTAGTCGGCGTCGACCCCTTGCGGGGGGACGAACTGGAGAAAGGATCTGATGCGGTCATCATCGAAAACTTCGCCGATGACTTTCTTCTTGTCTTTACGCTGTTCTGTCATGATGGAATCCGGTGGTAGTGGTGGGCCGGCGGCGCCGGCACAGCCGGTTAGAGCAATTCGTTGAGTTTTTTCAGCAGGATCTCGTTGACCTGCTGGGGGTTGGCCTGGCCCTTGGAGGCCTTCATGATCTGGCCGACGAAGAAGCCGAGCATCTTGGGCCGCTTGGCCTCGTCCGCGCTGCGGTAGTTGTCGACCTGGGCGGCGTTGCCGGCCAGCACTTCCGCCACCAGCGCCTCGATGGCGCCGCTGTCGGAAACCTGTTTCAGGCCGCGTTTCCCGATCACCGCATCGGCGTCGCCTTCGCCTTCCCACATGCCTTGCAGCACTTCCTTGGCCATCTTGTTGGAGATGGTGCCGTCCTTGATGCGCAGGATCATCTGGCCGAGGTGCTCGGCGCTGACCGGGCAGGCGGCAATGGTCTTGTCTTCGCTGTTGAGGCGTGCCGAGAGGTCGCCCATGATCCAGTTGGCGGCCAGCTTGGCGTCGCCGCTCACTTTGACCGCGGCCTCGAAGTAGTGGGCCATGCCGGCCTCGTCGCCGAGCACGCCGGCATCGTAGTCGGACAGGCCGTACTCGCCCACGAAGCGTTGGTGGCGGGCGTCCGGCAGTTCCGGCAGGCTGTGGCGGATCTGTTCGATGGTGGTGTCGTCGACCACCACCGGGAGCAGGTCGGGACAGGGGAAGTAACGGTAATCGTTGGCTTCCTCCTTGGTGCGCATGGAGCGGGCGGTCTTGGTGTCGCCGTTGTAGAGGCGGGTTTCCTGGACGATGGCGCCGCCGTCCTCGATCACGTCGATCTGGCGTTCCACCTCCAGGGCGATTGCCTCTTCCATGAACTTGAAGGAGTTGAGGTTCTTGGTTTCGGTGCGGGTGCCGAGTTTTTCCGCGCCTTTTTTGCGCACCGAAATGTTCACATCGAAGCGCATCGAGCCCTGCGACATATTGCCGTCGCAGATACCGAGGGAGGTGACGATGGAGTGCAGTTTCTTGGCGAAGGCCACCGCCTCCTCGGCATTGCGCATATCCGGCTCGGAGACGATCTCGATCAGCGGGGTACCGGCACGGTTGAGGTCGATGCCGCTCATGCCACGGCCATTTATTTCAAAAGACGCTTCGTGAAGTGACTTGCCGGCGTCTTCTTCCAGGTGGGCGTGGTGGATGCGAATGCGCTTGTGGCTGCCGTCCCGGAGCTGGATGTCGACCCAGCCGGGGCCGACGATGGGCTGGGCCAGCTGGGTGGTCTGATAGCCCTTGGGGAGGTCGGGGTAGAAGTAGTTCTTGCGCTCGAACACCGAGGTCTTGCCGATCTCGGCGTTGACCGCCAGGCCGAACATGATGGCGTAGCGGAAAGCCTGTTCGTTGGCCACCGGCAGGGTGCCGGGCATGGCCAGGTCGACGGCGCTGGCCTGGGTGTTGGGCTCGGCGCCGAAGGCGGTGCTGCTGCCGGAGAAGATCTTGGATCTGGTCGCCAGCTGAACGTGGACTTCGAGGCCGATAACGGTTTCCCAGCTCATCAGGCAATCCCTCCCGGAACCTTGTCGTGCCAGTCGGTGACCTGCTGGTACTGATGGGCCACGTTGAGCATGTGCGCCTCGCTGAAATAGTTGCCGATGATTTGCAGCCCCACCGGCTTGTCATCGACGAAGCCGCAGGGAATGGACATGCCGGGCAGGCCCGCCAGGTTGGTGGAGATGGTGTAGATGTCCTCCAGGTACATCGCCACCGGGTTGTCGCCCTTGCTGCCGAATTCGAACGCCGGGTTCGGGCAGGTGGGGCCGAGAATCATGTCCACCTGTTCGAAGGCGCTGACGAAATCCTGCTTGATCAGCCGGCGCACCTGCTGGGCCTTGTTGTAGTAGGCGTCGTAGTAGCCGGCGGACAGACAGTAGGCGCCGACCAGAATGCGGCGCTTGACCTCGTCGCCGAAGCCTTCGGCGCGGGTCCGCATGTAAAGGTCGCGGAGATCCTGGGGATCCTGGCAGCGGTGGCCGTAGCGCACGCCGTCGAAGCGCGACAGGTTGGCGGAGGCCTCCGCCGGGGCGATCACGTAGTAGGCGGGCACCGAAAGCGCCGAGTGGGGCAGGGAGATTTCCTTGATCGTCGCGCCGAGCTGTTCCAGTTCGCGGATCGCATCCTGTACGGCGACCGCGGTTTTCGGGTTGAGGCCGTCATCGAAGTACTCCTTCGGCACGCCGATGCGCAGGCCCGCGATGCTGGTGTCGAGGCCGGCGGTGTAGTCCGGCACCGCCAGGTCGAGACAGGTGGAATCCCTCGGGTCGAAGCTGGCCATCACATTCATCATCAGCGCCAGGTCTTCGGCGGTGCGGGCCAGGGGGCCGCCCTGGTCGAGGCTGGAGGCGAAGGCGATCATGCCCCAGCGGGACACCCGGCCATAGGTGGGCTTGAGGCCGGAGATGCCACACAGGGCGGCGGGCTGGCGAATGGAGCCGCCGGTGTCGGTGGCGGTGGCCGCCGGGGCGAGGCGGGCGGCAACGGCGGCGGCGGAGCCGCCGGAGGAGCCGCCGGGCACGGTGCCGGTGTCCCACGGGTTTTTCACCGGCCCGTACCAGCTGGTTTCGTTGGAGGAGCCCATGGCGAACTCGTCCATATTGGTCTTGCCCAGCATCACCGCGCCGGCGGCGATGAAGTTCTCCACCACCGCGGCGCTGTAGGGCGGGACGAAGTTGTCGAGCATTTTCGATGCGCAGCTGGTGCGCACCCCCTCGGTGCAGAAGATATCCTTGTGGGCGATGGGCACGCCGCACAGGGCATGGACGGGCGCGCCGGAGGCCCGCTGCCGGTCTGCTGCGGTGGCGCTGGCCAGGGCCTGCTCAGCGGTGACGGTGATAAAGCCGTTGTAGGTGGCGTCGAGGCGCTCGATGCGGTCGAGGAAGTGGCGGGTCAGCTCGACGCTGGAAAACTCGCCACTGGCGAGGCCGGCGCTCAGTTGCGCAAGGGTCTTGTCATGCATGGGGGGTGAATCCTGTTGCGGAATGGCGGGCTTATTCGATGACCCGGGGGACGAGATAGAGCCCGTTCTCGGTGGCCGGGGCAATGGCCTGGAAGGCGTCGCGCCGGTTGGTTTCGGTAACGGCGTCGGCGCGCAGGCGCTGCACGGCGTCCAGCGGATGGGCCATGGGCGCGATGCCGGTGGTGTCGGCGGCCTGCAACTGGTCGACCAACTGCAGCACGTTGCCGAGGCTGTCGAGAGTGGCGGCGATGCTGTCCTCGGTGATCTGGATGCGGGCCAGTTCGGCCAGCTTTTCAATATCCGATCGTTGGATTGTCATGGTATGATTCCCGTCTTTTTAACAGGGCCGATGGGCACAGGTGCGGCCCTTCAGGGCGAGGCCGTAACGGTAGCATATTTGCGCCTTGCCCTGAATCCCTCCCGTTGTTAGAGTCGCCCACTATCTCCGCTTGCCGCGCGTCGTCGTATCGCTCGCCGCGTGGCGGCGGCATCGCTACAGGAATTGCTACAGGAACAACATTTCGTATGTTTAAACGGTTGCGTGGTCTGTTCTCCAACGACCTGTCCATCGATCTGGGTACGGCCAATACGCTGATCTATGTCCGGGATAAAGGTATCGTGCTCAACGAGCCGTCGGTAGTGGCGATCCGTCATCACCAGGGGCAGAAGATCGTCGAAGCGGTGGGTGTCGAGGCCAAGCGGATGCTGGGTCGGACGCCGGGCAACATCACCGCCATCCGGCCGCTGAAGGATGGCGTGATCGCCGACTTCCAGGTCACCGAGAAGATGCTCCAGCACTTTATCAAGAAGGTCCACTCCCACAGCTTCATCCCGCCGAGCCCGCGTGTGCTGGTCTGTGTGCCGGCGATGGCCACCGAGGTCGAGAAGCGCGCCATTCGCGAATCCGCCTTCAGCGCCGGGGCCCGCGAGGTCTATCTCATCGAGGAACCGATGGCCGCAGCCATCGGCGCCGGCCTGCCGGTCGAGGAAGCCTGTGGTTCGATGGTCGTGGATATCGGCGGCGGCACCACCGAAATTGCCATTCTGTCTCTCAACGGCGTGGTGTTCTCCGACTCGGTGCGGGTCGGCGGCGACCGTTTCGACGAGGCCATTTCCAACTTTGTGCGCCGCAAGTACGGCAGCGTGATCGGCGAGAGCACCGCCGAGCGCATCAAGATGGAGATCGGCAGCGCCTACCCCGGCACCGAGGTGCGGGAGATCGACGTCCGCGGCCGCAACCTGGCCGAAGGGGTGCCCAAGCAGTTCCAGCTCAACAGTGACGAGATTCTCGAGGCATTGCAGGAGCCGCTGGCGGCGATCGTCCAGTCGCTGAAGCGGGTATTGGAACAGTCGCCGCCGGAGCTGGCCTCCGATATCGCCGAGACCGGCATCGTGCTCACTGGCGGTGGCGCCCTGCTGCGGGATATCGACCGGTTGCTGACTCATGAAACAGGCCTGCCGGTGATCGTTGCCGACGAGCCGCTCAACTGCGTGGCCAAGGGTGGCGGCAAGGCGCTCGATATGATGGACAAGCGCCATCTGGACGTGATGTCTTCCTAGGATTGGATGTCCTGTCAGGATTGACAGCCTTGTGACAGTAGCGGGTCGCTCCCCAGCGGCGTGCTAGTGGCTGCCGGCGCAGCCGGCTTGTCGCCAGGGGCTGCGTTCGATCGGTGCCCGACCCGATGCCTGGCATTTAACTTTGCCGCGCGGCTGACGATTAGATAAATGGCAACTGGACTGAACATTCCGATGGGGGTGGCGCCATAAAGAGACTCTTTACCTCCGGCCCTTCGTCAGCCATCAAGGTGCTGGTCCTCGGCTTTCTGGCGCTTTCCCTGGTGGCCGTGGACACCTTCACCGACTGGCTGGACCCGCTCGCCGTCCGCCTCAAGCAGACGGCGCTACCCATGCAGTGGGTCACCATGGTGCCCGAGCGGCTGGCGGAGTGGGGCGACGGCGCGCTGCTGTCGCGGCTCGAGCACGAGAAGGAAAACAGCCGTCTGCGCCAGGAATTGCTGATCTACCGCGGCCAGTTGCAGCGCATGGCGGCGATCTCCGCCGAGAACGCCCGGCTGCGCAATCTGCTCAACGCCACTGAACTGCTCAAGGACAGGGTGCTGGTGGCGGAGCTCATCGGGGTGTCCACCGATCCCCTGACCCATACCATCACCATCAATCGCGGTGCCGTCGACGGCGCCTACCAGGGCCAGCCGGTGCTCGACGATCGCGGGTTGATGGGGCAGATCATCGATGTCACCGAGCACACCAGCACGGTGCTGCTGATCACCGACAACAATCATGCGCTGCCGGTCCAGGTGATCCGCAACGGTGTGCGGGCGATTGCCGAGGGCACCGGGGATTTCCGCCGCCTGCATCTGCGCTACGTGTCGCCGACGGTCGATATCAAGGAAGGCGATCAACTGGTCAGTTCCGGGCTCGGCGGGCGCTTCCCCGCCGGCTACCCGGTGGGCAATGTGCTCGGTATCCATCGCGACCCGGGCCAGCCGTTCCTGACCGTCGAGGTGGAACCGGCCGCCAATCTCGAACGCAGCCGCCACCTGCTGCTGGTATTTTCCGAGGTCGAATCCTTTGCCGTCGAGCCCGCGCCCGCAGAGCCGCCGGCTGTGGACGGCAGGGCCGGCGAACAGCCGCCGGCGGCGCCCGGCGGCGATCGGGCCGGCGATGACTAAACCGGTCTTTACCCTGGCCTTTGTGCTCAGCTTGCTGGCGGCCTATACCCTGCACTTCTACCCGCTGCGCGGCGATCTCGGCTACTGGCGCCCGATGGTGGTGTTCCTGGTGGCGATCTACTGGCTGCTGCGCGAGCCTCATCAGCTGGGCCTTGGCTTTGCCTGGCTGGTGGGGCTTGCTCTTGATATCCTTTCCGGCGGCATCCTCGGCCAACGCGCCCTGGCGCTCCTGGTCTGCGCTTATCTGGTGAAGATGGCGGGGGAGCGCTTCCAGCATTTTTCCCTGTGGCACCAGGTGCTGGTGGTCTTGCCCCTGGCGGTGATTTTCCAACTGGTGGTCATCGTGGTGTACCTGCTGGCCGGGCGCGGTGCCGAGACCTGGCGAATGTTCCTGCCGCTGCTGACCACCGTGCCTTTGTGGCCGATACTGGCCGGATTGCTCAACCGGGCGCAGCGGCGCGAGTAGGGCCCTCCCTCGTAGAAGGAATATCCTCAATGGCAGACACAGTGGATTTTGTCCTGGCGTCGACCTCGCCGCGGCGCCGGGCGCTGCTGGAGCAGATCGGCGCCCGTTT
Organism: Porticoccaceae bacterium; assembly: GCA_041655035.1. Lineage (GTDB taxonomy): Bacteria > Pseudomonadota > Gammaproteobacteria > Pseudomonadales > Porticoccaceae > NAT127. The sequence continues at coordinate 7,772 of JBAZCN010000037.1, read as the reverse complement.
TGCCGTGGCGGCGGTGGCGGTCGACGAAACCCCGCGCCCCGGCGAAGCGCCCGGGGACTACGTGACCCGCCTCGCCCGCGCCAAGGCCGGCGCCGGGGCCTCGGCATTCCCCGACCTGCCGGTGCTGGCCGCCGACACCACGGTGGCGGTCGACGGTCGACCGGTCGGCAAGCCGGCCGATGAACAACAGGCCGTGGCGATGTTGATGGCGCTGTCGGCGCGCAGCCACAGCGTCCACACGGCGGTGGCCATGGTTTTCGGCGATCGCGTCGAGCTGCGCCACAGCCACACCCGGGTGCGCTTTCGCGCCCTCGACCCCGACGAATGCCGCGCCTATTGGCACACCGGCGAGCCGGCGGATAAAGCCGGCGGCTACGCCATCCAGGGCTTGGGCGCGGTGTTCGTGGAGGCCATCGAAGGCAGTTATTCCGGTGTCGTGGGCCTGCCTTTGGCGCTGACCTGGGAACTGTTACAGTTGTTCGCCATTCCCTGCTGGCACGTCGCGAGGGCCAATCAATGAGTTCGGAAATTCTCGTCAACATCACCCCGATGGAGACCCGGGTTGCTCTGGTGGAAAACGGTGTCGTCCAGGAAGTGGCGGTGGAGCGGGCGCGACGGCGCGGCATCGTCGGCAATATCTATCGGGGCAAGGTGGTGCGGGTGCTGCCGGGCATGCAGGCGGCGTTCGTGGACATTGGCCTCGCCAAGGCGGGTTTTCTCCACGCCGACGACATCGTCAGCGCGCCCTGGCTGGAGCGCCCCAGCAATGGCGGCGGCCAGGATATCCGCCAACTGGTCAGGGAAGGCCAGATGGTGGTGGTGCAGGTGATCAAGGACCCGATCGGCAACAAGGGCGCGCGGTTGACCTCGCGGCTGTCGGTATCATCCCGCTACCTGGTGTACATGCCCGACGTCAGCCATGTGGGGATTTCCCAGCGCATCGATACCGAGGAAGAGCGTGAGCGCCTGCGCCAGCTGCTGGCCCAGGCGCTCGGCGAACTGGCCGAAGATGAAGGCCCCGAACCCCAGGGCGGTCGCCACGGCTACATTCTGCGCACCGTCGCCGACGGGGCGAGCCTCGACGAGATCCGCGGCGACCTGCATTTCCTTCACCGCCTGTGGGAGCTGGTCAGCGAGCGCATCAAGACCTCCCGCGATATCAGCTGCCTCTACGAAGACCTGCCGCTGTCCCTGCGCACGCTTCGCGATATGCTGCGTCCGGAGGTGGAGAAGGTGCGGGTCGATTCCCGCGAAGTGTTCGCCAGCATGGTGGGTTTTGCCGAGCAGGTGAGCCCGGAGATGGTGCCGCTGCTGGAGCATTATCCCGGCGAGCGCCCGCTGTTCTATCTCTATAGCGTCGAGGACGAGATCAACCGCGCCCTGGCGCGCCAGGTCCAGCTCAAGTCCGGTGGTTATCTGGTGATCGACCAGACCGAGGCGATGACCACGGTGGATGTCAACACCGGTGCCTTCGTCGGCCATTCCAATCTCGAGGAGACCATCTTCAAGACCAATCTCGAGGCCGCCACCGCCATCGCCCGCCAGTTGCGGCTGCGCAACCTGGGGGGCATCATCATCATCGATTTCATCGACATGCTGGAGGCCGAGCACCGGCGCCAGGTGCTGCGCACCCTGGAAAAGGCCCTGGAGCGGGACCGCGCCAAGACCGGCATCACCACCGTGTCGCAGCTCGGCCTGGTGGAGATGACCCGCAAGCGCACCAGCGAAAGTCTCGGCCAGATACTCTGTGAAGCCTGCCCGGTGTGCGAGGGGCGCGGTCGCCTCAAGTCTCCGGAAACCGTGTGCTATGACATCATGCGTGAAATCCTCCGCGAATCGCGGGCGTTCGAGTGCGAGCGGATCCTGGTGCTGGCTTCCCAGGTGGTGATCGACCGGCTGCTGGACGAGGATTCATCCAATGTTGCCGACCTGGAGGAGTTCATTGGCCGCCCTATCCAGTTCCGGGTGGAAACACTGTACTCTCAGGAGCAGTACGACATTATTCCGGTATAGATATTGACTATCTGGCGTGTGACAGGGGCCGTGACCCGAAAGCTGTGGCTGTTGGCCGCGCTGCTGATCATCGCCTGCGCCATCGTGGTGGCGGCGGGCAGGGAGCTGCTGCCGGTGGTCAACCGCTTTCAGCCGCAGCTGGACGCCTGGCTTTCCGAGCGCGCCGGGCTCGCCATTCGCACCGGGCGTCTTCGCGGCGAGTGGTCCGGCCTGTCGCCGCAGATGACGGTCAGGAACCTGACCATCGCCGATCCGGCGGGAGGGGAGGCGGCGATTACCATCGGCCGGGCGGTGGCCGAGCTCAACCTGTTGAAAAGCCTCACCGGCTTCACGCTGGCCTGGGAACGGTTCGAAGTCAGTGACCTGCGGGTCGCGGTGAGGGAGGACGGCAACGGCCAGTGGTCGGTGGCGGGCCATCCTCTCGGCGGCGGGGAAGGCAACGGTCTGGCCCGCCTGCGGGAACTGGCCTATCACACAAGGTTCCTGCGCCTCGACCGCGCCGAAGTCGAGGCGCACTTTTATTCCGGCACCAGGGTGGCGGTGCACGCTCCCGAGGTGCAGATCGACAACAGCGGTGATTTCCACCGCACCGTTGCCAGCCTGGCGCTGGCGGATAACGGGGAGGTCGCCCGGCTGATCCTGGAAGGCAGGGGCGCTCTCGGCAGCGACGATTTTGTCGGCAAGGGTTATCTTCGCTTGAAACGCATCAACTTCGACGCCAGTCTCAGCGCCATCGCCAAGCGCTGGTTTCCCCAGCAGGTGGCGCGGGTCGGCGAGATCGACACGGAGGTCGACCTGAATCTCTGGTTCGACTGGCGCGACGGCGGCCTGCTCAACGGGCGCGGCACTCTCCGCGCTGCCGAAATCCCGTTGAACTGGGTGGCCGACGCCGGCTCTCTCGAACAGCTCGAAGCCGAGGTGACCGCCTGGTATCAGCCGGGGCAAGACTGGGGGCTGCGCCTGCAGAATCTGAGCGCGCGGTGGGCGGGTGAAGCCGTGCAGCCCTTCACCGCACAGTTTCGCCAGCGGGTGGGACGGCGCTGGCGCGAACTGGACCTGGCGCTGGACCGGGTCGATCTCGCCCTGTTTCGCGATCTGCTGGAGCGCTCCGCCCTGCTCGAGGACACCTTCGCCGATGTGCTTGCCGACCTGAACCCGCAAGGGGTTCTCCACCAGGTCGAGGTGAACCTCGACTTCAGCACCGAGGCCCCGGGAGTCCGCGTGCGCGGCAACCTCGGTGACCTGAGCGTCGACGCCTGGCGGGGCGCGCCGGCGGCGCGGGGAGTCAACGGTTATTTCGAAACCAGCACCGAGGCCACCGGGCTCGGCGGATTCGTGGAGCTGGACAGTCCCGCGGATTTTGCCATGCACTATCCCCAAGTTTATGAGGACTTCATGCCTTACGGGGCGGTGCGCGGCCGCATCGACTGGCAGTGGCGCCGCGACAGCCACCAGGTGAGGGTCAACAGTGGCCCGATCGCCATCGATGGCGACGAGGGGCAGGGCACCGCCTACCTCTACCTGGACATACCCACCCGCAAAGGCCTGGCCGAACCTGAAATGACCCTGATGGTCGCGCTCAGAAACAGCCATTCCCGTTACCTCGACCGCTATCTGCCGAAGGTGCTCAAGCCCGACCTGAAAGCCTGGCTCGCCGCCAGTATCGGCGCGGCGCGGATACCGGAGGCCGGGTTTATCTGGCGCGGATCATTGCACGCCGACAACCACGACGGGCGCACCATCCAGGTCTATGCCCGGATCGAGGACGGCAATCTCGACTACCAGCAGGGCTGGCCGCCGCTGTCGGCGCTGTCCGCTACCCTGTGGGTCGCCGATACCGCTCTCGATGTCTGGGCCGATGGCGCGATGGTGGGCAGCGCCGGCCTGCGTCACGGCCGGGCGCGGTTGCGTCCCCAGGCGGAAGGTGGAGCCCTGTTGACCGTCGACGGCCAGGCCCGCGCCGATGCCGGTGATGGCCTGGCGGTCCTGGTCGAGTCGCCGGTGGGCGGGCGGCTCGATAACCTGCGCCGCTGGCAGCTGAGCGGCGCCAGCGAGGTCGCCCTGAACCTCGCCATCCCCCTCGGCGCCAGCCGGGATCGGCAGCGCTACGATGTGGCGGTGACCTTCGACGATGCGCGCCTGTCATTGCCGGGCACCGCCGTCGATATCGACGCCATCAGCGGCGAGCTGCGTTACACCCTGGCGGATGGCTTGTCCAGCGCCGGGCTCGACGGTTTTTTCCTCGGCGAGCCCCTGGCGGCGACAGTCCATGGAAGCGCCGGCGGCGGCACGGTCGTCGAGCTCGATGGCAGGGTGGACGTCGCCGGTGTCGCCGGCTACCTCAGGGGACTGGAGGGCGTGTTCGAGGGTGCCGCGGCGATCGGCGGCAGGGTGGATATCCCCTCCGCCGACAGTGGCCAGCCGCCGGTGATGGAGCTCGAGTCGGATCTCGAGGGTATCGCCATCGCTCTTCCCGACCCTTTCGGCAAGCCCGCTGCCGAGTCGCGCCCGCTGGTTACCCGAGTGTATTTCGAGGGCGATGACCTGCGTATCGAAGGCGCCCTGGGGGAACAACTGGCGGCGGTGTGGCAGCAGCGTGACGGTGTCTTCTACCGAGGCGCCATCGAATTGCTGGGCGGGCAGCCGCAACTGCCTGCCGGCCGCGGCCTGCGGATCGGCGGCTCAGTGCCGCGCCTCGACTGGAACGAGTGGCGGGCGCTGCTCGCTCCGGTCGAGGCCGGGACGGGGGATGGCGGCGCGGCGCAGCTGGCGCCTTATCTCGACCTGCATTTCGGCGAGCTGGCGCTGGGCGCCTTCAGCCTCGGCGCGGCAAGCGTCAAGGGCGCCCTGGAAGATGGCAATCGTTGGCGGCTGCAGGTCGACAGCGAGCGCGCCGCCGGAGAGGTTGTCACCGGCGGCGAACGCACCGTCCTGCGCCTCGATCACCTGCGCTTGCCGGAGAGTGCAAAGGACGAGGATCAGGCTGTCGCGCAACAGGCCGGAGACCCGGAGGGCGAGGATGTCGGGGTTGCGCCCGGGCTGCTCGACGGCTTCATGCCCGATGCGGTGCCCGCCCTCGATTTCGCCGCTGAGCGGATCAGCCTCGGCGAGCGGGAGCTGGGCAGTTTTGCCTTCCTGGCGTCGCCGATCGCCGGGGGGGTGCGGTTCGACGCCCTCCGCGGCACCCTGCGGGGCATCGGCCTCGAAGACGGCACCCTGGAGTGGACACTGGAAGATGAGCGCCACCTGAGCCGGTTCTCCGCTGCCCTGGTGGTCAACAACTTCGCCGCGACCCTGGCGAACTGGCAGTTGCCGAGGGTCCTGGACAGCAAGGAGGCGGCCTTCCAGGTCGAACTGCAGTGGCCGGCGCAGCCGTGGCAGATTGCCGCGCCGCTGCTCGACGGTTACATCGGCATCGACCTGGAGGGCGGTCAGTTCTACCGGGCCACCGGCGTGCCCACCAATACCTTCCTGCGACTGGTCGGGCTGTTCAACTTCGATACCTGGTTGCGGCGCTTGCGCTTCGATTTTTCCGACCTGTTCAACCAGGGAGTGAGTTTCGACCACCTGCGAGGCGGCCTGGCATTCAACAGCGGGGTGGTGCAGTTCGACGAGCCCATCGTCGCCACCATGCCATCGGGCAAGATCCGCCTGCTGGGCAGCGCCGACATGGTCAATGAGCAACTGGACGCCCGGCTGGTGGCGACGCTGCCGGTGGGCACCAACCTGCCCTGGGTGGCGGGTGTGCTGGGCGGCCTGCCGGCCGCCGCCGGGGTGTACCTTACCGGCAAGCTGTTCAAGAAGCAGGTCGACCAGTTGTCGAGTCTCAGTTATCGGGTAACCGGCTCATGGGATGACCCCGACCTCGAGGTCGACAAGATATTCAGCGACAAGACCGACCTCGAGACCGCTGTCGATTCGCTGCCGAAAATGCCCAACGAGGAGCCGTCGCCATGAAAGCCGCCGTTATCCAGATCAGGGGCGACAAGGGCCTGGAGGGCAACCTCGCCGCTTGCGCCCACTGGCTCGCACGCGCCGCGGAGGCGGGGGCCGTGCTCGCCGTGCTGCCGGAAAACTTTGCCTACTACGGCTGCCGCGAGCCGGCTGCCGCCGCTGCCCGGGAGGCCGCCGGCGACGGACCCGCACGGTCGTTCCTCGCCCGCGAAGCGCGCCGCCACGGCCTGTGGCTGCTCGGCGGCACCCTGCCGCTGGGCGATGGCGGCAAGCCCTTTGCCGCATCGCTGCTGGTGTCGCCCGATGGTGTCGAGGTCGCCCGCTACGACAAGATCCACCTGTTCGACGTCGATGTCGCCGAGACCGGCAGGCAATACCGGGAATCCGACGACTACCGCCACGGCGGCGATGTGGTGGTGGCCGACACCCCCCTGGGACGGCTGGGGCTCAGCGTTTGCTACGATCTGCGGTTTCCCGAGCTGTACCGGGCGCTGGCCGCCCAGGGGGCGGAGATTCTCGCGGTTCCCTCGGCGTTTACCGCCGCCACCGGCCGCGCTCACTGGGAGCTGTTGTTGCGGGCGCGGGCGGTGGAGAACCTCTGCTATGTCATCGCCGCCGATCTGGCGGATCGCGACCACCCGAGCAGGCCCACCTGGGGCGGTTCGCTGATTGTCGATCCGTGGGGCGTGGTGGTGGCCAGCCTCGCCAATGACGAGGGCTACGCCATGGCGGATATCGACCTGGAGCGCCTGCGCCTGTTGCGGCGCGACATGCCGGTGCACCGCCATCGACGCTTGCAGTGAGTGGCTGTCGGGACAGCGCGAGCGCTCGCTTGCCAGCCGGCCCCGGAAGACTGTATAAGGTCGTGGTCAGACGGGCGGCGCTCTGCCTGAGCACCGCCCGGCAAGGAGAGAAGGCCCATGAAACGCATCGTCATCTGTGCCGATGGCACCTGGAACCGGCCCGAAGAGGATATCGCCAAGGACCACCCCACCAATGTGCTCAAGCTCGCCCGGGCGATCGATCCCCTGGGGCCCGACGGGGTTCCCCAGCAAGTGTTCTACGATTGGGGCATCGGTTCCTATTACGATCCGGTAATCGGCGGCGCCACCGGCAGGGGGCTCGACAAGAACATCATGGACGACTATCGCTACATCGTGCAGAACTACTCGCCGGGCGATGAACTCTTCCTGTTCGGCTTCAGCCGCGGGGCCTACACCATCCGCAGCCTGTGCGGGCTGATCTACAACTGCGGCATTCTCAAGCGTCCCGACGCCCGCCTGGTACAGGCCGCCTTCGACCTGTACAAGAATCCCCGCAAGGATTGCCACCCCGACGGGGACAGGGCTGTTGCCTTCCGCCACAGCCATTCCCACCCGCAGCGCGAGGTGGCGTTCGTCGGCGCCTGGGATACTGTCGGCGCCCTCGGCATACCCTTTTCCTTCATGGGCCTGCTCGACAAGAAGGACGAGTTCTACGATACCAAGATCGGCCCCAATGTCCGCGCCGCCCGCCACGCCCTGGCCATTGACGAGGTGCGCTCCGACTTCGAGCCCACCCTCTGGGAGACCCGCGATGGCCTCGATCTGCGGCAGGTATGGTTCGCCGGCGTGCACAGCAATATCGGCGGCAGTTATGCGCCGGACAAGAGCGGCTGCCTGCTGTCGGACATTCCCTTTCAGTGGATGATCGCCGAAGCGGGGGCGGCGGGGCTGGGCATCGAATCGTATCTGGCCACCAGCCTCAAGCCCGATCCCCTGGCCACGCTGCACCAGTCGCGCAAGCATATCTACCGTTCGAAAAAA